>NZ_JBFBJJ010000005.1:0-238071 GCF_040686055.1 Microbacterium sp. NPDC086615
GCCGGCGTCGATCTTCGCGAACAAGTCATCCAGCATCCCGGACTCGATCAGACGCTGAGCACCCTCAGCCTGGGCCTTACGCCGCTCTTCACGCGCCGCCTTGTCGATAGCCAACAGTGTGTTTCCTTTCGTAAGGAGACCCACCCCTTACACACACCATTTGACACGCTCTGCACGCCCCGACCACCCTGCGCG
The DNA here is from genome assembly GCF_040686055.1 of Microbacterium sp. NPDC086615. NCBI lineage: Bacteria > Bacillati > Actinomycetota > Actinomycetes > Micrococcales > Microbacteriaceae > Microbacterium > Microbacterium sp. NPDC086615. The sequence goes on from NZ_JBFBJJ010000005.1 coordinate 196, forward strand.
ATCTCCTAACGGCGAGGGAAGAAGCCCTCCCCAAATCTGTACAGGGGACGTGCGTGGTCACACCCCGCATCACCAGGAAAATGCTGGAAAGTGACGCCTGGAGGCAGACCCAGAACCTCACGCAGAGTGTCGACACACTCGAAACCCTCACACCCAGAGAGCGCGAAGTAGCCCACGCAATCTCTGAGGGCCTCACCAACCGCGAACTTGCTGAACGCTTCCAGCTGTCCGAGGCCACCATCAAGACCTACGTCAGTCGCATCCTTTCCAAGCTCCAGGCCCGCGACCGAGTAGAGATAGTTCTCCGTGTCCAGCGAGCCTCGCGGTGGAGATGAGGCTGGCCGATGGATCCCCCGCACAGCGGGATGCTAGTTCCCGCGCAGTGGGGTGACACCAGGGGCGCCCACAACGTAGCCCGAACTAGTGCGATTCACGCGCGAGCCCTCGCTGTGAAGTGACTCACCAACGACATTTATCGCCGCGAATACTGCGCCATAAAACGCCGCGTTTCACAGGGTCGGCGTCGACGTCGGCTGAGCCGCCCCGGAAACGATCAGTTTCGAGCGATTCCGGAAACCTACAAAGAGGACGCCGCCAGGACGGCCGTGGGTCGGGAGCGGTAGATTGGCCGGGTCCGGCGCGACGCGCCTACTCGGGAGGGTGCAATGGCTCTGATTCCACTCAACGACGGAGAGGCGCAGGGTCCTGCCGTTCTTGAAGCTCGCGATGTGCGTAAGGGGTTTCAGGTGCGTCGGGGAGAGACGCGCGACGTTCTACGTGGTGTGACGCTGCGCGTCGGGGCCGGGGAGCGGGTGGCGGTCGTAGGTCCGTCCGGTTCCGGGAAATCCTCTTTGCTGTACTGCCTCGCTGGCCTCGATCCGGTGTCCTCTGGGTCGGTGGCGCTGTTCGGTCGCGATGTCGCGTCGATGAGCGGGGCTCATCTGGCGCGGGAGTATCGGGAACGAGTGGGCTTTGTGTTTCAGCAGTACAACCTGGTGTCGACGCTTTCTGGGTTTGAGAATGCCGTTCTGCCGATGCGGCTGAGCCGACGACGTGTCGCCGCTGACGTCGTACGGAGCGTCCTGGATCGGTTGGGGGTTGGCGATCGCGGGCGAGCCCTTCCGGGCACTATGTCGGGGGGCGAGCAGCAGCGCTTCGCCATCGCCCGTGCGTTGATCGCGCACCCACAGCTCGTTTTCGCTGATGAGCCAACCGGTGCTCTCGATAGCGAGAACGCGGATGCCGTCGTGGAGCACCTTGAGTCGTTGAGCTCGTCGGGAGCGGCGCTGGTCTACGTCACGCATGACCCTTCCCTCGCGGCTCGCGCCGACCGGGTGCTGGTCATGCGAGACGGCGTGCTCGCCGCCGAGCTGCGCGGAGCCGATGGCGCAGCCGTGCTTCGCGCCATGTCTGCCCCGCGAGCAGCCTGATGCTTCGCCTGATTCTCAGTGCCACCGTGAGGAACCCGCGCGTCAGCGTCGGCCCAGCGGTGTTGTTTCTCACCGCCGGTGCCCTCGCCGCGCTCGCCCTCACGGTCGTGTTCTCTGTCGCAGGGCCAGCGGGACAACTCGCTTTGCGCGATGCCCCCGAAGGGACCGGCGCTGTCGTCGCTCAGGTCGCGTTGTTCATGATGATCCTCGGCATTGGCGTCCCGATGATCTTCGTCACGTCCTCGGTTGCCGGTACATCTGTCGAACTCGACAGGAAACTCATCGCAACCTGGCGTCTCGCTGGGGCCGCGCCGGTACACGTTCGCCTTATCGTGCTGTGCCGGCTTCTCCTCGTCGCTGTCGTCTCATCTGCCGTCGGAGCCGCCGTGTCTCCGCTCCTCGCGCAGCCATCTCTCGATTTTCTCCTCCACGTCACGACGATCAGCGTTCCAATCGCCGCTGATGTGTCTATCGCGCCCATCGCCCTGGCCGTCGCCGTGGTTTCGACTCTCGCTATCCTCGGCGGACTCGCTCCTGCGGGTCGGGCTTCACGTATCCCTCCGCTGGAAGTGCTTCGCGCCGCTCAGGGACGGCCAGGACGCAGGATCGGCCGTTGGATATTGGGAGTAGTCGCCGCCCTGGCGACGGTAGGGATCGCGACATCTACAGCAGGCCAGCCCGATCCCGGTCCCGCTTCCACGACGGGACTGATCGCAGCTTTCGCAGCGGCCGCGGCAATCAGCATCCTCTCTCCGCTCGTTCTCGGACCGCTTCTCGGCCTGTGGACACGGGTCGTTCCGCCGAGCGCGTGGCCTGCGTGGTGGCTCGCGCGAATCAGAGCGACGCAGCGCCTGTCCGCTACCTCGTCGACTGTCGCGCCTCTGGCGATGGTGCTTGTGATCATGGGTGTGTACTTCAGCCTGTCCCGCACGTGGGAGATAGCCACCGGTCAAGCAGAACAAGCGGCCGTCAACGCCCAGCAGGGCCTTGTACTCTTCGCTCCCGGGGCGGTCATCGCCCTCGTTGGTGCAGCGACCGTCCTCTTTTCCGTGGTCGGCTACTCGCAGCGCGAGCAGCGCCAGTTGCGCTCCGTTGGAGCGAGCCCAGCGAACCTCGTCTTGGCGAGCCTCATCGAACCGCTCATGTATGTCGGAACAGCTCTTCTCGTCTCAGTCCCGGTCGTGTTCGGCATCACCGTCAGCTTCACGGCGGCGCTGAATCACGTTGGCCTGGTTGCGGCTCCGACCCTCCACGTCGAAGCGCTCCTAGGCGCTGCCGTTGCCGGCTACATCGTGACCGCCCTCGCCACCGCCCCCAGCACCGCCGCTGGAATTGCTCGCGTCCGACCCGCGCGCGCCGCTACCGCTCACTGAACGACCGTCCCGAAACTCTGTACCGAAACCACTTGTGCCGTTGGCGGGTTTCGATACGTGTGGATTTGCATCCAATCTGGCGGTGTTCTGCGCGCGTCAGTGGCGGGTCTTATCCGGTAACGAGGACACTGGCGGCGGCTTCGATGACATCGTCGGTGATGGTTTCGAGCTGGTTGATTCGTAGGACGCGTTGTATTTGGGGGAAGAGGCGTTCGAGGAGTCGGAAGTTGCCGCGTGTGATGCGTTCGATCGCGGCGATTGCTTGTGCGTCGGTGAAGTCATCAGCGTCGAGAGTTTTGCCGAGGCGTTTCCAGTGGCGGTCGAGGACAAAGAGGAGTTCGTCGCGGCCGAGGGCGCGGTAGCGGTGGGAGAAGCCGAGGCGGCTGTAGAGCTGGGGGTAGTGGCGGAAGCGCTGGTCGATACCGGGCATACCAATGAGGACGACTGCGATGTGGGTGCGGTCGTGGTGGTCACGGATCAACTCAAGGCCAGTGGGTGTCAGGCGTTCGGCCTCATCGATGATGATCAGCTCGGTCCATCGCATGACGTTGGTGGTTGAATCGGCCTGACTTTCGTTCCGTTCTTCAAGCAAGGATGGAAGACGATGAACAGGAAGTATTCGCCGGAGATGCGTGAGCGGGCGCTCAGGATGCTCGCGGAGACGCGGCCCTCGCACCCGACGATGATGAGCGCCGCGCGGCATGTCGCAGGCCTGCTGGGGATGAGCCCGGAGACGCTGCGACTGTGGCAGCGCCAAGCGGAAGTCGACGCGGGCGCCAAACCCGGGCTGACAACGGAAGCGGCGGCGGAGATCAAGCGGCTGCAGAAGGAGAACGCCGAGCTTCGTAAGGCGAATGAGATTCTCAAGGCTGCGAGTGTGTTTTTCGCGAAGGAGCTCGACCGCCCCTGACCGAGATGATCCGGTTCATCAACGAACACCGGGATCGTTACGGGGTCGAGCTCATCTGCCGGGTCCTGAAACCCGCAGTCCAGGGGTTCCTCACCTCCCGCGGCTACCGCGCCGCCCTCGCCCGAACGCCGTCAGCGCGGCGGTTGCGTGACGAGCTGCTCGTGCCGGAGGTCGCGCGGTTGCATGCGGAGAACTACGGCGTCTACGGGCGACGGAAGATGCATGCGTTGATGCGCCGGCAGGGGTGGGACATCGGCCGCGACCAGACCGAACGTCTTATGCGCTTGGCTGGCGTCCGCGGCGTGAGGAAGTCGAAACGCGTGTTCACCACCCGCTCGGACAGGACGACGGCGCTCCCTGCCGATCTCGTGAACCGCAGGTTCACCGCTCCCGCGCCCAGGCGGCTCTGGGTCTGCGACGTCACCTACGTCGCGACGTGGTCCGGGTTCGCGTATGTCGCGTTCGTCACGGACGTGTACTCGAGACGCATAGTCGGCTGGAACGTCGCATCGACGTTGCGGTCAGAGGTCCTGCCTATGCCGGCGCTCGACATGGCCGCGTGGGGCGCGGGCGGCAGGCTCGACGGGCTGATCCATCACGCGGACCACGGGTCGAACTCCACCGCCATGGTCTACACCGACCGGATCGTCGAACTCGGCGCCGTCTCCTCGACGGGCACCGTCGGCGACTCGTTCGACAACGCGATGGCCGAGGCAGTGAACAACCTCTACAAGACTGAACTCATCCGTCAGCGCGGCCCCTGGCGAACCGTCGAGCAGGTTGAGCTCGCGACTCTGGAGTGGGTCTGGTGGTGGAACAACCAGCGGCTCCACGGCGAGCTTGATATGCGCACCCCCGCCGAGGTCGAGAACGCGTACTACGCTGACCTCGAATCAGCCAATCCGGCCCCTGCCGGACAAGGCTCCCGATAGGAACGAAAGTCAGGCCGATTCAGAGACCCGTTCTAAGCGGGTCGGGCTTCCTCCATCGGCTGATGTCCTCCATCAGCTCGTTGGAACGCCTACGCGCGAGTTCGACCCGGGGCTTAGCTTTCTCCGAAAGCCACTCCATGCGATCCGCTACGACGTCCTCGGTTTCCCCCATGGTCGAACGGTACCGGTGACTGTTTGTCCGCGGCAGAGCTAACGATGCCGTCGTTCAAAACCGATCGTTTGTGGTGGAGTTGCCCGCCAGTCGATCCAACATGTGAGCAGAAGTAATACCCCTCCGAGGCTGCACAGCAGCGGAGGCCTGATATCCCGACTGCGCAGCAGCCGGGCTACCTCGCGTAGCGGGGTTGCGATGAGATCCCCTGGCTGGCGGGAACCGGCCTCCTACATCATCAGCGGAGAGGCTCCAAGCCGGCGGAACCGGCACCTTCCTCCCCGGAGGTGGTCTGCGCTCGCGCCGTCATCTCCCGTCCTACCCGTGGGTCGGGGCAAGGTGTCCGCTGATTCGATCGCACCTTGCGGATAAGTCCGCCCACCAGAAGCCCTGTCTGACCTGTCCTTCCTGACCGGGTCCCGAGCCCTCGTCATAGGCGTCCGCGGTACCCGGTCGTCGCGCATGCCCCCATCCTCCGCTCCAGAGGTCAGGACGCGACAGCTGCGTCGGTCTTGTCTCTGGCGAGCTGGCTGATGCGGGCGGGACTGACGCCGAGCAGCACAGCGGCGTCGGAGACCGTGACGCCGTGCGCGCGAAGTTCGCGCACGACCGTGCGTGCCTGGCGCGCTGCAGCGACCTGACGCTCCTGCGCCGCCGCTGTGGCCTCCCGCGCCTCCCTGACGCGAACCGAAACGCCGGTCCCGAGATCGGGGATGAGGTTCACGCGCACATCGCTGTGGTCGACGTCGGGGGCGAGGGTGTCGAGGTAGTCGCGGACCTGCTGCTCTGCACGGTCGAGAGTGCGCACCTGAGTCACAGGATCGCCGTCGATTGCGAGTTCCCATCCGCCGTCCCAGCGGGTGGCCGTGACATCGATCATCGTCATCGGTCCTGTCCCTTCACTTCCTCGATGGCCGCCAGCGCCTTCCGCGTCAATCCTGGCGACACCTCTCGCGTCTGCGTGATGATGACGGGGCGCGACAGCCCCGGTGCCGACCACTTCTCGTGATCGCCCTTCCCCTGCTCCGAGTCGAATCCGGCATCCCGAAGCAACCTGACCAGGTCGCGGTACTTCATCGGCTTGACCATGATCGCACTGTAGGGCCCCTTAATACATAGCTGAAGGGGGAGTAAATTCTGCGCTGGCGCGGCTCACCTCGCACACGCTCTCAGCAGCCGCGCGCCACGCGGAACTCGCGCTGGCCCAGACGTGAGCACGGCAACCATGCGCTGCGCCGAATCCACCCGCGGCTTCATCTGTAGGGAACATGACCCGAATCCGCCCTGGGCGAGGAATTGCGCGGGAAATCTCGGGACGCGTCACGGTGACGCGAGCGCCTCCACTGCCCCCTCCGGCAGCACGACCCACCCCTCCCGCCGGACGATGTCGAGGACCTCGGATGCCGGGGGCTCGAACGCCCCGAGCGCACCGGCGCGCGTCGCCAGAGCGGCCACCACCGCGTCGAAGGCATCGACGTTCGCGACCGCGAGCGGGGCGAAGCCGCCGAGTTCGAGCCACGGAGCGCGCGCGGACAGTGTCTCGAGGAGAACGGCCCGGCGCTCGGCATCCACCCGGTATCCGGTCGTGTCGAAGCCCCACAGACGCAGCGAGCCGCCGGGGTACACCTCGAACAGGCGCCCCTCGGCTGCTCGGTCGACGGGGAAGCCCGCCTCGGCGAGCCGCCCGAGAAGCCCCGCGCACCGCAGCGCGGTGACACCGAGGCGATCGGTCGAGACGCTGAGCGGCCAGCGGCCGATGCGCTCGCGCACCACGTGATCGGTGTGGCGGTAGACGAGCGGGCGACGCCAGTCGGCTCCGCCGTCAACGAGCTCGTGGGCGGAGCCGGAGTGGTGTGCGCGCACGAAGTCGACGAACGCGTCGGGCCAGCCGAGCGGGCAGTCGACCCCGAGCCAGACCGCTTCGCCGGAGACGGATGCCACGATCGTGGCGTCATCGACCCCGGCCTCCAGCCGTGTGAGCCGGGCGCCGCCGTCGGTCCAGACGAGCTCGGCGAGGGCGGTGCCGGGCACGCCCGCGGCCAGGTCGACGCCGATCGTTCTCACCCGCGCAGCCTACGGCCCCACGCCACGGGCGGCTCGGCCGCCCGTGCGGAATACCGTCGACGACGCCGTGGTTTCCCGCGGTGTGACTTCGCACGCCGCCGCCCTCGATCGCGCGCTCGCGTCGCTCGAGATCCGCGCCGAACACGCGCGCCGCTCGACACTCGAGGCGGGCGAACGCCTGACGGTTCCGCCCGGCGAGGCGACGCTGCTCTTCGTGCGCGCGGGAGAGATCACCGGCGACATCGGCGAGAATCTCGGCTGCTCGATCGACGCCGGATCGGGTGAGGCAGCGACCCTGCGCGGCCGCCGCACGCTCCTCGCGGGCGACGCTCTCGTCTCGCTCGGCTGCCAGCACCTCGCGCTCGCGTCGCAGTCCGGGGCCGAGGTCACCGTCATCTCCGTGAGAGTGGCACGCACCCTCCTCTCCGGCGCGCTCCCCGGCGTCGTCTTCGTCAACGACTTCACGCGCGCCGAGCCGGCCGCAGCGGCACTCGCCGCCCACCTCGGCCAGTCCCCCCGCCCGGGCGACACGACCATCTGCCACATCATGGTGCGCACGGTGGTCCTCGCGGCGATCCGCGCGTGGGCCTTCGCCGATGCGAACGCCGCGTGGCCGCCGCGCTCGGAGGATCCGTTCCTGGATCGTGCCGCCGCAGCGATCGTCGCGGATCCCGGGCACACCTGGACCACCGACGAACTCGCCGGTCTCGCCGCGATGTCGCGCTCGGTGTTCGCCGAGCGGTTCCGCGAGGCCTTCGGCCGCTCCCCCGGAGGCTACGTCACCGATGCGCGCGTGCGCCGCGCCAAGGAGCTCCTCGAAGCCGGCGAGTCCGTGTCCGAGGTGTCGCGGACCCTGGGCTACGCCTCCGATGAGGGCTTCCGCCGCGCGTTCCGCCGCGTCACCGGCGTGGCCCCCTCGCGATGGCGCGCCGCCGCGAGGCCGGTCCCGATCGCGCACGGCTGAGCCGCGACGGCCGGGATCAAACCGCCACGGCTGTGCCGCGCGTCACGTGGGCACGCTCAGCGCGAGTGCGGCACCCGCAGCGACAACCCGAACAGCACGGCACCGACGACGAGGAGCGCCGCGCCCACGGCATCCGTGACGACGATGCCCACTCCGTCGACCAGCAGCCCGCCGATACCGGCGGCCGCGACGATCGCGAGCTGGAAGCCCGTGACCACGAGGCTGCCACCCGCCTCGAGTCGGTCCGGCATCCGGTGTCCGACCCAGGTGTTGACGATGATCAGCCACGACGCGAAGAGGAAGCCCCACGCGAACACCGCCGCGGCGACCGCCGCGAATCCGGGGAGCGAGAGCACCACGACGATCGACGCCGCGATCGCGAGCGGACCGACGACGGACAGGATGACGAACGCCCGGTCGACCACGATCCCGATGACGATGTTGCCGATGAGCCCGCCGGCTCCGAACAGCGTCAGGAGAAGGACCACCGTTGCGGCATCCACCTCGGGGAGGCGCTCCAGCGCGAGCCGCACGTAGGTGTAGGCGAGGAAGTGCCCGAGCACGATGAAGACGTGGCCGACGAGTCCGAGCGCGGCTCCGGGCCGGCGGCGCGTGTCGACGAGGAGTCGGATGCTGGATGCCGCGGCCGCCGGCACCGGGGGCAGGACGAGACGCACGGCCACCCCCACGACGGCGGAGGCGAACCCGACGACGAGGAACGCCAGACGCCAGTCGAGCGCTTCGCTCAGCAGGACGCCGAGGGGGACGCCCGCGACGGTGGCCAGCGACAGACCGGCCGAGGTGAACATGACGGCGCGACCGATGCGGTCGGGCTCCGACAGCGAGGCCGCGACCGTGATCGACATCGACCAGAAGGTCGAGATCGCCGCGCCGAGGAGGAAGCGCGCGACGAGGATCGTGACGAAGTGGGGGGCGACCGCCACGGCGATGCTCGAGACCGCGGCCGCGGCGGCCGCGATCACGAGCAGCGTGCGGCGGTCCAGACGCGGGAAGATCAGCCCGACGGTGGGAGCCATCAGCAGCCCGGCGAGCGCGGTGACCGTCACGGTCTGCCCGGCCTGGCCGGGGGTGATGCCGAGACCCGCGGCCATCTCGGTGAGCACACCGTTGGGGAGGAACTCGGCGGTGACGAGCAGGAAGCTCATCAGCATCAGGACGACGAGCCCGCCGTATCTCATGCGGGCGACGGGAGCGACGGGAACGGGGGCGGTCATGGTCATGGCTCGATGCTCGCAACGGAGCATTCCGCGCGCCCGACCGATCGTCCGGGGCACCCCACCGTTCGTCCGAGCACGATCGTCGGCGCGCAACCGGTCGCCCTCACCCGCCGGACCTGAGAAGATCACCCCATGGCAGACGACGACCTCCCCGACTCCTTCGAGCCGGGCCTTCGCGTGCCTCCGCGACCCCAGCCGCCCGCGCCGCCCGTTCCGAAGGGCGACCTCCGGGTGGCCTCGATCATCGCGATCGTCACCGGGAGCATCGTCATCGCCTGGCATATCTTCCTGGTCTCGGTCAGCGCGATCGCCGACTTCGATCAGTTCGTATGGGTACAGCTCGGCATCTGGGCGCTCGCCCTCGTGTCGTTGGTCACCGGCATCCTGAGTCTGAACGCCCGCATGGCGCGCGAACTGGCCGCGGCCGGGTTCATCGCGGGAGTCGCCGCGGCCCTGCTGTCGCTGGGCATCGGCTTCTTCAGCGGAGCGGACTTCCTTCCCTGACGCCTTTCCGGCCCGGACGCGTCAGCCGGCGCATTCCTCGCTGAGCTCGGTGAGTGCCCACGAGCTCGCGGTGCGCTCGAGGTGCACCGTTCCGCAGTCGCCGTTGGCGTACGTCACCTGCAACATCGCGTCGTCGGCGGTCTCGGACTCGACGTCGACGGTCACATCGGCGGGGAGCCCCGCCGCCGCATAGAGGGCCGAGCTCTGCCGGATGAGGGTGGCGCAATCGTCGATCTCCACGCCGGTCGCGGCTTTGTACTCGGCGATCATCCGCTGCTGGAGGGGCTCGGTCAGCGCACCGCACGCGGCGACGGTGTCGGCGGAACGCACCGCCGTCCACCAGGTCTGGAACGCCGCGACCGGGCCGTCGGCCGGCACCGGCGATGCGGTGGCGACGGGGCTGGCATCCGACGTCGCGGCCGTCGTCTCGGACGGCTCGTCGGATGCCGAAGACCCGGTGCACCCGGTCAGGGCGAGACCGGCGGCGAGCAGGGTGATGACCAGCGCGTGGGGGGATCGCATCCCTCCATTGTCGCCGAGGCGGGCGTCGGCGTCACCTCCGTGCGGTGTCCCCCGTCCGACGGAGGGGACACCGCACGGCCTCGCTCAGGGCTGAGGCGTCTTCGCGGCTTCCTGGGCGACCTCGCGCGTGAGCTCCGCATCGGGGCCGAGCGAGCGCTCGAGCTCATGGGCGAGGGAGTCGAGTTCGGCCCCGCCGGCCATGAGGCTCGTGAGCTCGGCGAGCGTGATGTCGGCCTTGAGGTGGTCGCCGATGCTCGTGCCGCGGTTCAGCAGCAGGAACCGGTCGCCCACGGGGTACGCGTGGTGCGGGTTGTGCGTGATGAACACGACGCCCAGACCCCGGTCGCGCGCCTTCGCGATGTACTTCAGCACGACGCCCGACTGCTTCACGCCGAGAGCCGCGGTGGGCTCGTCGAGGATCAGCACGCGCGCGCCGAAGTACACGGCACGGGCGATCGCGACGCACTGGCGCTCACCGCCGGAGAGCGTGCCGATGGGCTGGTCGACGTCGCGCAGGTCGATGCCCATGTTGGCGAGCTCGGTGTAGGTGACCTCCTTCATCCGCGCCACGTCGAGGCGGCGGAAGGGACCCCACCCGCGGGTCAGCTCCGATCCGAGGAAGAAGTTGCGCCACACGGGCATGAGGGGCACGACGGCGAGATCCTGGAAGACGGTGGCGATCCCGGCATCCAGGGCATCCCTCGGGGAGGAGAACGTGACGGGCGCGCCGTCCAGCAGCAGTTCGCCCTCGGAGGGGCTGTGGGCCCCGGCGAGCATCTTGATGAAGGTCGACTTGCCGGCGCCGTTGTCGCCGAGCACGCACGTGACCTGGCCCGCGGTGACCGTGGTCGAGACGCCGGAGAGGGCGTTGACCGGGCCGTAGCTCTTGCCGACGTTTCGGACTTCGACGATCGGGGTCTGTGTCGAGGTGGTCATTTCGTCCCTCCCGCGCGCAGACGCACGAAGTGGTTGAGCAGCACGGCCAGCAGCAGCATCGCCCCGAGGAAGGTGCGCAGCCAGTTGGTGTCCCACTGCGCGAAGGTGATGCCCTGGAAGACCATGCCGTAGATGAGCGCGCCGAGGGCGGCACCGATCGCCGAACCGAACCCACCGGTGAGCAGGCAGCCGCCGACGACGGCGCAGATGATGTAGATGAACTCCTGTCCGACACCGGTGTTGGCCTGCACCGTCGAGGTGCGGAACAGCGAGATCATGCCGACCAGCCACGCCGCACCGGCGGTGGTCATGAACAGCCCGATCTTCGTCTTGAGGATGGGGACGCCGACCTGGCGCGACGAGTTGAGCTGGCCGCCGACGGCGAAGATCCAGTTGCCGGCGCGGGTGCGCAGCAGCACCCAGGTGGCGACCGCGGTCACGAGGACCCACCACAGCACCGAGACGTAGAACGTGCCGTCGCCGATGCGGATCGAGGCGCCGAACAGGGGCTGGATGCTGTCGTAGAACGGCACCTTGGTCATGCCCTGGATCGCGACCTGACCGGTGATGAGCTTGGTCACGGCGAGGTCGGCGCCGGCGAGGACGAAGAACGTGCCGAGGGTCACGATGAAGCTCGGAAGGCCGGTCTTCATCACGACGAGTCCGTTGAGAGCGCCGATGGCCAGGGCGGCGGCGAGCGAGATCAGCACGGCGAGCCAGATGTTCAGGCCGTAGTGCGTGGTGAGGATGCCGACGATCAGCGCGGTGAAACCGGTCATGACACCGGCGGAGAGGTCGAACTCCCCGCCGATCATCAGCAGGGCGACGGCGACGGCCATGATGCCGAACGTCGAGCCCGACTCCAGCCACACGCCGGCACCGGCGAGGGTCATGAAGTTGGGGGTGTAGACCGAGAAGAAGAACATGACGGCCAGGGCCGCGACCAGTGCTCCGATCTCGGGGCGGGCGAGCAGGCGCCGCACGGGCTGCCGCTCGAGGCGGGGGCGTGTGGCGATTGTCACGATGTCGGTCGTCGTCATCGTCGAGTCCTTTCGGTGGTCCCCGGCCGGGCGCGGGCGCCCGGCCGGGGATGAGAGGGTCAGCGGGTGCCGTTGGCCGCGAACTTGGCGACCTCGGCGGCGTTGTCCTTCGTGACGAACGCGGGACCCGAGTAGACGGGCTGTCCGCCGCCGATCTCGTTGCCGTTCGTGCTCTTGAGGTAGAGCGCGGTGACGCCGAGGAAGCCCTGCACGTAGGGCTGCTGGTCGACGGCGAAGAGGATCTTGCCCGCCTCGATGTCGCTGACGACGTCCTCGGAGAGGTCGAAGGTGCCGATCTTGGCGGAGCTGCCCGACTCTTCGACCGCGCCGACGGCGTCGATGGCGTACTGGCCGCCGAGGGTGAGGACGGTGTCGATCGAGGGGTCGGCCTGGAGCTTGGCCTTGATGGTGGCCTTCACCTCGGCGTCGTTGGTGCCGTCGACCTGGAGGTTCTCCATCTGGCCCGAGAACGCCTGGGTGGCGGCGGCGCAGCGCTCCTCGAGTCCGACGTTTCCGGCCTCCTGGATGACGCAGAGGCCCTTCTTCAGGCCCTCCTTGCTGAGACGCTCACCCACGGCCTTGCCCGCGACGCTCTCGGTCTGGCCGATGTGCGTGAAGGCCCCGAACTCGGCGTAGCGGTCGATGCCGGAGTTGATGGTGACGACGGGGATGCCGGCGGCCACCGCCGCTTCGACGCTCGTCTTCAGACCGTCGGGGTTGGCCATCGAGACGACGATGCCGTTCACCCCCTGCGCGACGGCGTTGTCGATGAGCTGGGACTGCTTGGCGGGGTCGGGGTCGGCGTTGTAGGTGACGGTGACGCCGTAGTCGCCGCCGGCGGCTTCGGCGCCGGACTTCACGCGGTCCCAGAAGCTGTCGCCGGGGCCCGAGTGGGTGATGACGGCGTAGGTCAGGTCTTTCTTGGCGGTGGTGGTGGCAGCTCCGTCGCTGCCGTTGTTCACAGGTTCCTGCCCTGTCCCGGAGCAGGCGGTCAGTGCCAGCGCAACAGAGGCCGCCAGGGCGAGGGTGCCGATCAAGCGCTTCTTCATGGAGTTCCCTTTCGATGAGGACTTCGACATCGGGTGATGCTCATCGGTTGACGTCGCTGTCGGGTGTGAGCCTGGCACCGGCACTCGCAATTGTCAATACATTCTGTCAACATGTGATCACGCAACGACGCGAGCGAGAGGAAGACGATGAGCGAGTCCGGACACATCGGAGTGGGACTGATCTCGGCGGGGTGGATGGGGCGCCTGCATTCCCGCGCGTATCGCGCGGTGCCCACGCACTTCCCCGAGATCGGAGCGCACCCGCGCCTGGTCGTGGCCGCCGACCCCGACGAACGCGGCCGCGCGCACGCCCGTGACGTGCTCGGCTATGCCGCCGCGGTCAGCGACTACCGCGAGGTTCTCGCCGACCCCGCTGTCGACGTCGTGTCGATCTGCTCGCCCAACTTCCTCCACCACGAGATGGCCCTGGCCGCGGTCGCCGCCGGCAAGCCGTTCTGGATCGAGAAGCCCATGGGGCGCTCCCTCGCCGAGTCGCGCGAGATCGCCGAGGCGGCCGAGGCCGCCGGACTCGTGACCTCCGTCGGCTTCAACTACCGACACGCGCCGGCCGTGGCCCGCGCGCGCGAGCTCGTCCGCTCCGGGGCCCTCGGCACGATCACGAACGTGCGCGTGTCGTTCCTCGCCGACTACTCCGCCGACCCCCTGGGCGTCCTGACCTGGCGCTTCCTGCGCGAGAAGGCGGGCTCGGGCGTCATGGGCGACCTGCTCTCGCACGGCGTCGACCTCGCCCAGTTCGTCGTGGGCCGCATCGCCGCGGTCTCGGCGGCGAAGGAGACCTTCATCCGCCGCCGCCCCCTCCCCTCCGCGGGCGCGGTGAGCCATTTCGCATCGGGGAGCGCGGATGCCGAGACGGGCGAGGTCGAAAACGAGGACTACGCCGCCGTCATCGGGCGCTTCGACTCGGGAGCGGTGGGCGTGTTCGACGCGAGCCGCGTCGCCGTCGGCGCCCGCGCCGAGTACCGCCTCGAGGTGTACGGCACGCGCGGCTCGATCCGCTGGAACTTCGAGCGGCTGAACGAGCTCGAGCACGCCGACTCGGTGCACGGCTACCGGCGCATCATGGCCGAGCCCGGTTTCGGGGCGTTCGACCGCTTCCAACCGGGAGCGGGGACGTCGATGGGCTTCGACGACTTCAAGACCATCGAGGCGGCACTCTTCCTCGAGTCGGTCCGCACCGGTCGGCAGCTCGCGCCCTCGGCCGCCGACGGCTGGGCGGCGGCGGCCATCGTCGACGCAGCCGAGGAGAGCGTGGCAGACAGCCGATGGCATGACGTGCCCGAAGTCACCGCGACCACGACCTACGACGCGTGACACGGACGACGGCCCCGAGGGTGTCTCGGGGCCGTCGTCGTCGATGCGTGGCGGTGCAGCTGTGCGCGATCAGGCACCGTCGGTGCGGTCAGGCGGCGAACGCCGCGCGGAAGGCGTCCAGCGCCCGGTCCGGATCGGCGCTGGCCCACCCCTCCAGACCGATCACGCCGTCGTACCCGAGGCGGCGCAGTTCGGCCGCGATCGCTTCGTAGCGGATCTCGCCCGTCCCGGGCTCGCAGCGACCGGGCACGTCGGCGACCTGGATCTCCCCCACCCACGGCAGGCAGCGCCGCACGAGCTCGATCAGGTTCCCCTCGCCGATCTGCGCGTGGTATAGGTCGAGGTTCATCCGCATCGCCGGCGAGTCGACGGCGCGCACGAGCGCGAAGGTGTCCGCGGCGCGCGCGAACGGCGTGCCGGGGTGATCGACCTCGAGGTTGAGGTTCTCGAGCGTGAACACGCGGCCCGCGCGTTCGCCCATCTCGGCAAGACGGCCGAGCGTCTGCGTGGCCACCTCCCACTGCATCGGCAACATGTCGGCGCCCGGACGCACGGGCTGACCCGTGGCATCCAATCCCGTTCCGTGCAGGTTCAGCCGGGGCGCATCGATCACGTCGGCGGCGCGCAGCGACAGCTCGGCCGTGCGCAGCAGCTCGGCGATGCCGTCGTCGGTGACGAGGTCGCCGCGCAGGTACCCGGTCATCGACGAGAACACGGCGCCCGTCGCCGCGAGAGTGGGGAGGTCCTTCGTGCTCCAGTCCCAGATCTCGACCTCGAACCCGCGTTCGTGGATCCGCGCGACACGGTCCATGAACGGCAGGTCGACGAAGAGCATCTCCGCGGATGCCGCGAGGCGGTACCCCGCCGGCGATGCCGGAACCCCGACGGTGGCCGTCGGGCGCGGCCCGCCCATCAGCTCAGGTCGACCGCGACGACGACGCGCTCTTCGGCGGAGCGCTGCGCGGCGTCGGCGAGCAGCAGTGCCGCACGGCCGTCATCGAAGGTGGGGCTGGTCGACGCCCCGCCGCGGGCGAGCGCGATGAACTCGCGCAGCTCGGCGCGGTACGAGGGCGTGTAGCGCGTGACCATCGCCGACTCGAAGGGGCGGTGCGTGTCGACGCCCGAGGTGTTCGAGACCCGCACGAGGCTCGTGCCCTGGTTGCCGACGTCGAGCGTGCCCGTGCTGCCGAAGACCTCGATGCGCTGGTCGTAGCCGACCGTGCTGTGCCGGGAATTGATGATCGTGGCGACCGCGCCGCCCGCCGCCCGCAGGACCGTCACGGCCGTGTCGAAGTCGCCGTGCTCGCGGGCACCGGGGTCGAAAGTGGTGGAGCCGGTGGCCTGCACCTCGACGATGTCGCCGAGGAAGAAGCGGGCCATGTCGAAGTCGTGGATCGTCATGTCGCGGAAGATCCCGCCCGACACCGCGATGTACGACGCGGGGGGCGCAGCCGGGTCGCGGCTGATGATGGTCAGCTGCTCGAGCTCGCCGATCTCGCCCGCGGCGAGCCGCGCCCGCGCCTCGGCGAACGCCGGGTCGAAGCGCCGGTTGAAGCCCAGGGCCACGGGGACGCCCGACGCCGCGACGGTCGAGCGCAGCGCCTCGACGCGCGCGATGTCGAGGTCGATCGGCTTCTCGCACAGCACGGGCAGCCCCGCCTCGACGGAGCGCGCGATGAGGTCGACGTGCGTGGGCGTGGGCGAGGCGACGAGGATCGCGTCGACCCGGCCGGGCACGAACAGGTCGTCGGCGGTGTCGGTGGCCTCACCGCCGAACTGCGCGGCGATGCTGCGCGCGCCCTCGACGAAGGGGTCCGCCACCCACGCGAGGGTCGCGTCGGGGTCGGCGGCGATGCTGGCGGCGTGGACCTGGCCGATGCGGCCGGTACCGATGAGTCCGAAACGGAGGGGCGAAGAGGTCACGGAGGAGGTCCTGTCTGTGATGAGGAAAGCGGGGGACGGCCCGGTCACGCCCAGGGGCGCAGGGCCTCGCGGTTGAGGGTCTGGTCGCGGGTGCGATCGGCGCGGAAGGCGTCGATCGAGACGTCGGGGGCGTTGAGCACGTCCTGCTCCACGACGATCCACCCGTCGAAGCCGCGGCGGTCGACGGCATCCATCACCGCCGCCAGGTCGATGTCGCCCCGGCCGAACGCGACGAACGAGCCCGACGACCACACCTCGGCCATGCCCCCGCCCGCGGCGAGCACGCGACGGAGCTCGGCGAGGTCGACGTCCTTGAGGTGGAGGTGGTTGATGCGCCCGCCCCAGCGATCGACGGCGGCGACGGGGTCTCCCCCGGCGATGAAGAGGTGGCCGGTGTCGAGGGTGAGATCGACGTCGGTGCCGGCGAGGAACGCGTCGATCTCGACGGGCGACTCCACGAAGGTGCCCGCGTGATGGTGGAACGTCGGCTCGAACCCGGCGGCGCGCACGATGGTCGCCGCGCGTCCCACGTTCTCGTGCAGTCGGTGCGCGCGATCGGCATCGACGGGGTCGACCTCCGCCCCGCGGCCCGGGTTGCCCGCTCGCTCGGGAGATCCCGCGTCGGCGAGCGTGGGCAGCGGCAGGCGGTCGGGGCCGAGCTCGGCGGCATCCGCGAAGAGTCGGAGAGCCTCGTGCAGATCGGGAAGGGATGCCGTGAACGCCTCGTCGTCGGAGAAGGGCAGCTGCACCCATCCCCCGGCGAGCTGCAGGTCGAAGCGGGCCAGGCGCGCGCGCAGCTCGGCGCCCCGGCCGAGGAACCCCACCGGACCGAGATCGATGCCGCGGTATCCCGCGGCCTGCAGCGCCTCGCCCATCTCGTCGGCGCTCACCGTGGCCGCGCCCTCGGGCGTCAGCTCGAACACTCCGAAGCTCACGGGAGCCCCCGCGACGGTCGCCTTCATTCGTCGTCTCCGATCCGGTCGCCCAGCAGCGGTCGCTGCGCCGTGACCTGTCTGTCGTAGGTGTCGCGCGCGGCGCGCGTGCTGTCGATGCTCGACACGGCCGCGACCGGCACGTCCCACCACCCGTCGTTGTCGGGGGCGTAGATGTGCGGGTCGCTGTTGATGTGGATGAAGGTCGACCGCTCCGACGCCTTCGCCGTGGCGATCGCCTCCGAGAGCGCGGTGATCGCGTCGGCGCCCGGGTCGATCTCGATGACGTCCATGCCGTAGCTGCGGGCGTTCAGGGCGAGGTCGACGGGCAGCACCGTCTCGCCCTGGAAGTTGCGCTCGGCGTCGTCGTACACGCGGTACTTCGTGCCGAAGCGCTCGGAGCCGACCGTCTCGGAGAGGTGCCCGATCGAGGCGTAGCCGTGGTTCTGGATGAGGATGACGATGATCTTCAGCCCCTCGGCGACCGCGGTGAGCAGCTCGGTGTGGAGCATGAGATAGGAACCGTCGCCGACCATGACGATCACGTCGCGGTCGTCGCCGTCGGCGAGCAGCCCGCGCTTGACGCCCAGGCCCCCGGCGATCTCGTACCCCATGCACGAGAACGCGTACTCGACGTGGTACCCGAGCGCGTCGCGCACGCGCCACAGCTTGTGCAGGTCGCCCGGGAGCGAACCCGCGGCCTGCACGATCACGTCGCGCGGCGCGCTGGCGGCCTGCACCGCGCCGATGATCTCGGGCTGGCCGGGGAGAGTCAGCCCCGACGGGGCGAAGGCCTCGTCGACGACGGCATCCCATTCGCCCTTCTCGCGCGCGATGGTCCGGGCGTACGCCTCGTCGACCCGGTGTCCGGCGAGGGCGTCGGCCAGGGCGACCAGGGCCTCGCGGGCGTCGGCGATCACGGGCAGCTGGGAGCCGTGCTTGTACGCGTCGAACGCTGCGACGTTGACGTTGACGAACGACACGTCGGGGTTCTGGAAAGCGGTGCGCGAGGCGGTGGTGAAGTCGCTGTAGCGCGTACCGATGCCGATGACGAGGTCGGCCTCGGCCGCACGGCGGTTGGCGGCGAGGCTCCCGGTGGCCCCGACGCCGCCGAGGTACTGGGGGTGGTCCCAGGGCAGCGAGCCGCCGCCGGCCTGCGTGGTGCCGACGGGGATGCCGGTGGCCTCGACGAACGCGCGCAGGGCGTCTTCGGCGGTGGAGTAGATCACGCCGCCGCCGGCGACGATGAGTGGCTTCTTCGCGCGGCGGATCGCGGCGACGGCGCGCTCGAGCGGACCGCGCTCGGGCAGGGGCCGACGCACGTGCCACTCGCGGTCCTGCAGGAACTCCACGGGCACGTCGAGCGCCTCGGCCTGCACGTCCTCGGGGAGGGCGATCGTGACGGCCCCGGTCTCGGCGGGGTCGGTGAGCACCCGCATCGCCGCGAGGGCGATCGAGTACAGCTGCTCGGGCCGCTGCACGCGGTCGAAGAAGCGCGACAGCGGACGGAACGCGTCGTTGACCGTGAGCCCGATGTCCCACGGCTGCTCCAACTGCTGCAGCACGGGGTCGGCCACGCGCGTGGCGAAGGTGTCGCTGGGCAGCAGCAGGGCGGGCAGGCGGTTGGCCGTCGCCAGGGCCGCGCCCGTGAGCATGTTCGCCGCCCCCGGACCCACGGATGCCGCGGAGGCGTAGGTGCCGCGACGGCGGTGCACGCGCGCGTACCCGACCGCCTGGTGCACCATGGCCTGCTCGTTGCGCGCCTGGTAGTAGGGCATGAGGTCGGGCTCGTCGACGTTGAGCTGCTTGAGCGCCTGGCCCACGCCCGCGACGTTGCCGTGCCCGAAGATGCCGAAGACACCGGGGATCGTGCGTTCGCGGATGTCGCCGTCCACGGTCCACTGGTGGGCGAGGAACTCCACGAGCGCCTGGCTGACCGTCATCCGTCTCGTTGCACCCATCAGGAGGAGCCCTTCTCGTCGTCGGTGTACGGGAGCCGGTCGTCGAACGACTGCCCCGTCCAGGTGTCGCGCACCCAGGCGTGCGCGGGATCGTCGCTGATGAGCCACGCCCGTTCGGGGTCGGGACCCGCCATGACGTTCAGGTAGTAGAGGTCGTAGCCGGGGGCGGCGACGGCCGGACCGTGGTAGCCGTAGGGCACGAGGGCGATGTCGCCGGTGCGCACCATCGCGTTGATGTCGATCTCGCCCGCGGGCGAGGAGTAGGTGCTGAACATGCCGAACGCGCCGTCGGCGGCGGCATCCGCTCCGCGCACGGGGGCGGTCTCGAAGTAGTAGATCTCCTCGAGACGCGACTCGTGGCCGGGGTGCTGCTCGTCGTGCTTGTGCGGAGGGTACGACGACCAGTTCTCGGCGGGCGTGATGACCTCGCACACGATGAGCCGGGCGGCGTCGAGGGCGTCGGGGGTGCCGAAGTTGTGCACCTGACGGCTGGAGCGTCCGGCTCCGCGCAGCTCCACGGGGATGCTCGCTGCGGGGATGTGCACGGTGGGCTTGTCGACGTCGGTCGGCGACGATGCGATCGCCACGCGACCGACGCCCGAGAGGCGCGCGGTCTCGGCGACCGAGACGTAGAGCACGTCGGTCGGACCGGCGAACACCGACGCGCGTCCGGCGAGGCGCGTCTCGGTCGTGTGTCCGTCGCGCGTGTGCGCGACCGTGAACGACCCCGCGAGCGGGACGACGATGCTCTCGACCCCCGCGGGCAGATCGAGGGCGTCCGTCGCGGTCAGCTCCGCGATCCGGATGCCGGTGTGCGCCCACCCGGGCGTCTGCGCGTCGACGACGCTCTGCCACCCGGGCCGGGCGAGGTCGCCGCGGCGGTGGAACCACCGTTGGTTCATCGTGCTCGTGTCCTTATCAGGAAGGGGGCGGGAGGGATGCCACGTCATCCGGCGCGTGGCATCCCTGCCGGGGTGTCAGTCGTTCTGCGGGAAGCCGAGGTTGATGCCGCCGTGGGTGGCGGGGTCGAGCCAGCGGCTGGTGACGGCCTTCTCGCGGGTGAAGAAGTCGAAGCCGTGGACACCGTAGGCCTTGGCGTCGCCGAAGAGGCTCTTCTTCCAACCGCCGAAGGAGTGGTACGCCACGGGCACCGGGATCGGCACGTTGATGCCGATCATGCCCACCTGGACCTCGTTCTGGAACCGGCGCGCGGCTCCCCCGTCGTTGGTGAAGATGGCGGTGCCGTTGCCGAACTCGCCGCTGTTGATGAGGGCGAGGCCCTCGTCGTAGGTCTTCACGCGGACGACGGAGAGGACGGGGCCGAAGATCTCCTCGGTGTAGGCGCGGGAGGTCGTGGGCACCTCGTCGAGGAGGGTGGGGCCGAAGAAGAAGCCGTCCTCGTGTCCGTCGACGGTGTAGCCGCGGCCGTCGACGACGATGGTCGCGCCATCGGCCTCGGCGATGTCGACGTAGGACGACACCTTGTCGCGGTGCTGCGCGGAGATGAGCGGGCCCATGTCGGGCTCGGTGCCGCCGGTGATCGCGGCCGCACCGTTGCCGATGCGCAGCTTCGCGATGCGGTCGGTGATCTTGCCGATCAGAGCGTCGGCGACGGGTTCGACGGCGAGGACGACGCTGATGGCCATGCACCGTTCGCCGGCGGCGCCGTAGCCGGCGTTGACGGCGGAGTCGGCGACGAGGTCGAGGTCGGCGTCGGGGAGGACGAGCATGTGGTTCTTCGCCCCGCCCAGGGCCTGCACGCGCTTGCCGTTCTTCGACGCGGTCTCGTAGATGTACTGGGCGATGGGGGTCGAGCCGACGAAGCTGATCGACTGCACCGCGGGAGCGTTGAGCAGTCCGTCGACGGCGAGCTTGTCGCCCTGCAGCACCGTGAACGCGCCGTCGGGAAGGCCCGCTTCCTTCCAGAGGCGCGCCATCCACAGGGAGGCGGAGGGGTCCTTCTCGCTGGGCTTGACGATGACGGCGTTACCGGCGGCCAGGGCGATGGGGAAGAACCACATCGGCACCATCGCGGGGAAGTTGAACGGGGAGATGATCCCCACCACTCCGAGGGGCTGCTTCAGGGAGTACACGTCCACCCCGGTGGAGGCGTTCTCGGAGTACGCGCCCTTGATCAGGTGCGGGAATCCGGTGGCGAGTTCCACGACCTCCTGGCCGCGGAGGATCTCGCCCATCGCGTCGGAGACGACCTTGCCGTGCTCGGCGGTGATGATCTCGGCCAGCTCGCGCTTGCGGGAGTTCAACAGCTCACGGAAGGCGAACAGCACCGTCTGGCGCTTCGCGATCGAGAACCCGCTCCACACCTGGAACCCGCGCTCGGCGGAGGCGATCGCGGCCTCCACGTCGGCGTCATCGGCGAGGGCGACGTGCGCGCGCACGGCACCGGTGGCGGGGTTGTACACGGGGGCGGTGCGCCCGCTCGCCGAGGGCGCCTCGGCACCGTCGAACCAGTGCGCGATCGTCGGCGTCGAAGCGTCGTCCCGCGCGGATGCGTCGCTGATCTGTGTCGTGCTCATGGGAATCCTTCGTGGGTGTCAGAGGTCGCGGTGAACGAGGGCGGCCGCGGTGTCGACGGCAGACTCCACGTCACCGTCGGGCGGATAGAGCAGAGTGCGTCCGACGGTCAGGCCGCGCACGCCCGGCAGAGCCAGGGCGCTCTCCCAGGCGGTGAACGTCTCGTCGGGATCGGCGCCGGAGTCGCCGCCGAGCAGCAGGGTCGGCATGGTGGTCGCCGCCATCACCCGCTCCATGTCGTCGACGACCGGCAGCTTCATCCAGGTGTAGGCGCTACTCGCACCGAGTCCCGAGGCGATCGCGACCGAGAGGATCACGGCATCCGTCGACAGGTCGTTGACGACACGGCCGTCGACCTGGCGGCTCATGAAGGGCTCGAGCATGAGGGGGAGGCCCGCCTGGGCCGCCTGCGTCACGGCGTGCGCCATCGCGACCAGCGTCGACACCGTCGCGGGGTCGTCGAGATCGATCCGCACGAGCGTCTTGGCGAAGTCGACGCCGTGCGCGGCCATGGTCGGCACGTCGTAGGCGGTCATGCGGTCGTCCATCTCGAACGATGCACCCCGCAGGCCCCCGCGGTTCATCGACCCGACGATGATCTTGTCGTCGAGCAGGCCGAGGACGGCGAGGTCGTCGATGATGTCGGGGGTCGCCAGCACGCCGTCGACGCCGGGGCGGCTGAGGGCGAGGGCGAGCCGGTCGAGCAGCTCGTAGCGGTCGGCCATGGCGGTGGCGTTCTCGCCCACCGAGAGCGCGCCGCGCGCGGGGTGGTCGGCCGCGACGATGAACAGGCGACCGTCGGGACCGAGGATGTCGCGGCGCGAGCGGTCGCGCAGGATCGCGCCGATGGAAGCGGGCGCGGTGGCGCGGATGTCGCGCAGGCGGGCGAACTGCTCGTCGGCGATCGCCTGGTTCATCGCCGGGCTCCCGCCGCGAGGATCTGCTCGACCTCGGCGGAGGTGGGCATGGCGGTCGAGCACTCCAGACGCGAGGCGACGATGGCTCCCGCGATGTTGGCGAAGCGCAGGATGCGCTCGAGGTCCCACCCTTGCAGGAGTCCGTGGCAGAGGGAGCCGCCGAACGCGTCGCCGGCGCCGAGACCGTTGACGACGTCGACGGGGTACGGCGGCACGACCACCGACTCCTCGCGCGTCTTGGCCAGCACGCCCTCGGGTCCCTGCTTCACGATGGCGAGCTCGACGCCGCGCTCCAACAGCGCGTCGGCCGCGCGCTGCGGGTCGGTCTCGCCGACGGCGACGTCGCACTCCTCGCGGTTGCCGACGGCGACGGTGGCGTGGGCGAGGGCGCGTTCCATCTGCGCGTGAGCCTCGTCGCGGTCGCTCCAGAACATGGGGCGGTAGTCGAGATCGAAGACGGTGCGACCCGAGGTGCGCGCGGCGAGCGCGGCGTGGTGGGTGGAGCGGCTGGGCTCGACCGAGAGTCCGGTCGCCGTGAACCAGAGGATCTCGGCCTGCCGGACGGCGTCGAGGTCGAGCTCGGCCTCGGCGATGTTGAGGTCGGGTGCCTTGGGGTCGCGGTAGAAGTACAGCGGGAAGTCGTCGGGCGGGAAGACCTCGCAGAACGTCACGGGTGTCTTCAGCGACTCATCGACACGGACGTCACGGTTGTCGACGCCGAGACGGGCGAGCTCGTCGAGCAGGTAGCGGCCGAACGGGTCGTCGCCGACGCGAGAGACGAGGCGCACGTCGTGGCCGAGGCGGGCTGCGGCGACGGCGACGTTGGCGGCACTGCCTCCGAGGAATTTGCCGAAGGTCTCGACGGATGCCAGGCCGACCCCGGTCTGCAGCGGATAGATGTCCACGCCGAGTCGGCCCATGGCCAGCACCTCGGGGGCGGAAGCGTTGCTCGTCATCGTTGCCGTTCACTTCTCGAAGCGGATACCATTTGTCCTGACAATAGCACAACCGAACTTCCAGACGGAAGAGTCACCCGGTGGCTACGATGATCGTCAGGTTGTCGCGACAAATCCGAGGGGGTGGCCACATGGCCGAGGACGTGGTGCTCGTCGGCGACCTGCTGAGCGGTCTCGACCGCACCGGCCCGATCCCCCTCTACTTCCAGGTCTCGCGCGAGCTCGAGGCAGCGATCCGCTCGGGGCGCATCGCCCCCGGAGCGCGTCTGCAGAACGAGATCGCGATCGCCGAGAGCCTGGGACTCTCGCGTCCCACCATCCGCCGCGCCATGGAGTCGCTGGTGGACAAGGGGCTGCTCGTGCGCCGCCGCGGCATCGGCACCCAGGTCGTGCAAGGACAGGTGACCCGACAGGTCGAGCTGACGAGCCTCTACGAAGACCTGAAGAGCTCGCACCACGAGCCGGGGACACGAGTGCTCGAGCACGGCCTGCGGCCCGCCGACGCGAGTGTGGCCGAGGCGCTGAGCGTCGTCGAAGGATCCGAGGTGGTCTTCCTCCGCCGCCAGCGCTCGACCGACGGTGTGCCCGTCGCGATCCTGACCAACTACCTTCCGCTCGAGCTCTCCGACATCACGACGGAGCAGCTGCAGGAGCGGGGTCTGTACGAGATCCTGCGCGGTCGCGGCGTCACGATCCGCGTCGCCAACCAGAAGATCGGCGCGCGCAGAGCACACGGCGATGAGAGCGGCCTGCTCGACATCGATCGCGGCGGCCCCGTATTGACGATGGAGCGCGTGGCGTACGACGCCTCGGGCCGCCCCGTCGAGTTCGGACACCACTGCTACCGCCCCGACATGTACAGCTTCGAGACGACGCTCGTCGCGAAGTAGCCCGCCCGTCCGGCGGGCGCGGCCTCCTCGTCGAGGCCGCGCCGCCGGGCGCTCATGCGCGGGTGAGCCGCAGCGTCACGACCTGGAACGGCCGCAGCTCGAGCGCGATGCCGTCGCCCTCGTGGGCGAGGTGGCGCGCACGGGCCATGTCATCGCCGAGCGGACGCTCGAGCAGGTCGACCTCGTCGACGGATGCCACGGCGAACCCCGGGACGAGGATCGTCGTCGCGCGCCGCCCGAGGGCTTCGTACACGCGCACGATCACGTCTCCCGAGCGGTCGTCGGCGAGCTTGACCGCCTCGATGCGCACGCCCTCGTCCGTCGAGCGGAGCACGCTCCACGGCTCCACGGTTCCGTCGATGGCGGGACGGCGCAGCGGAAGGTTCTGCTCGTAGCCCGATGCCACGACCGTGGCGATGTCGGCACCGGGGTGCACGGCGTACGCGAACGTGTGGTGCCCGGCATCCTGGATCGGATCGGGAGAGTTCGCCGCCCGCACCAGGCTCAGGCGCACCTCGGTCTCGACCTCGCCCGAGGCGCCCACCGTGCGAGTGATGTCGTGGCCGTAGGTCGCGTCGTTGGTGACACCGATGCCGTAACCGGGCTCCTCGACGTGCACCCAACGGTGGGCCATGACCTCGAACTTCGCGTCTTCCCATGACGTGTTCTGGTGGGTGGCGCGGCGCACGTGGCCGTACTGGATCTCGGCGCTGTGGTGGTGGGCGTGCACGACGAAAGGCAGCGAGGCCTTCAGCAGCTTCTCGCGCTCGTTCCAGTCGAGGTCGACGCCGAAGTGCACGCGCACGTCGTCGGCGTGCACCGCGATGGTCTGCGTCAGGTGCGACGTGCCGAACGAGCGCGTCACGACGACCCGGGCCCGCAGGTCACCGTCGACGATCAGCTCGACCGCGTCCGCGGCATCCAGGTCGTCGTAGGTGTGACGGTAGTGGGCGTCGATGTCCCAAGCGTCCCACGCGTTCGGCAGATCCTGATGCAGCCGGAGCATGTTGGCCACACGGCCTTCCGGCACGAGCTCGCGGTTCTCGGCGAGGTCGACGATCGACGTGACGAGGCCACGGGTGTCGACCGTGACGCGCACCAGCCCGTTCTCGAGCACGATGTCGTCGCCCTCGCGCCGCGCGGTCACCGGGTGAGTCGGAGCGACGGGAACGAGGGATGCCACGCCCAGCGCCGGCGTCTCGACCAGCGCGAGCGGGGTGCCGTCGGCATCCATCGCCAAGGACCGACGCGCGTGGTCGGCGGAGTTCACGACCGCGGCCGACAGGCCCGCGGCCTTCAGAGCCTCGGCGATCGAGTGGTCGAGCTCGGCGAGAGCTGCGGCGTAGTCCTCTTCGTTCTGCTCGTGCACCCACTGGATCGACGAGCCGGGCAGGATGTCGTGGAACTGCTGCAGCAGCACCCCCTGCCAGAGCCGGTCGAGCGCGTCGTAGGGGTACTCGGCCCCCTTCAGGGCCGCGGCGGTCCACCACAGCTCGGCCTCGCGAAGACGGTGCTCGGCTTCGCGGTTACCGCGCTTCTCGCGAGCGTGCGAGGTGAAGGTGCCGCGGTGCAGCTCGAGGTACAGCTCGCCCACCCACACGGGGGCGTCGGGGTACTCGGCCTGCGCCTGCGCGAAGAAGTCGTCGGGGTGCTCGATCTCCACGCGGGGCGAGCCCTCGAGCGACTCGACGCGGCGCTGGCGCTCCATCATCTCGCGGATGGGTCCGCCGCCGCCGTCGCCGTAGCCGAAGGGCACGAGCGAGGTGGTCGCACGGCCCTTGTCGCGGAACTGGCGCACGGCGTGGTGCAGCTCCTCGCCCTCGAGGGTGGAGTTGTACGTGTCGATCGGGGGGAAGTGCGTGAAGATGCGCGAGCCGTCGATGCCCTCCCACCAGAAGGTGTGGTGGGGGAACTTGTTGGTCTGGCTCCACGAGATCTTCTGCGTGAGGAACCAGTCGAGCCCCGCGAGCTTCGCGATCTGCGGGAACGCGGCGGTGTAGCCGAACGAGTCGGGCAGCCAGATGCCGTGCGTCTCGACGTCGAGCTCGTCGCGGAAGAAGCGCATGCCCTGCGTGATCTGGCGGACCATCGCCTCACCGCCGGGCAGGTTGCCGTCGGGCTCGACCCACTGCGAGCCGACGACGATCCACTGACCCTTGGCGATCGCGGCCTTGATGCCCTCCCACACGTGCGGGTAGCGCTCCTTGACCCACGCGTACTGCTGGGCCGACGAGGCGGCGAAGCGGAAGTCGGGGTACTGCTCGGCGAGCGCCAGCACGTTCGAGAAGGTGCGCGCAGTCTTGCGCTTGGTCTCGCGGATGGGCCAGAGCCACGCGGTGTCGATGTGGGCGTGACCGATGCCCGACAGGCGGTGGGCGGATGCCGACGCGGGGCGCGAGAGGACGTCGACGAGCTCGGCGCGGGCGGCCGCTGCGGTGCCGACGATGTCGTCGAGGCGCAACACGTTCAGCGCCCGCTCGAGCGCGCGGAGTACCTCGTGCCGGCGCGGCTCGGTCTCGGGCAGCTCCTTGAGCAGCTGGTACAGCACCTCGACGTCGAACTGCAACGCCCACACCTCGGGCTCGAACACGGCGAGCTCGGCGGTGCGGAAGGTGTAGATCGGCGTCTCGGGAGCGGTCTTCTTGGAGCCGTAGACGGTCGGCACGAAGTCGTTCTTCAGGATGTCGGGGTTCGCGGCCGCCTCGACGAAGAAGTGGACGGGCTCCCCACCGGCGGCCTGGTCGGCCAGGCGCACGTAGTGGTTGCGCGGGTGGATGCCCTTGACCTGCACACCGTCGGGGGTGTGCACGAGCGCCTCGGCCTGGTTGCCGGGCCAGTCGCCCTGGAAGCCGGGGTCGAGCAGCAGCTCGACCGTGCGGCCGGCCCAGTCGGTGGGGATCTGACCGGTGACCTCGAACCACCACGTCGACCAGGCGCGACCCCAGCTGTCGCCGACGGCGAACGGCGTGTAGTCGGCGGCGAGGGCCTCGGATGCCGGGACGGGCTCGTCCGGGACCATCCAGGCGGCGAGGGTCACGGGCACGCGGGCCGAGTAGACGGCGGGAACGATGCGCTCGGTGAGAACGCGGTGGATGCGCTCTTCGACGAGCGTGAGGTTCTGGTGCACGGTGTCTCCGGTTTCGGGCTACGCGGGGTGAGGGTCGCGGGGTGGGAACCGCGCGAGGGGTGGTGCGGGGGTGCGGCACGATTCGGGCGG
This sequence comes from Microbacterium sp. NPDC086615, assembly GCF_040686055.1. Taxonomy (NCBI): domain Bacteria; kingdom Bacillati; phylum Actinomycetota; class Actinomycetes; order Micrococcales; family Microbacteriaceae; genus Microbacterium; species Microbacterium sp. NPDC086615. The sequence goes on from NZ_JBFBJJ010000005.1 coordinate 27,993, forward strand.
TGCCGCACCCCCGGGTTCAGCGGAGGTACGAGAGGTCGGCGAAGCTGGAGCTGGCATCTTCCAGCAACGCCCGCGCGACGCGCACCGAGTCGATCAGGGGGTGGTGCGCCAGGGCGCGCAGCGCCGCGGCGCGCGAGCCGCTCAGGGCCGCCTCGATCGTCTGGCGCTCGACGTACTTCACCGTCGTGATCAGGCCCTGCCCAAAGGCGGGGACCGTCGCGCTCTCGACCGGGCGCGGCCCCTCCGCGCCGACGATGCAGGGCACCTCGACGACGGCCTCGCCGTCGAGGCCCGCGAGCACTCCGCCGCCGGGGACATTGAGGATGAGCCGGGCCGACTGGTCGTACGCGATCGCGCGCATGAGCGCGATCGCGACGTTCTCGTAGCCGCCCGAGACGAGGTCTTCCTCGTCTCGGTCGCCCATGCCCGCGGAGTCGCGGTTGGTCGCCATGTAGGTGACCTCGCGCTCGTGGCGGCAGGCCTCCCACGCGGCGTGCGGACGCGGGGCGGTCGCCGCCTCGTCCCAGAACCCTGCCTGCTGGTCGAGCAGGTAGCGCCCGCGCGTGGTCGCGGCGTACTGATCGGCCTGCAGCACGTCACGGCGGTAGGAGTAGTAGTGCAGGTACTCGTTGGGCAGGGCCCCGAGCGTGCGGATCCAGTCGGCGCCGAACAACGCCCCCTCTTCGAACGACTCGATGCGCTCGGGGGAGGCGAGGAGCTCCGGCAGCAGGTCGACGCCATCGCGACGGAGCGCGGTGAGCCAGCCGAGGTGGTTGAGACCGGCGTACTCGATCTCGACATCGGCGGAGTCTCGGATGCCGAGGGCCCCGAGCGCGCGGCGGGCGAGGCCGATCGGCGAGTCGCAGATACCGATGACGCGCTTCCCCAGCACACGGCCCATCGCTTCGGTGACGACACCCGCGGGGTTGGTGAAGTTGATGACCCAGGCGTCGGGTGCGACCCGCTGGATGAGCTCGGCGAGCTGCATCGCGACCGGGAGTGTGCGAAGCGCATAGGAGATCCCGCCGAAGCCGACGGTCTCCTGCCCGATGACCCCGTGCGACAGACCGATACGCTCGTCGGTCGCTCGACCGGCCATGCCGCCGACGCGGATTGCGGAGAACACGAAGTCCGCCCCGCGCAGACCCTCCTCGGCATCCGTGTGCACGCTCACGCGCGGCGCGTCGGGAAACTCCCGCGCCTGGTCCTCGAGGATGCGGGCCATCGTGCGCAGGCGCACTCCGTCGGTGTCGATGAGAGCGACCTCGTCGACACGACCCGGGTCGCGGTCGAGCAGGAGGGCGCGGTACACGAGGGGGGTGCGGAAGCCTCCGCCACCGATCATCGCAAGCTTCATGCAGTCACAATCTCGACATTCCGTCGGCCCAGGGACTCGACGATCGGGCCCTCGAGCGGCGCATCGGTGATGAGCCGCCGCAGGGCGAGGGGGAGGGCGATACGCCCGGCGCCGCTGCCGGGGAACTTGCTGTGGTCGGCGAGCACCGTCGCCGCGTCGCACGCGGCGAGCATGGCCTGCTTGATCGGCACCTGAGCGAGGGTGGTGTCGCGCAGGTCTCCCTCGGGCGACATGCCACTGACGCCGAGGAAGGCGTGGTCAGCGCGGATGAGGCGCAGCGACTCCGTCGTCAGGTGGCCGGCGACGCTGCGGTACACCGGGTCGTAGTCGCCGGGCAGCAGCACGAGGTGCGTCTCTCGCTCGTCGCGCAGCACATCGTAGATCGCGAGGTTGTTCGTGATCACCGTGACCGCGTGGCCTCGGAGGAGGCGCGCGAGCTGGAGTGTGGTCGTACCGACGTCGAGGATCACCGCCTGCCCGTCGCGCACCGTGTCGGCTGCGGCACGCGCGATGCGCTCCTTGCCGTCGCGGTTGACCGGCTCCACCGTGGCGAAAGGCGCATCGCCCTCCCCCATCACGGCGCCGCCGTGCGTGCGGCGTAGGAGCCCCGCGTCGTCGAGGCGCTGCAGATCGCGGCGGATCGTGGCGATGCTCGAACCGGTGGCCTCGGCGAGCTCCGCCACCGTCGCCGCGCGGGCGGAACGGAGGTGCTGGAGGATCTCGCGGTCTCTGACGTCTTTCATGATGCGATCACCTTATCGCTCAAAATCGCTCAGTAACAAAATATTTACACGCAAAAGTTTGCGCGTTCCTGAGCGACGAATGCTATAAACGGTGAAACGCCCCGGTCGTCGCCGAAGAGAGGAGGGGCCGATGAGCTCACATCTCGGTTCCCCTGCGCCCCGCCTGTTGGCCGCCGGTCAGCTGTTCCTCGACGTCGTCTTCGCCGAGCTCGACGGCGCTCCGCGCCTGGGCGAAGAGCACTGGACACCCGCTTTCGGCTGGGGTCCCGGCGGCATCGCGAACTACGCGATCGCCGCCGCGCGCCTGGGCGTGTCCACCGCGATCTCGGCCGACGTCGGCACCGACGCCTTCTCCCGCCTCGTGCGCGACCGCCTCGCCGACGAGGGCATCGTCGCCGCCCTGCGCGAGCGCGACGACTGGAACCTCCCCGTCACGGCGGCCCTCGGGTACCGCGGTGACCGCGCCCTCGTCACCGGCGGACACCCGGCGGCACCCCTGGCATCCCTCTTGCGTACCGCCCCCGTCACGCCCGTCGCCGCCGTGCACATCGATGCGTCGGTCGCCGAATGGGTACGGGGTCGCGCGAACGAGGGTACGAAGGTCTTCGCCGACATCGGCTGGGACGCCGACGAGAACTGGGACGCCTCGGTGCTCTCGGTGCTCGACGGATGCCACGCCTTCCTCCCCAACGAGGGAGAGGCCCGTGCTTACACGCGTCACGACGACGCCCGCGCAGCGGCTCGCGCTCTCGCCGAGCGCGTCCCGCTCTGCGTGGTCACTCGCGGCGGTCACGGCGCGATCGCCGTGGACTCCGCCGCCGGCGAAGAAGTCGAGGTCGGCGCCGTCGTCATCGATTTCGTCGATGCGACCGGCGCCGGTGACGTCTTCGGTGGTGCCATCGCCGCGGCCGAGCTGACCGGCTGGTCGCTGCGCGAACGCGTCGACTTCGCGACCCTGGTCGCCGCGGTGACCGTGTCGCGCCCCGGCGGCGCTGCGGCCGCCCCGCGACTCGACGAACTGGTCCCCTGGCTCGACAGGAACCCCGGAGCCGCCGACCCTGCGCGCTTCGCCTACCTCCGCGAAGCGCTGCACAACGGCGCCTCCCCCTTCGACGCCGTCTCGGCGTCCCGCCCCTGAACCTGCACCTCCACCGCACCCGAATCAAGGAGTGAACCACCCATGATGACCCTCACCCCGCGCCACCGACGCGCGCTCGGCACCGTCGCCGTCGCCGTCACCGCCGCCGTCTCCCTCTCCGCCTGCTCCGGCGGCACCAGCGGATCGTCCGACGGCCCGATGACACTCTGGACCTGGCCCGGCGGTCTCGGCGAGAGCGTCGTCGACGCCGCCAAGACGCAGTTCCCCGACGCGAAGCTCGAGGTCACCACGATCGGCGACGACGTCAAGCAGAAGCTCGTCACCGTCTTCACCGGCCGGAGCGGCATCCCCTCGATCACGGGGATCAAGGGCGAGGACATGCCCTACTTCCTGCAGCAGGCCGACCTCTTCACTGACCTGAAGACCCTCGGCATCGACGACAAGCTCGCCGACTTCCCCGCTTGGAAGCTCGCCGAGGCGACCACCGCCGACGGCAAGCTGATCGGCCTCCCCACCGACATCGGTCCGACCGCGCTCTATTACCGCACCGACGTGCTCGCCGCGGCGGGCCTGCCGACCGACCCGGCCGAGGTCGCCGCCGCGACGAAGACGTGGGACGACTACTTCGCCTTCGGCGAGAAGCTCAAGGCCGCGACCGGCGCCTACCTCGAGGTGTCGATGGAGGATGTCTTCACCAAGGTCATGGGTCAGGGTGAGACGCACTTCGTCTCGCAGGACGGCGAGTTCCTCGGCGAGAGCGCCCAGGTCAAGAAGGCGTGGGACACCGCGGTCGAAGCGAACCAGCGGGGCCTCGTCGCCGGCATCCAGGACGGCAGCCCCGACTGGGCTGCCGCGGTCAACAACGGCTCGCTGCCGACCCTGCTCGGTGCGGCCTGGTACCAGGGCGATCTGAAGAGCAACGCCCCCGACACCTCGGGGAAGTGGAACGTCACCGCGATGCCCGGCGGTCCCGCCAACATCGGCGGCTCGTTCCTGACCATCCCTGCCTCCACCGGCAACAAGGAGGAGGCGCTGAAGATCGTCGACTTCCTCCTGAGCCCTGAGAACCAGGCCACCACCTACACCGAGGTGGGCAACTTCCCGTCCTCCACGGCCGCCCTCTCACAGCCCGCCCTGCAGGAGCCGGATGCGTTCTTCGGCGGTCAGGTCACCACCGACGTCTTCAGGTCGGCCTCGGAGAACATGCCGATCAGCTACACCAGCCCCATCGACAACGAGGTGGCGGCTCCCTTCATCACGGAGCTGACCAACGTGCAGTCGCAGGGCAAGGACCCGAAGCAGGCCTGGACCGACGCCCTCGCCGCTGCCAAGCAGGTGTGGGAGCGCTCTAAGTGACATCCGCCACGCGCGTCATGACGGCCTCGGGGGTGCGCCCCAGCGCGCGCCCCCGGGGCCGGGGCCTCATCCGGCACTGGCCGATGTACGTGGCCATCGCGCCCTTCTTCCTGCTGTTCCTCGGCTTCGGCCTCTTCCCGACCGCGTACTCGCTCGTGCTGTCGTTCCAGGACTGGAACGGCCTGGGGGCGGCCAAGTGGACGGGCATCGACAACTACACGCGCCTGTTCACCGACCCCACATTCTGGCTCTCGGTGCGCAACACGTTCGTCATCTTCGTTCTGTCGACCTTCCCGATGCTCGCCATCGCGATCGCCGTCGCCGCCATGCTGAACAACGCCGTGCGTTTCAGCACGGCCTTCCGCATCGCCTACTTCGTGCCGAACATCACCTCGGTCGTGGCGATGGCCGTGTTGTTCGGCTCGATCTTCGGCGAGAACTTCGGCCTCGCCAACTCCTTCCTGCACGCCTTGGGGCTCCCCGGGGTGCAATGGTTGTCGACGCCCTTCGGCATCCAACTCACGATCTCGATCCTGATCACGTACCAGTGGACCGGGTACAACGCGATCATCTTCCTCGCCGGCATGCAGTCGATCGGCGGCGAGGTGTACGAGGCCGCCAAGCTCGACGGCGCCGGCCCCATCCGCAGCTTCTTCTCGATCACGCTGCCGCTGTTGCGACCCACGATCATCTTCGTGCTCGTCGTCTCGACCGTCACGGGCATGCAGAGCTTCACCGAGGCGCAGGTGCTCACCGCGAGCTCCAGCACGACGAACCCGAACAGCGGCGGAGCGGGCCAGGGCGGTCTGACCATGGTCCTGTACTTCTACCAGCAGGCCTTCAGCTACAACCGCTTCGGCTACGGCGCCGCGATCGCGTGGGGCGTGTTCCTCATCGTCGTGATCTTCACCATCATCAGCTGGCGCTTCACCGCCGGTAAGAAGGAAGACCAGGCCCGCGCATGACCGTCACCACGCCTCCGCCCGCCACGATCACCGAACACATCACCACCTCCGGTGTGCCGCTGCGTCGTCGCCGCAAGGTGACCCCCGGCCGGGTGCTGCTGTACGGCGTGCTCAGCGCGGGCGCCTTCATCTCGCTCTTCCCGCTGTACTGGCTGGTCGTCATGGCCAGCAACTCCACGAGCGACATCTACACGACCCCGCCGACCTTCGTCCCGGGGCCCCGGCTGTTCGACAACATCGGCGCGGTGTTCTCGCGCATCGACTTCGCGGGGTCACTGCTCAACACGGTGATCGTCGCGTGCAGCGTGACCTTCCTCGTGCTGGTGTTCGACTCGCTCGCCGCCTTCGCGTTCGCGAAGTTCGAGTTCCCGCTGCGCCGCACGCTCTTCACGATCACGCTCGTGACGTTCATGCTCCCGATGCAGCTCGCGGTCATCCCGCAGTTCATCACCATGACCAACCTCGGCTGGGTCGGCCAGCTGCAGGCGTTGGTCGTCCCCGCCGCGGCCAACGCGTTCGGTATCTTCTGGCTGCGCCAATACATGGTGTCGTCGATCCCGGATGAGCTGATGGATGCCAGCGTGCTCGACGGCGCGGGCTTCTTCCGCCAGTGGTTCACGGTGTGCCTGCCCCTCATCCGTCCCGGTCTCGGCTTCCTGGGGATCTTCACCTTCATCGCCGCGTGGAACGACTACCTGTGGCCGCTCGTCGTGCTCACGAACCCCAACCAGGTCACGCTGCAGGTCGCGATGGCCCAGCTGAACACCGCCTTCGGCCAGGACTACGGCATGGTCATGGCCGGCGCCCTGCTCGCGGTGCTGCCGCTGCTGATCGTCTTCCTCATCGGTGCGCGTCAGTTCATCGGCGACATCGCGAAGGGCGCCATCAAGTGAGCGCACAGACACTGGCCCTCGCGCCGGTCTCGCCGACCACGCGCGTCATCTCCTGCGCGACCGACGAGATCGGCGAGGTCGCCGCCGACCTCGTCGCGACCGTCGCGCCCGACGGCGTGCTGGGGGTGGCCACCGGCTCCTCCCCGCTCGCGCTGTACGCCGCGCTCATCCGTCGCCGAGAGAGGTCCCTGAGCCTGTCGAACGCCCCAGACCTCGGTCCGCACGAGAGGTCCCTGAGCCTGTCGAACGCCCCAGACCTCGGTCCGCACGAGAGGTCCCTGAGCCTGTCGAACGCCCCAGACCTCGGTCTGCACGAGAGGTCCCTGAGCCTGTCGAAGGGACCGGCCGCCACCGAGGGCTTCGCCACCGAACACCTCCGCCTCTTCGCCCTCGACGAGTACGTCGGCCTCGACGCCGCCGACCCCCGCTCGTACGCGGCCTACGTGCGCTCGGTCATCGCCGAACCCCTCGGCATCCCATCCCAGAACGTCCGGGTGCCCAGCGGCGCCACCGCCGCCGACGCCGACGCGTACGAACGCGCCATCGCCGAGGCGGGCGGCGTCGACCTGCAGATCGTCGGCATCGGCCGCAACGGTCACATCGGCTTCAACGAGCCCGGTTCGGATGCCGAGACCCGCACGCGCGTGGTCGCGCTCGACGAGAGCACGCGACGCGCCAATGCCGAGCACTTCGGCGGCGATCTCTCCCTCGTGCCGACGCACGCGATGACCCAGGGTGTGGCGACGATCCTGTCGGCCCGCCGTATCGTGCTGGTGGCCTCCGGCCGCGCGAAGGCCCGCGCCCTCCGCGCGGCCCTCACCGGCCCCGTCAGCGCCGACAACCCCGCCTCCTTCCTGCAACGGCATCCCGACGTCACCGTCGTGGCCGACCCCGACGCTCTCTCAGAGGATCGATGACCCACCTCGGCGACCCCTCCCCCGGTTCCGCTTCCCGCCTGGCCCCTCGCGCATGGCTGCGCACCGACGCCCCCGCACAGAGCCTCGACGGTGACTGGGCGTTCCGCCTGCACCCCGAAGACCCCGCTGACGACATCGACGGTCCACCGCCGTTCGCCGCGGTCGACGCCGACGTGTCGTCGTGGGCGAGCATTCCCGTTCCCTCGCACTGGGGTCTGCACGGCCATGGCCACCCCACCTACACGAACATCCGGTACCCGTTCCCGCTCGACCCGCCGCACGTGCCCGACGCCAACCCCACCGGAGATCACCGGCGCGTGTTCGAGTGGCATCCGTCGTTCTGCCCGGGCGGGCGCACGCTGCTGCGGTTCGAGGGCGTCGAGTCGCTCGCGACCGTGTGGCTGAACGGCACCGAGATCGGGTGGTTCACCGGCAGCCGCCTGATGACCGAGTTCGACATCACCGACCATCTCGTCGACGGCGAGAACGTGCTCGCCGTGCGCGTGCACCAGTGGTCGGCTGCGAGCTATCTCGAAGATCAGGATCAGTGGTGGCTCCCGGGCATCTTCCGCAGCGTGTCGCTGCAGGGGCGTCCCGCGAACGGACTCGACGACGTGTTCGTGCGGGGCGACCGCGACCCCGCGACGGGAGCCGGCGTTCTCGACGTGCAGCCCCGCGGCGGCTTCCCCGTGACCGTGCGCGTGCCCGAGCTCGGCATCGACGAGACGTGGGCCTCGGCGGGCGAAGTGGTCCCCCTCGCAATCGACGCGGTCGACGCCTGGACGGCCGAGACACCCCGCCTCTACGACGTGGAGGTGTCGACGGATGCCGAGACCGTTCGGCTGCGCGTCGGCTTCCGCCGCGTCGAGGTCGTCGGCGACCGCTTGCTCGCTGACGGTCGTCCCCTCGTCTTCCGCGGGGTGAACCGGCACGAGACCGACCCCGACCGCGGCCGTGTCTTCGATGAGGACTACGTACGGGGCGAGCTCGCGCTCATGCGCCGGCACAACATCACCGCCATCCGCACCGCCCACCAGCCCCCGCACCCGCGCGTGCTCGAGCTGGCCGACGAGATGGGCTTCTGGGTCGTCCTGGAGTGCGACCTCGAGACGCACGGCTTCTGGGACGTCGAGTGGAGGGGCAACCCCGCAGAGGATCCCGCCTGGCGCGCGGCCTGCCTCGACCGCGCCCGCCGCACGATCGAGCGCGACAAGAACCACGCGAGCGTGGTGATGTGGTCGCTCGGCAATGAGTCGGGCACCGGTCGCAACCTCGCCGAGATGGCCGGGTGGATCCGCGAGCGCGACGACTCCCGCCCGATCCACTACGAGGGCGACACCGGCGGGGCGTACACCGACGTGTACTCGCGCATGTATCCGACGATGGAGGAGATCGCCTCGATCTGCGGCGAGCAGACCATGCCCGTGCACGAGGTCGGCGCTGCCGAGGGTGCCCGCCAGCGCGCGAAGCCTTTCGTGCTGTGCGAGTTCGGACACGCGATGGGCAACGGCCCGGGCTCCCTCGCCGACTACGAAGCGCTCGTGGAGAAGTACCCACGGCTCCACGGCGGCTTCGTGTGGGAGTGGCGGGATCACGGCATCCGCGCCCGCACGGACGACGGCACCGAGTTCTTCGCCTACGGCGGCGACTTCGGCGAGCCCGTGCACGACGGGGTCTACCTGATGGACGGCCTCGTGCTCTCGGACGGCACCCCCTCGCCGGGCCTCGGCGAGCTGGCCGCGGTCTGGGCGCCCGTCGTGCTGGAGCACCTCGACGGCGACACCTGGCGGGTGCGCAACCGCCAGCACACGCTCGGCACCGACCACCTGGAGCTGCGCTGGCGCGTCGAAGACGACGGCATCCGCGTCGCCTCGGGCGCGCTCGACCTGCCGGCCCTCGCCCCGGGTGCGGAGGGCGTCGTGGAGCTGCCCGAGATCCCGGATGCCACGACCGAGCGTTGGGTGACCCTCGAGGTCGCGCTGCGCGAGGAGTCGCCGTGGGCACCGGCGGGTCACGTCGTCTCGCGAGCCCAGGCGCAGCTGCATATCGCCACCCCTCGACGGGCCCGCCCCGCCAGAGGCGGCTGGACCGGCGATGCTCTGGGCGACGCGGTGTTCGACCGACGCGGGGGGCTCGTCCGCTGGCGCGACCTCGAGGTCTCGGGTCCGCTGCCCGAGCTGTGGCGCGCGCCGACCGAGAACGATCAACTCGACGGTCAGGGCTCGTACGAGACGGCCGACCCGGCCCTGACCCACGGACGCGGCGACGAAGACACGCCGGCATCATCGGTCCGCTGGCTCGAGCGCGGCCTCGACCGTCTGCAGCACCGGGTGTTGTCGGTGGAGCGCACGGAGGCCGGGCTCGTGCAGCGCGTGCGGTCGATGGCCGCGCACAGCGCGCAGGGCATCGAGACCACGTTCTCGTGGCGACTCGACGGCGAGGGTCTGCGGCTGCACACCGACATCCGCCCCTTCGGTCCGTGGGACTGCACATGGCCGCGCGTCGGGGCGCGCTTCGGATTGCCGGGCGCCCTCGCCGACGAGCGGGTGGAATGGTTCGGCACCGGGCCCGCGGAGTCGTACGCCGACAGCGCCGAGGCCGCGTACGTCGGCCGCTTCTCCTCCGCCGTAGACGACCTCGGCGTCTCGTACGGCCGGCCGCAGGAGACCGGCCATCGTCCAGGCCTGCGCGCCCTCGACCTCGGCCCGCTGCACCTGCGCGCGGTCGCGTCGGGCTCGACCGGCCTGCCCGGCTTCCAGCTCGATCGCCACACGGCGCAGGAGCGCACCGGCGTCGCCCACCCGCACGAGCTGCCGCCCTCGAGCGGTCTCTGGCTGTATCTCGATGCGGCGCAGCACGGCCTCGGCTCGCGCGCGTGCGGTCCCGACGTGCTCCCCCGCTACGCGCTCTGGCCACGGGCGGTGTCGTGGACGGTGGTGTTCGAGTAGAGGTCCCTGTCCCGCCCGAGGTCCCTGTCCCGCCCGAGGTCCCTGTCCCGCCCGAGGTCCCCGTCCCGCCCGAGGTCCCTGAGCTCGTCGAAGGGACCGGGACCAGCCGCGAGACCCCGTACCGTCCCGCGGACTCCGTCGCCGACACGCCGCCCCGGGCCCGTGCCCACCGGCGTGTCGCCCACCGACTCCGCCTGACGGCACACCCCGCCGGCACCGCCGCCCGGATCACACCGCCCGCACCGCGGGCCCCACGTACCGCGCCGACGGCCGGATGATCTTCCTGTCGCGCGCCTGCTCCAGCACGTGCGCCGTCCAGCCGATCGTGCGCGCGAGCGCGAAAGTGGGCGTGAACAGGTCGCGCGGGATCCCGCACTGCTCCATCACGACCGCCGCGGAGAACTCGACGTTCGCGTGCAGCGGACGATCGGGGCGGTGCTGCGCCAACTGCCGCTCGGCCTCGTCCTGGAAGGCCAGCGCCTGCGCGACGCGCTCTCCGCCCAAGCCCTGCGCGACCTCGCGCAGCAACTCCGAGCGCGGATCAGCCGTGCGGTACACCGCGTGCCCGAACCCCATGAGCCGACGCCCCGCGGCCAGTTCCCCCGCGATCCAGCTCGCCGGATCGTCGCCGGCGCGGTCGAGGCTGTCGAGCGCCCGCGCGGGCGCGCCCCCGTGCAGCGGCCCCGACAGCGCGCCGACGGCACCGGTGAGGCAGGATGCCATGTCTGCCCCGGTCGACGCGATGACCCGGGCGGTGAACGTCGAGGCGTTGAAGCCGTGGTCCATCGCCGCGATGAGGTACGCCGACAGCGCGCGCTCGTGCGCGGCGTCGGGCGCGACGCCGGTGACCCGTTCGAGGTAGTCGGCGACCACGCCTCCCCCGCTCACCGAGCCCCCGCTCGCCGAGCCCCCGCCCGCGAGAGCGACCGGTGCCATCGCCGCGTAGGCGATCGCCTCGCCGAGCCGGTCCTCCTCGCCGAGGTCGTAGAGCGCAGCCGAACGACGGACGGATGCCGCGAGCGTCCAGACCGCGCGCAGGCGCGCGAGAGGCTGGTCGGTGTGGTTCGCCACCGCGGCGAGGAGTTCCGGCATCCGGGGATCCGTGCGGGAGGCCGCGATTCGTTCGGCGAAGGCGACGGATGCGGCGGCATCGGGGAGATCGCCCACGACGAGGAGATGCCAGACGTCTTCGAACGATCGCGCGCGGGCCAGGTCGACGGCCGAGTGGCCGCGGTATTGGTAGTACCCGGCTTCGCCGTTGACGTCGCTGATGGCGGTCTCGGCGGCGACGACGCCATTGAGTCCGCGGGGGACATCGATCAGGTCGCTCATGCGCTCAGTGTGCGAACATGACGCGGACAGCGTCAACGTTGATCGGATCAATATGGCATCCCTCCTTCCCCGGCTCACGGCCGCCCAGGTGGCCGCCCGCCTCGGCGTCAAGCCGCAGACCGTCTACGCGTACGTGTCACGGGGTCTGCTCCGCCGCGAGCGCGACGCGCACGGGTCGACATTCGACGCGCTCGAGGTCGAAGCGTTCGCCGGGGCGCGCCGTCGCACCGCGCCCGCGGTCGACCACCCGACCACCGGGATGCCGCTCGCCGTCGTGCACACCGACATCGCCGACATCGAGGACGGCGAGCTGCTGTACCGCGGACGCCGGGCCCGCGATCTCACCGACCGTCCGTTCGCCGAGATCGTGGAGTGGCTGTGGGACGCCGAGCGGGTGGACGCCCCCGATCCCGCGATCGGCAGCGCGCGCGAGATGGTCGCGGCCCTTCCCCCTCACGCGGGCGCCATGGACCGTCTTCGCGCGGCCCTCACCGGCTTCGCCGCCGACGATCCCCTGCGCCACGATGCCTCGGCGGCCACGCTGCACCGTATCGGCTGGACGCTTCTGACAGGTCTGCCGGTCGCCCTCGGCGGCGACCCGCACGGCGATATCGCGCGGTCGCTCGTGAGCGCGTGGCGTCCGGGGGCCGACGAGGCGACCGTCGCCGCCGTGGATGCGGCGCTGATCCTCCTGATCGACCACGACCTCGCCGTGTCCACCTTCGCCGCGCGCGTCGCCGCGTCGGCGCGTGCCGACGGGTACGCCGCGGTGAGCGCGGCGCTCGGCGCCGCGGACTCGCCGCTGCACATCTCAGCGTCAGCACGGACCGCGCGCCTCTTCGCGCGCGTGCGGCGGGGCCTCGAACCCGAGCGGGCGCTGACCGAGGCGCTGCAGGACGGCAACGGCATCCCGGGCTTCGGCCACCCCCTCTATCCCGAGATCGACGATCGGGCCGACGCCCTGTTCTCGTTCGTCGAGCGCCTTCCCGACGGAGAGGCGACGATGGATGCCGTGCACCGCCTCAGCGACGTCGTCACCGACCGCACACGCCTGCGGCCGAACGTGGATCTGGCGCTGGCGGCGTTGGCATCCGGAACCCGCCTTCCCGACGACGCGGCGAGCACGATCTTCGTCGTGGGGCGCCTCGCGGGCTGGATCGCGCACATCCGGGCCGAGTACGCCGAGCAGGCGATGCGGTTGCGCCCGCGGGGCGAGTACGTGGGGCGTTGAGTCGCGCCGGTTCGGACGAATTCACTCGAGCGGAGAGGTGAAAGTCGCCCCTCCCCGCCTCGACCTCGCCATCTGCCTGGCTAGGTTGCCAGCATGATGTACAACGTCCTCGAAGCGCGGAACAGTCTGTCGAAGCTGATCGCCGACGTCGAATCAGGGATCGAGGTGACGATCGCTCGCCGCGGGGTTCCGGTCGCGCGACTCGTTCCGGTCGATGCCGCGCCGCAGCGTCCGCGAAACGCCTTCGCGACGTGGCTCCAGGAGCACCCGCTCACGCCCGAGCGGGCTCGTCCCGCCGACGAGATCGAGGCGATCATCGCCGAGAACCGGGCCGCGGGGGCGTGATCTACGTCGACAGCTGTCTGGTCATCTACGCCGTGGAGCGCGACGACCACATCGGTGATCGGGCGCGCAGCGCGCTCGCCACCGCGAAGGCGACGGTCGCGACGAGTCCTCTTGCGGTGCTCGAGTCTCTCGTCAAGCCGATGAGGGACGGCGACGCCGAAGCGCAACTGCGCATGTGGAGCGCTTTCGATGCCTTCGAGTTGTTACTCGCGGAGCCGGACGCCTACCTCGATGCGGCTTTGCTTCGCGCCCGTTACCCCGGTCTCTCGACGGCGGATGCCCTCCATCTCGGGATCGCTCGGCAGTCGGGCTGCACGGCGTTCTGGACGAACGACGCGCGGCTGCAGGCGGCATCCGGTGGCCTGGCGGTCGACGTGATCGGCCGAGGCTAGCGGCTCACCGGTTCTCCCAGCCGCGCGCCATCTCGACCACAGCGGCCACAGCAGCCTCGGTATCGGCGGGCGACCCACCGGCGCGACCGGCGACGAGCCCCGCGACGAACGCACTCAGCGGAGCAGCCGGGCGAGCCACGCCGTTCGCGACCTCGCGCGCGAGGTCGAGGACCAGCGAGATGGGGATGTCGCCCTCGCTCAGGCCGAAGCGCTCCGCGAGAGCGGCGCTCCAGTCGTTCAGCGCCTCGGGCGGCAGGGTACGGGATTCGGTCATGGCTCCTCCTCGGGCTGCTCGAAGATCGTCCCACGTGTCGATGTCGCGCGTCAGGGCGGGGTCGACGGCGACCGGCTCGATGCGGAGCCCGCCGAGCAGCGCGCGCATCGAAGCATCCCGTCCTCGATCGGGGAGAACGGATGCCGCCGCCCGCAGCGCCGCGGTCCGGTAGCGGCCGATGAGCCACTGGCGCCGACCGTCGTCGAGACACGCCCCGTCGATGCCCGCCGGGAGCGGGTCGGGCAGCGCGGCGACGGCCGGGATCGCGGTCGGCAGGTCGCAGGCGAGCACGAACACGTCAGCGGCGTCGACGAGCGGGAGAGCAGCCACGATCGCGGCGACCGGTCCGCCGAAGGGCGGGTCTTCGCGCGTCCACGTGACGGCGAGATCATCGTCGAGTCTTGGGCCGACGACCACGACGGTGCTCGCGCCGCCCGCGTGGACCGCGTCGTATCCCGCGCGCAGCAGCGTCCGGCCGTCGACCTCGAAGAGCGGCTTGGCGGCGCCGTCCACGCGCGATGCGCGGCCCCCGGCCAGCAGGATCGCGTCGACGCTCACCACCGGGTCCGCCCGCGCAGGGTCCGTCTCCGCAGGGCCCGTCACCGCAGGGCCCGTCACCGCAGGGGCCGTCACCGCAGGGGCCGTCACCGCAGGGCCCGTCACCGCAGGGCCCGTCACCGCAGGGCCCGTCGCCCCAGGGGCCGTCACCTCAGGGCCCGTCACCCCAGGGCCCGTCACCACCGGGTCACCGTCACCACGTCGCCGGCCACGAGGTCGCGGTCGCTCGGCGGGATGATCGCGAGACCCTCGGCCTCGCCGAGGCCGCGGGTTCCGTGCGCCGTCGGCAGAGCCGTCCACCGGGCGGGGTCGGAGCGGTCGAGGCGCACCGGCACGTACTGCACGCGCTCCGGTCGGGCGCGACGATCCGCGGCGAGCGCGACGCGCAGCGTCTCGCGGCCGAGGTCGGCATCACCCTCGAGGGCGCGCAGCGCCGGTCGCACGAACAGCTCGAACGACACCGCGGCGCTCACGGGGTTCCCGGGCAGACCGAACAACAGGGTGCCCGAGGGCGTGCTCCCGAAGCCCTGGGGTTTCCCCGGCTGCATCCGCACGCGGTCGAAGCGCATCAGGTCGCCGAGCGTGTTCTTCACGACCTCGTAAGCGCCCGCGCTGACCCCGCCGGAGAAGACGACGACGTCGGCGCCCGCAGCTTCGGCGGCGGCGATGGCCTCACGCGGCCCGTCGCCCTCGTCGTCGACGCTCGTGCGCAGCACGATTTCGGCCCCGGCCTCTTCCGCGAGACCGGCGAGGAGCACGCTGTTCGACTCCGGGATCTGCCCGCGGCGCAGCGGTTCACCGGCGGGCCGCAGCTCGGAGCCGGTCGAGACCACGGCCACGCGCGGCGCGCGCGACACCGAGACCGTCCCGACACCCGCTGCGGCGATCGCGCCGAGCCGAGCGGCGGTCAGTCGCACACCCTCCGCGACGACAAGGTCGCCCTCTCGGACATCCGAGCCGCGGCGGCGGATATGCGCTCCGGGGCCGCGCGGAGCGGCGAGGACCGTGACGTCCCCGAGTCCGCCGGCGAGCCCGCGTTCGGTGTCTTCGAACGGGACGACCGCGGTGGCGTCGGTCGGCACGGGCGCGCCCGTCATGATGCGCGCGGCTTCGCCGGCATCCATCCTCGGATCGTCCTGCGTGCCCGCCGGGAGGTCGGCGATCACCCGCAGCGTGGCCGGGCCGGTGATCTCGCGCACCGCGAAGCCGTCCATCGCGGAGCTGTCGAATCCGGGGACGTCGACCCCGGCGAGAACAGGATGCCGCAGCACCCGGCCGCGCGCATCCGCCACACCACGCGGCTCGGGCTCGAGGGGTCGCACGGCCGAGAGGATCGCCGCGAGGTGTTCGGTGACGTCGATCACGCGATCGATCCGAGGCGAGCGAGGGGCATGGACTCAGCGTAGGCGCGGGTCAGAGGTCGAAGCGATGCGGGATCACGCCGTCGCCGTCGCGATAGGGCGCGAACCCCATCGCCATGTAATAGGCGAGCCCGGGAGCATTGTCAGCCCCGATCGTGGCGTCGATGTGGCGTAGGCCCGCGGCTTCGGCGGCGGCCAGCGATCGCGCGAACAGGCTGCGTCCGATGCCGCTGCGGCCGACCTCGGGATGGATGTGCGTTCCGATGATGCCCCAGCCCGTCTCGACCCCGTAGGGGTTGCCCGGCCACGCCCGCTTGAGCGATTGAAAGCCCACCACGACGCCGTCGCGGTCGGCGACGGTGCACGAGATCGTGTGCTCGGCGTCGAAGTAGCGCTCCTCGACGAGGGCGGCGTCGACCGGCGACGGCCGGAGGCCCGCGCGATGGATCGCATTCTGCACCTCGACCATCGCGTCGATGTCGGCGGGTCGCGCTTCGCGAAACTCGATCATGCCGCCATCCTCGCAGCCCGCTCCGACATCGGCGGCGCCCGCGGGGGCCTCTGGTGCGTGCGGAATCTGGGCCGCGCCGCGAACCGTGGCTCCCACCGCCTATCCCCACCACGATGCCGAGCGGAGGGAATCTGGCGAGCGGAGGACCCGGGACCGATCCCACGTCCTCCCTCCCCCAGATCTCCTCCCCTCACCACCGCCGGCGGCACGGCGCCCACCCACCGCCGACCCAGCCCGGGTGCTCAGCGGAGGAAATGGGGCGAGCGGAGGACCCGGGACCGATCCCACGTCCTCCCTCCGCCAGATCTCCTCCCCCCGCCACCGCCGAACCCGCGACGCGCCCCCGCCCCGCGCCGACCCCGACCCCGCGCCGACCCCGGCCCCGCGCCGCACTTGCACCCACAACGCCGCAATCCCCGCCCCGCAACCCCGGCGCACCTCACCGCCGCACGGCTACCGTGGCCCCATGGACGACCTGACCTATGCCGAGGTCGGCGCGACCGCCGGAGAGATGCCGCCCGGATACCACCACGTCCGCGCCCGCCGCGTCATCGGTCGCGGCCCCGAGGTGTTGGCTCGAGCCGCCGACGCCCTCCTCGCGGGCGAAGCCCAGCGCCGGGCCGGGGCGCGGGTCGAGATGCCGCACACGCCGCTGCGCGAGGGCGACCGTGTGACGATGCGCCTGGGGCTCGGCATCCTGAGCTTCCGGATCCCGTGCCTCATCGTGTGGGCCGAGCGCACCGCGACGACCGCGGGCTTCGCGTACGGCACGCTGCCCGGGCACCCCGAACGCGGAGAGGAACGCTTCACGCTCGCACTGCTGCCCTCGGGCGACGTGGTGTTCGAGATCGCCGCGTTCTCGAAGCCGGGTCGCTGGTTCACCCGGGTCGCCGCCCCGCTCGGTCGAGCCGTGCAGGCGTGGATGACGCAGCGGTACCTCGGCGCGCTCGACGAGCGCTGACGCGGGCGAAACTCCTGAGATTGGGGCCCGCCCGGCCGCGGTTCCCGCACCGGAGGGCGCGGCATCCGACCTCGCCCGAAAAATCTCAGGAGTTTCGCCCGCGCGCAGAAGCGCTTATCCCACTCCCGGACCGCTTTGGCAACGCCCTGGACCTCTTCTCGGCACTTCTCGACCCTGGCGAAGCGCTTCTCGATGTCGTGGGCGCAGGCGAGAGGAGACACCCATGAACGACGACGCCACGGCCCCCGACCGGGCGCACCGGTGACCCTCTCTACCGCCCCGACCACCGACGACTCGAAGAAGCCCCGCCGCCACAAGGTCAAGTACAACCGCCGCGAAGCGATCGCGGGGTACCTCTTCATCTCGCCGTGGATCCTCGGGTTCCTGATCTTCACGGCCGGGGCGATGATCTACAGCCTCGTCATCTCGTTCTCGAGCTACAACCTCGCCACCGGCGCCGCCCGACCGGTCGGGGCGACCAACTACGCGCAGTTGTTCGAGGACCCGCGGGTCGCCGTCTCCCTCGGCAACACGCTCTTCTATGCCGTCATGGCCGTCCCGCTCGAGATCGCCTTCGCGCTGTTCCTCGCTCTGCTGCTGAGCCGAGTCGGGCGGGGCGCCGGGATCTTCCGCACGCTCTACTACCTGCCCAAGATGACTCCGGCCGTGGCCACCGCCGCGGTGTTCTTCCTCCTCCTCAACGGCAACTCCGGTGCGATCAACCAGGCGCTCGGGGCCGTCGGCATCCAGGGTCCGCAGTGGCTGGTCGACCCGGCGTGGGTGAAGCCGAGCATCGTGATCATGGCGCTCTGGACGGTCAGCGGCACGATGGTGATCTTCCTCGCGGCGATCAAGAACGTGCCCGTCGATCTGTACGAGGTCGCGCAGATCGACGGCGCGGGTCCCATCCGCCGCTTCTTCTCGATCACGCTGCCGATGATCTCGGGGGCGATGTTCTTCAACGTCATCGTGCTGACGATCGCGGCGTTCCAGGTGTTCGACCAGGCCTACCTGCTGTTCTGGCGCGACCAGAGCAACGCCTCCCCCGAGGCATCCCTCTTCTACGCGATCTACCTCTTCCAGCAGGCGTTCCGGCAGTTCAACTTCGGCTTCGCGGCGGCGATGGCGTGGCTGCTGTTCGTCATCATCCTGCTGATCACGCTCGTGCAGGTGCGGCTCGGCAACCGCTTCGTCTACTACGAGGGGGACCGCTGATGGCCACCACCCTGCAGACGCCCGGGGTGGCGCAGGCGCGTCCCGAGCTGGTCGTCCCTCCGCGCAGGCGCTGGCGCCGCGCGCTCAGCCAACCGAAGACCCTTGGCGGCCGGGTGGTCCTCGCGGCGGTGCTGGTGCTGTTCGCGCTGCTGTTCCTCTACCCCTTCGCGTGGCTGCTCGCGGCCAGCCTCAAGCCGCGCGGGGAGGTGTTCGACAACGCCCTCATCCCGAAGACTTTCCTGCCGGGCAATTACGCCGAGGTCTGGAACCAGCTGCCGCTGCTCAACTGGATGTTCAACAGCGTCGCGATCGCGCTCCTCGCCGCGACCACTGTCGCGATCATGAGCTCGATCGTCGCCTTCGGGTTCGCGTACTTCCGCTTCCCCGGCCGCGGGTTCCTGTTCGGCCTCGTGCTCGCGACGATGATGCTGCCGGGCGCGGTCACGATGATCCCGATCTACCTCATCTGGAAAGAGACCGGACTGCTCGGCACGTGGGTACCGCTGTGGGGCATGAACCTGTTCGGTAGCGCCTTCTACATCTTCCTGCAGCGGCAATTCTTCCTCGGCGTTCCCCGCGAGCTGTTCGAGGCCGCGCGCCTCGACGGCTGCAGTGCCTGGGGACTGTTCTGGCGGATCGCGATGCCCCTGTCGATCCCCTCGTTCGTGATCGTGTTCCTCTTCGAGTTCCAGGCCAGCTGGAACAACCTGCAGGCGGCACTCATCTACCTCAACGCCGGCAGCGTCGAGGACTTCACCGCCCCGCTCGGCATCGCCTACGCGATGACGAAGTACAGCCCGAGCGCCGGCGGTCAGGGCGACTACCAGTACGTGATGGTCGCCTCGCTCCTCGTGACCCTCCCGATGCTCATCCTCTTCGCCTTCGGCCAGCGGTACTTCATCGAGGGCGTCGCCACCCAGGGCCGCAAAGGCTGACCATCCCCCCTGTCCGGAAAGGACCCCCTCATGCGCAAGCGTTCCCTCGCCGGTGTCGCCGCGGTCACGGCATCCGCTCTCCTTCTCACCTCCTGCAGCGGCGGCTCGGATGATCCCGCCGCGGACGGGGACTTCTCGACGCAGCCCACCGGCACCCTCGCCGCGTGGGGCTTCGAGAATGCCGACGACGTCGGTCAGTCGCGTCTCGATTACGCGGCCGAGAAGCTCGGTGATGTCGAGGTGACCCTGGATGCCACGGCCTTCGACGCCCAGAAGTTCACGACGCGCATCGCCGGCGGCAACGTCCCCGACGTCGTACAGATGGACCGCCGGTACGTCACGACGTATGCCGCTCAAGGACTCCTCATGCCGCTCGACGCATGTTTCGAGGCGAAGGGCGTCGTCCCCACCGACCGCTGGTACCAGAACGTCGTCGACGACGTCACGTATCAGGATGCCGTCTACGCGGTGTCGCAGTTCTACCAGCCGCCCGCGATCCTGCTGAACATGAACGTGCTGAACGAAGCGGCCGTGAGGCCCGAGGAATTCGACACCTCGAACATGGACGGCCTGCTCGCCGCCGTCGAGAAGATGTACCAGGGCTCGGGGAGCACACCGACGCGACTCGGCTTCGACCCGGTCGCGACCGGCCAGGGCGGCCTCTGGGTGCTGGGCATGGGCGGACAGCTCACGGATGCCGAGGGCAAGCCGACGCTGGACGATCCGGCGAACGCGGCCGGCATCGACGCACTGAAGCGCATCACCGACGCTCAGGGCGGCTACGCCGCGGTGAAGAGCTTCACCGATGCGTTCGACACCTTCGGCGACGCGAACCAGTTCGTGACGAACAAGGTCGGCGCGCAGGTCGCGAACCAGTGGTATCCGAACGTCCTCAGCGCCTACCGCGACCAGATCTCGTTGCAGGCCGTTCCGTTCCGGGATGCCGACGGCCAACCGTTCTCGGTCGCGTCCGGCACCGCGTTCGTCATTCCCGCCGGGGCGAAGAACCCCGCCGCTGCCTGCCAGTGGATGACCGACCTCACCTCGACCGACGCCTGGATGGCGGCCGGGGCGGCCCGCGCGGAGACCATCGAAAGCAAGGGCGGACTCAACACGGGCCTGTTCACCGGCTCCCCCGGGGCCGACGAGATGATCCGCTCGCAGTACGTCACGCCGACCGGCGATGCCGGCTTCGACGAGGTCATCTCGACGTACTACGACGTGGTCGCCTCTGGCCGCTCGTTCGGATCCTCGCCCGCCGGGCAGGACATTCAGAACGAGCTGAACAACGCCATCACCGCCGCCCTCCTCGGCGACAAGACGACCGAGCAGGCCCTGGCCGACGCGCAAGCCTCCGCGCAGCGCGCGTACGACAACGCGACGGCGGGCTGACGCCGAGAGCACCCGTGCGAAACTCCTGACTTCCGCTCGGCGAGCGGCGGGACGAACCGGAAGTCTGCTCCCGAGAGGGATCGGGGCTCGCGATTCTCAGGAGTTTCGCACGGGTGCCCGCGAGCCTGCATCGAGGCGGTGGATGGCCGCGACCCGCCTCAGAACCTCAGGGTCGCGGCTTCTCGTCCTCCACGAGCGACTGGACCTCGTCCGTCGCCGACGTCCTGTCGTCGCCCCGAACCTCGTCGGCGGCGATCGCGATGTCGATCGCGGCGTCTTCCAGGGCCTCGGCGACGAGGTCGCTCACATCGGCGCGGTCGGTCGCGGGCTCGACGGGGGCTCCCGCGGGCTTCGCAGAGGCGGCGGACGGGGCAGCGGCGGCGCGCGCGTCCACGACGGCGTGATCAGGCTCGACACCCTCTGCCCGCGCGTCGTCGACCGCCACCCGCTCCCGGGCGGCCTTCACCGTTTCGTCCACGGCAGCGGCGGCACCGGCCGCGACATCCTTGGTCTTGGCCACCGCGGCGTCGACGGTCTCGGCGGCGCTGGCAGCGATGTCCTTGGACGCGGCCACCGCGCTGTCGGTCGCCGCCGAGGCGCGGGCTCTCGCGTCGTCGACCACCTCGGAGGCCCGGGTCACGGCGGCATCCGTCCGCTCCCGCACGGTGGCGGCCGTCTCCCGCGCGCGGGCGGCGACGGCATCCGCCTTCTCCTCCGCCTCGACGACGACGTCACGGTCGAACGGGCCGAAGACACCGGTCACGATGACATCGACGTCGACCCGACCGCGCCCGAGCGGCTCGAGAGCCGTCCGCACGGCCGAGCGCACCGCGCCCGAGACCTCGCGCAGCTTGTGGGGGTAGTCCACGACGAGCGAGATGGTCGCCGTGACCGAGTCAGCGCGGTCGGTGTCGATCTTGACTCCGGGAACCGTGCTCGCGAGGCCGACGCGTTCACGCACGGCATCCGAGGCCCGTCCGAGCAGGCTGCCGAGGGCGTGCACGCCGTCGACCGTCGCGGCGGCGGTGGCCGCGCGTTCGGCCGCCGCGTCGAGGGTGGGGGTGTCGATGGTGGTCATGACGTCTCCTCGTGGGATCAGTGCACGCGGGTGCTGTCGCGCGCGAGCTTGGCGCGCAGACCCGAGTGGATGGAGATGTAGGCGCGCAGGTTCTGCCCGGTGAGGGCGGCCAGGTTGGTCACGAGCGTGTCGATGTGCTCGGCCACCTGACGCGGCGACGTGTTCTGTCGCGGAGTGACCGCGACGTGCAGCACCGACTCGCGCTGGATCTCGCCGGCGCTGATGCGCGAGGAGAGGATCTCGTCGCGCTCGGCGAGCGCGTTCTTGAGCGCCTCGGCGGCGAATCCGTCAGTGACGGTGATGCGTCCCTCGGCGCTGTCGCTGCCGGTCGACTGCAGGGGGGCCTGGCGACGACCCCGGACGGCGGCGGAGGCGATCACGATGAGCACGAGCGCCAGCACCACGAAGGCGGCGACGGCTCCCCACCCGGCGGACTCACGACCGAGCGACTCGAGCCAGCCCTGGAAGCCGCCCATGACGGTGGTCCAGGTGTCGGCTCCGCCGGGGAGCAGCGCCACGGCGAGCGCGAGGGCGCCTGCCGCCAACAGGACGACGCCGACGAGGAAGAGGACGAAGCGGTTGAGACCGCGGCGCGTGGCGTTCATCAGGACTCCTTGGTGTCGGGGCGCTGCACGCGCACGTGGGTGCGCACGGCGGGCGAGAGCTTGTAGGTGGCGATCTCGTCGTCGACGATGCGGCGCATCTGCGCCTCGTCGACAGGGATGCCGACGGGCGGGCGCACGGTGACGTCGACGGTGCGGTGGGCGACGCCCACGACGATGTCGTCACGAGCGATACCGGATTCGTTGCTGAGGTGCTGCGCGAGAGCGGAGGCCACGACGCCGTTGTCGACGACGACGGCCCGCTCTCCCCATGCCATCTCGTGACGCGACAGGCGTCCGGGCTTGAGGGCGAGCACGAGCACGAAGAGCCCGACGAGGGCGAGAACGATGCCGCCGACGATGAAGGCGACCGGCAGGAGGGCGGTCGGTGCCGCGACGACCGCGTTCAGAGCAGCGCCGGGGCTGACGAGCAGCGGCGGCTGCCCGAGGAGGGCGAGGACGATCTCGACCGCGGCGTACGCCAGCGCGAGCAGCGCGAGGACGACCACGACGAGCATTGCCACAGTGCGCGGGGAGTGCGTCTCGCGACGCACGACGGTGCGGAGCACGGTATCGGTCATCACAGCACTCGCTTTCGCTGGGGGACGCTGGCGCCCGAGATGGTCAGGTCGACCCGCGAGACGTCGCGTCCGAAGAGGTGTGTCAGACGAGACCGCAGGGCGGTCTGCGCGGTGCGCGCCGCCTCGAGGACGGGCGTGGCCGCGCCGACCGCGGCGGTGTCGTCGAGGCGCGGCACGGGGAACGGCGTGGTGACGCGCACCACGGCGGTGTCGCGGGCCGAGACGATCTCGACGCGGACGTTCGTGGCATCCACCCCGATGATCTCGGCTGCGGCGCGCTCCGCCGTCTTCTGCAGGACACGGTCGGCGACGCTCACGCGGCCCGCGGGGAGGCCGGGGCCGGCAACCGTGGTGCGGCTGCCGACCCCGGGGGAAGCGGTGACGGTGGTCACGATGTGCTCCGACCCTTGAAGGCGTTGACGATGTTGCCGAAATCGATCTCGCCGGCGGTGATGCGCGCGACGACGATTCCGATGGCCATGAACAGGGCGACGAGGATGAATCCCCAGAAGCCGAAGATCAGGGCGCTGAGAGCGAGGACGAGCCCGACGAGCGCGCCCTTCGTGGTGGCGCTCACTGGACGCGCTTTTCGTTGCTGTCGTCGTCGTTGTTGTCGTCGCCGGGGATGTGGACGTCGTTCACGTCGACGTTGACCTCGACGACCTCGAGACCGACGAGACGGTTGATGGCACCGGCCACGCGACCACGGACCTGGTCGGCGACCTCCTGGATCGGGGCGCCGTACTCGACGACGATCGTGATGTCGGCGGCGGCCTGCGTCTCGCCGACCTCGACCTTGACGCCCTGCGTCAGGTCGGTGGCGTTGATCGCGTCGCGGATGGCGCCGAGGGCACGTGCTCCGCCGCCACCCAGGGCGTACACGCCGGCGACCTCACGCGCGGCGATGCCGGCGACCTTGGCGACGACGCCGTCGGCGATCGTCGTCTTGCCCTCGGTGAGGGTATCCGAGCCGCGGGCGTTGAGGGGGCGGTTGACGCGCGACGCCGCCTGGGGGACGTTCTGCGCGGCGGGGGTGGTGGGGGCCTCGGTAGCCATGTCGGTGCCTTTCACGTGTGGTGCCCGGCGGGGCCGGGGTAAGCGATTTGGCCTACGTGGATAAGACGTACCGGGTGCGGGAAACGTCACGCGGGGATTGAAAAAAGTTCGGGATTCTGTATTCGCATGAATGCGAAAGCCTGAAATCCTCGTCATCTCGCCGGTGTGCGCGCTCCCACGCGCCGCGCTTCGGCGCGGTTGGATGACCCGTGTGCGACGCCCTCTCTCGCCTGCCCGAGCCGTTCACACGCGCCCCACCGATCATGCAGATGGACCGCATCGCCACTCCCGCGCCGCGCTTCGGCCCGGTTGCATGACCCGTATGCGACGCCCTCTCTCACCTGCCCGAGACGTTCACACGCGCCCCACCGATCATGCAGATGGACCGCATCGCCGCTCCGGCGACCCGTGCCACGAGACCCCGGGCGTACGCTCGACGCATGTCCCCCTCTCCCGCGCGGCAGCCCTGACGTGGGTCGCCTGACCGCCTCGCGTCGCGTGACGCGCATCACCCTCGACGGGGTGAATCGACAGAGACCGGATGCCATCGCCGTCGAGGAACCACTCGAGATCCGCGTCGCGGGCTCACCGCTCGCCGTGACCATGCGCACCCCCGGACACGACATCGAACTGGCGGCCGGCTTCCTGGTGTCGGAGGGGGTGATCAGCCGCGGCGACCAGTTCGCCCGCGCGATCCACTGCGGCGGACCCGGCACGGGCGGCGCGGACGGCAACACCTACAACGTGCTCGACCTCACCCTCGCCCCCGGGGTCGCGCTCCCCTCGCCCGATATCGCCCGCTCGTTCTATACGACGAGCTCGTGCGGTGTGTGCGGAACGGCGTCGATCGAGGCGGTGGAGAAGGTGTCGACGTACGACGTCTCGACCGACGAGGTGCGCGTGGAGGCACGGGATGTCGCGGCCTTCCCCGACCGCCTCCGCGCGGGGCAGAAGGTGTTCGACAAGACCGGCGGGCTGCACGGCGCTGCTCTTTTCGACATCGAGACGGGCGAGATGCTCGTCGTCCGCGAAGACGTCGGTCGGCACAACGCGGTCGACAAGGTCGTCGGGTGGGCGCTGCTCAACGACCGACTCCCCCTGCGGGGCACCGTGCTGCAGGTGTCGGGGCGCGTGAGCTTCGAGCTCGTACAGAAGGCCGTGATGGCCGGCATCCCGATGCTGTCGGCGGTGTCGGCGCCGTCGTCGCTCGCGATCGAGCTGGCCGAGCGCGCGGGGCTCACCCTCGCCGCCTTCGTGCGCGGGGGCAGCATGAACCTGTACTCCCGCGCCGACCGGATCGCGGTTCCCTCCACCGACGCGCCCACAACCCCCTCTGCCGCAGAGCCGTCGAGCGTACGCTGACGAAGAGCGCGGGACGGGTGGATGCCACCGGCCCGGCACCGAAATCCACGGAGGGTGAGCATGGGTGAATCGTTCGGCCTGATGACCGAGAAGCCCCGCCAGGGCGGCCTCGGACCGGCCGTGACGGGCGACTGGTCGAGCACCGGCGAGTACGAGCACCCCGCCGCCGGGTGGGGCGCCGCGCTCACCGTCGGCAAGGTGCTGCTCGAACAACGCCAGCCGATCGCGGGCACCAGGGCGATGTTCACGATGAACCACCCGAAGAGCGGTTTCGACTGCCCCGGGTGCGCGTGGCCCGACGACAAGGGTGTCGCGCTCGACATCTGCGAGAACGGCATCAAGCACGTCACCTGGGAGATGACGCACAAGCGCGTCGGCAAAGAGTTCTTCGCCGAGCACTCGGTGACAGAGCTGTCGCAGTGGACCGATTTCGCTCTCGAAGACGCCGGTCGCCTCGTCGGTCCGATGGTCTACGACGCCGCCAGCGACCACTACGTGCCGATCTCGTGGAACGACGCCTTCCGCCTCATCGCCGAGCAGATCACCGCTCTCGACTCCCCCGACCAGGCGGCGTTCTACACCTCGGGGCGACTCAGCAACGAAGCGTCGTTCCTCTACCAGCTGTTCGCGCGCGAGCTCGGCACGAACAACCTCCCCGACTGCTCGAACATGTGCCACGAGGGCTCGGGGCGCGGGCTCACGGCATCCCTCGCCACCCCCAAGGGCACCGCCGACCTCGAAGACTGGGAGACCTGCGACGCCCTCTTCGTGCTCGGTGTGAACGCGGCTTCCAACGCTCCGCGCATGCTCACGAGCCTTGCCGAGGCGATCGACCGCGGCGCACAGGTGGTGCACGTCAACACGCTGCGCGAGGTCGCCGGCACGCGCACGATCGTGCCGCACGAGATCGTCGACATGGCGACGTTCCACAGCACGCCGACCAGCACGATGAACCTGCAGGTTCGCCCGGGCGGCGACCTCGCTCTCGTGCGCGGCATGGCGAAGGTCGTGTTCGAGGCGTCCGAGACCGACCCGAGCGCCCTCGACCAGGCCTTCCTCGATCAGTACACGACCGGGCTCGATGAGTACCGCGCTCTGGTCGAAGCGACCCCGTGGGACCAGCTCGTCGAACAGGCGGGGCTCACCGAAGCCGAGATCCGCGGGGCGGCCGACGTCTATCTCAGCGCCGACCGGACGGTCATCAGCTGGTGCCTGGGTGTGAGCCAGCACCAGCACGGCGTCGACACCGTGCGCGAGATCGTCAACCTGCTTCTGCTGCGCGGCAACGTGGGACGAAAGGGCACCGGACCCTCGCCGGTGCGCGGCCACAGCAACGTGCAGGGCAACCGCACGTGCGGCATCAACCACAAGCCCACCGAGCAGTGGCTCGCGAAGCTCGACGAGGTGTGCGGCATCACCTCGCCGCGAGAGCCCGGCCTCGACACCGTGCACACGGTGGCTGCGCTGCACCGGGGCGATCTGAAGGTGTTCGTCGGCATGGGCGGCAACTTCGTCCGGGCTGCTCCCGACACGAAGCTCACCGCCGAGGGCATGGGCCGCTGCGAGCTGACCGTCCACGTGAGCACCAAGCTCAACCGCAGCCACCTCACCCACGGCAAGCAGGCCCTCATCCTCCCGTGCCTCGGCCGCACCGAGCGTGACGTGCAAGAGGCAGGCCCCCAGTCGATCTCGACCGAGGATGCCATGAGCTCCGTCATGCTCTCGCTCGGCTCCCGCAAGCCCGCGTCTCCGCACCTGCTGAGCGAGCCCGAGATCATCGCGCGCATCGCTCGCGCCACCATGCCCCACTCGGCGACGCCGTGGGAGTGGTACGTGGGCGACTACGACCGTATCCGCGACACCATGGCGAAGGTGCTGCCCGGGTTCGAGGGCTTCAACGAGCTCGTGCGCCAGCAGTACGGCTTCCGCATCCCGCAGCCGGCCCGCGAGCGCGACTTCCGGACGCCGTCGGGCAAGGCGGAGTTCTCGGATGCCGAGCTGCCGAACGTCATCCCCGAAGAGGCCGACGTGCTGGTGCTGCAGACCATGCGCTCCCACGACCAGTGGAACACCACGATCTACTCGGCCGACGACCGGTACCGGGGCGTCCGCAACATCCGCGAGCTGGTGTTCATGCACCGCCGAGACATGAAGGACCGCGGCATCGCCGAGGGCGACCTCGTCGACATCGTCGCGACCTCGCGCGACGGCTCGGTGCGCAGCGTCACGGGCTTCCGCGCGCTCGAGTACGACACCCCGCGCGGCAGCGCCGCCGGGTACTTCCCCGAGCTCAACGTGCTGCTCGGCCCCGACGACTACAGCCGCCAGAGCGACCAGCCGCTGATGAAAGACATCCGGGTCCGCATCGCGAAGACCGCGAGTTGAGGGTCTGAGCTCATCCGGCCGTCATCCCCGCTGTCGACAACAGCAAGGGGCGGACGGAGACATCGTCGATGCGGGCCGCGTCAACACCCCGCAGTCTCACCCCGCAGTTCAAGGCGAGAGGGTGAAGGTCGTGGCATCACAGGGTGGACCACAGCCAGCAACGACTACACGAACGTTCTCCATCGCCAGAATGGCGACCATGATCGAACCGACGGGCACCCCATCCGGCCTGCTGACAACCCCGATCGGCATCGCGCGAGACATTCTCCGGCACTGGCTCGACGGCAAGGAACGCAAACTCCGCATCCGCAAGCTGGAACTCGAGATCGAGCGCCTCACTGCTTCACATGGGTCGCCGGATCCGAACGCGGTGATCGACGCGGTCACCCGATTGGTGGAAGGCATAGCGGGTCTGAGGATCTCCCCGTCCCTTCAAGGCCCCATCATCATCCGAGACGGCACGCCGATTGAAATTCCCGACATGCCTCCGATCGCACCGCCTCCCGGACCCGCCCTGTCCGCGACCGGGTCGCCCGCGAACGGTGGCCACGACGAAGTGACGTGGATGGCACGCGCCATTTCTTCATCACCTTCGAAGAACTCTCTCGAGTTGCTGGCGGAACGCGTACGGAAGCGCCGAGAGGCGGATGCGCGATGACGTCCCCGGTGCCACACCGCCTGCGTGAGCGGATCGAGCTGCATCTTTTCCGCAACCTCGCCGCCGCCGCGCTGCGACACATCCCACTCATCCTCTGCATCGAGGGCGAGCCGGGAAGCGGCAAGACCTTCGCGGTCGACGCGGTCGCCGGCGACTCTGGGGTGAAAGTCTTCTCGATCGCGGGGGACCAACTTGAGAGCCCGAATGCCGGGTACCCCGCTCAACTCATTCGGGACACGTACCGAGAGGCGGGCGAAGCGCTCAGGGGCGGAGCACTCGGTGCCGCCCTGGTCATCCACGACATCGACACCGCGCTCGGGAGCTGGGGCGCCAACGTCCAGTACACGATGAACCGACAGATGGTCAACAACGCCCTCATGAACCTGTCGGACTCTCCGACCATCGTGGAGGGTTTTGACACCCGCCGGGTCCCCATCATCCTCACCGGCAACGACTTCTCGCTTCTCCACGCGCCCGTCATGCGCACGGGTCGCTCCGACCTCTTCCGCTGGGAACCGACTGTCGCGGAGAGAACGTTCGTCGTGGCGGACATCCTCCCGGCAGGGCTCGAAGGCCTCGCCGAGGTGCTCGTCACGAACCACCCCACGCAGCCCGTTTCCTTCTTCGCGGATGCCGTCGCCTTCGCGCAGAACACGTCGTTGTCGGATGCGATAGCAAAGCGCTCCCTCACGGAACTCCTCGCGCTCATCCGAGATGGACACGATCCGATCGTTCCACCGCCGACGGTCGAATCGATTCTTCGCAGCGCCGAGGTGCTCGCTTCGAGTCGACGAGACAGCAAGGAGGCCCTGTGATGACCGGCTCCCACTCGCGATCCTCCTCGAACTCGTCATCCCACGCTCGACTGTCGCTCTTGGTGCACCAGGTTCGAGTCGCTTTGCGCCGAGCGATATCAGCGAGCCCACGATCACTCGACCACGCGACGAAACTGGTCACGCGTCGCTGGGTCTCGCACTTCCTCCTTCGCGGGATGGATGCGGAGTCCAAGTGCTGGATCCAAGTGACGCTGCGTATCGATTGGGCAGCTCACGCGTTGGCGATCGAACGCGGAGCCACGACTGTGACCATAGGTTCGTCGTGGATCGATTCCACGGCACCGGAGGTCACCGAAGCCATCGATCTCTTCTGCTCTGAGGTCTCCGAGCACGGGTTGACCCCGCTTCTCGCCTGGCAATGGAGCGACAATGTCGATGTGAAAGCTGCTCGTGCGGAATTGGGTTCGTCCCCCACTCCGCCGATCGAGTGGGCGGGCGAGGTGATCTCTCTCACCCAAACCGTGCGCGAGATCCCCGAGTTCCAGGTCCGCATCGAACAGGTCGCCAGTTCGGATGACGAGGAAGACGACTGAAGCTCCTCGTTCGCCCACCCAGTGAGCGGCACAGTCAATCCTTCGGCGATCGCGCTGCTCGGGTATCAGAACGACGACAACGCGCGGGTCATGAACGATGCCCAGATGACGATGAACACGACATTTGCCGCTGTTCCGAGCGCCCCGATGATCATGGCCCACCGCGCGAACCCGACGCCCGCTTCGACGTTGTCCGGCCGCGCGAGCTGATTCCGCGCGACGATGCCGATCACGAGACCGGCGATCGGCACGATGAACGCCGCGATGAAGCCGATCACCGCGAGAGTGCTCGTCCGCACCGGCGCCACGGGAGAGGTCATGGCGCGATGGTAGCGGCACCCGCCCAGGCCGTGCGCGCCGGATCCGGATCACGAACGCAGATCCGGATCGAACTCACGATTCCGTCCGGATCTGGCGTGTGTCTCCGGATCCAGCGCATCTCGGGAACCGGCACCGCGCGCGTTCCGCCCGGATCGCCCCCGCGGGCCCCTCGGCCCCAGACGCCCGCCATCCCCCACGTGGCCCCGCTCAGTCGCTCTCGGGCCGCGCCCAGCTCGGCGCCCGTTCCGGCCGCGGGCCGACCCCGATGACGAACGCCGGAATCACGCTTGAACCGTGACCCGGATGCCACTCCGCGCGAGCAGAAGTCCGAGCACCAGCCCCGCGGGTCCGCCGCCGACGATGGCGCACGTCGACGTCATGTCGCCCTCCTTCTCATGCGATGCTTCTGCGCGGTGGCGTCGGGCATGACGCCCCGGACCGTCACGCGGAGATCATCGCCGACACGCCGTGCCGCGGCATCCTGAACCGGCGCGTCGCGCCCGGACTCCGCCTGACGGAACGTCGCGGCCGCCCGCCTCAGATCTTGCTGCTGACCAGGATGCCGCGGCCCTCGAGGTCGGCGGCGACCTTGCCGACCGCCTCTTTATAGGCGTCGTAGAGCCTCACCTGGACGAGACCGTCGTCGTTGCCGCCGCCCGGCTGGAAGATCGGACGGTGCAGATCGACCTGGACCGTGCCGCCGAGATCGGTGAAGGTCACGTCGAGAACCTCGCGCAGCGAGTCCTCGCTCGTGATGAATCCCTGGAACATCGTCCGGGCGATGCTGCCGTGCGCGGCCTTCCAGTGGTCGCCCTTGTCAGTCACGGTGAAGTCCGCTGCTTCGAGGGCCGACCGCGTGGCGTCCTGCGCCGCGGCGAGGTCGCCCGAGACGACGAGCTGGAAATTGAGGATGGCCATGGCACGCCTTTCGGTCCGGTGCCGCTCAGCCTGTCGCCTTCCCCTTCCGGGCACAACCCGGGGCGGGCCCCCGACGTGCCGTCACGCGGAGTCCTCCCCAGACACGCCGCCCGGCGGCATCCGGAACCGGCGCGTCGACGCCGACCTCCGCACGACGGTGCGGACGGGAAAGGCAGGATGCCGAGAACCGGCCATCGCAACGCACGACGACCGGTTCCCGGCGCCGTCACGACGTCGACACGGCCTTTCGACGCCCGCGGAGCCACTTCACGCAGCCGTACAGGCTGATCAGAAGCCAGAAGCCCTCGATGATGGCCGAGGAGAGGTTCCAGTGGGCAGCGAGCGAGATCAGCACGAGGATCGAGGCAATCGCGTTGACGAGCGAGTACCTCAGTTGTTCGACGCGCAGTTTGCCGATCTGCAGCAGGAAGTAGCTGACGACGACGAGCGTGACGCCGGCGAGGCCGACGACGTTGGCGAAATCGGATGAAGACATGGCAGTAGTCCTGTTCGGTCATCCCACCCGACCATCCGAAGGTCGGTGGGAACGCTGAAGAGGCGAGCGCCGGTCGGCGGTCGCGCGGGGGCCGAGGCCCGATCAGCGTCCGAAGTCGTCGTACATGCGACGCACGCTACCGCCGGTATGTCTCGCGCACGTTTCGCCGCCGCCGCGCGGTCCGGCGGAGCCCGCGGGTCGCGACGGAACGGCAGCTGCCCACGCACCGTCACGCGGACTTTTCCCCAGACACGCCGCCCCGCGGCATCCGGAACCGGCGTGTGGCCGCCGAACTCCGCACGACGGCGCGGGCACCGACGGCGGCCCGCGCCGGCGGCCGCACCCGGACCCGCAGAACGGATGCCACACCCCACTGCTCCTCCCCAGCGGGGCCGAGGCCGCGACCTGTCCACGTCGGCGGCTCAGGATCGGCGGCCCCAACTAGACTGATGCCCGTCCGGCCCCTGCGATTCTTGGAGCTCAGCCGCGTGACCACCCCGAACCCCGCCGCCCGCACAGCTCTTGCTGACACCGTCGAGAACGCCATCGCGACGCCCGAGAAGGATC
This sequence comes from Microbacterium sp. NPDC086615, assembly GCF_040686055.1. Lineage (NCBI taxonomy): Bacteria > Bacillati > Actinomycetota > Actinomycetes > Micrococcales > Microbacteriaceae > Microbacterium > Microbacterium sp. NPDC086615. Next base: position 60,171 of record NZ_JBFBJJ010000005.1, read on the forward strand.
AGCCGTACGGCGCCCTGGGCCTCAAGAGCGACGAGTACGCGAAGATCCGCGAGATCCTGGGCCGCCGCCCCACCAGCGGTGAGCTGGCGATGTACTCGGTCATGTGGAGCGAGCACTGCTCCTACAAGTCGAGCAAGATCTACCTCCGTCAGTTCGGCCAGAAGGTCAGCGACGAGATGAAGACCCGGCTCATGGTCGGCATGGGGCAGAACGCCGGCGTCGTCGACGTGGGCGACGGCTGGGCGGTCACCTTCAAGGTCGAGTCGCACAACCACCCGAGCTACATCGAGCCCTTCCAGGGCGCGGCCACCGGCGTCGGCGGCATCGTGCGCGACATCATCTCGATGGGCGCGCGCCCGGTCGCGGTCATGGACCAGCTGCGCTTCGGCGCGATCGACCACCCCGACACCCCGCGCGTCGTGCACGGCGTCACCAGCGGCATCTCGTTCTACGGCAACTGCCTGGGCCTGCCGAACATCGGCGGCGAGACGGTGTTCGACGCCGTCTACCAGGGCAACCCGCTCGTCAACGCCCTCGCTGTGGGCGTCATGCGCCACGAAGACATCAAGCTCGCCAACGCCACCGGTGTGGGAAACAAAGTCGTGCTGTTCGGTGCCCGCACGGGCGGCGACGGCATCGGTGGCGCGAGCATCTTGGCATCCGACACCTTCGCCGACGGCGGCCCCACCAAGCGTCCCGCGGTGCAGGTGGGCGACCCGTTCGCCGAGAAGGTGTTGATCGAGTGCTGCCTCGAGCTGTACCGCGACGACCTCGTCGAGGCCATCCAAGACCTCGGGGCCGCGGGCATCTCGTGTGCGACGAGCGAGCTCGCCGCCAACGGTGACAGCGGCATGAAGGTCGAACTGTCGAAGGTCCTCCTGCGCGACCCCTCGCTGACTCCCGAAGAGATCCTGATGTCGGAGTCGCAGGAGCGCATGATGGCGATCGTCGCGCCCGAGAAGCTCGATGCGTTCCTCGCCGTCGTCGGCAAGTGGGACGTCGAGACGAGCGTCCTCGGCGAGGTCACCGGCGACGGGCGCCTCGTCATCGACTGGTACGGCGAGCGCATCGTCGACGTCGACCCCTCGACGGTCGCCGTCGACGGCCCCGTCTACGAGCGTCCCGTCGCCTACCCGACGTGGATCGACGCGCTGAACGACGACACCGCCGCGACACTTCCCCGGGCGTCGGATGCCGAGACCCTCCGCGAGCAGTTCACGACGCTGGTGGCGAGCCCCAACCTCGCCGACACCTCGTGGATCACGAACCAGTACGACTACTACGTGCTCGGCAACACCGCGCTGAGCTTCCCCGACGACGCCGGCATGATCCGCGTCGACGAAGAGACCGGCCTCGGCTTCGCAATCGCGACCGACTGCAACGGCCGCTACAACCAGCTCGACCCCTACAACGGCGCGAAGCTGGCGCTGGCCGAGGCGTACCGCAACGTCGCCGTCTCCGGAGCTGTGCCCACCGCTGTCACCGACTGCCTCAACTTCGGCAGCCCCGAGAACCCCGAGGTCATGTGGCAGTTCAGCCAGGCCGTCGAGGGCCTGAGCGACGGATGCCTCGAGCTCGGCATCCCCGTCACGGGCGGCAACGTCTCGTTCTACAACCAGACCGGCGACCAGCCGATCCACCCGACCCCGGTGGTCGGTGTGCTCGGCATCATCGACGACGTCGCAGCCCGCATCCCGAGCGGATGGCAGGATGCCGGCGAGAACCTCTACCTGCTCGGCGTCACCGCCGACGAGCTCGACGGCTCGCAGTGGGCGGGCACCATCCACGACCACCTCGGCGGTCGCCCGCCGAAGGTCGACCTCGCGCAGGAGCGCAAGCTCGCCGAGCTGCTCCAGGCCGCGGGGTCGCAGTCACTCGTCTCGAGCGCTCACGACCTGTCGTCGGGTGGTCTCGCCCAGGCCCTCGCCGAGGGCGTCATGCGCTTCGGCGTCGGCGCGCGCGTGTGGCTCACCGAACTCATGGAGCGTGACGGAGTGGATGCCACGGCCGCACTGTTCAGCGAGTCCACCGGGCGCGTGCTGGTGAGCGTTCCCCGCGAGGAAGACGTGAAGTTCCGCGGCCTCTGCGATGGCCGCGGATACCCGGTGCTCCGCATCGGCGTGACCGACGTCGAGCCCGGCACCGAGGCATCCCTGGAGATCCAGGATGTCTTCACGGTGCCCGTCGCGGAGCTGCGTCGCCTGTCGACCGAGACGCTCCCCGCGGTCTTCGGTCCGACGGTCGCCGAGCCGGTGGCCTGAGGCTCGGCCCGCCGGACCCGAACCACTCGCCCGCCCCAAACCGCCCGCCCACACCGAGAGGAGACGCGGTGACGAACGACGACGACATGTCCGTGTTCGATGAGAAACGACAGCGCCGCGTGAAGGTGACCGCGTGGGTCGTGATCGCAGCCCTCGTCCTCACGGGCGGCGGAGCGACGGTGCTGACGCTGATCTTCGGCTGACGCGAGGCGGGACGCCCGGCGCGCGCGACTCCGGTGCGCGCTGCTCCGGTGCGCGCTGCTCCGGTGCGCGCTGCTTCCGCGCGCGTGACTCCCGCGCTGCCCGCGCGCGCACGACCGCCCGCGCAGAATCGGACCGAGGCAGCAGATCCGGACGAAAACTCCGATCTCATCCGAATCCGCTGCACTGATCCGAATCTGCGACCACGGATCGATGGGGTCCGCGTCTCCTGGCCCCGGCCCCGGCCCCGGCCCCGGCCCCGGTCCTGCCCCAGCCCCAGCCCCAGCCCCAGCCCCGGCCCCCACCCCGGCCACGGTCCCAGCCCCTGCCCCCGCCCCGGTCCTGCCCCCGCCCCGGCCCCTGCGGAATCCGGCCCGACGGCAAGCGACGCGTCGCATGCCCGACGTAGCATGGGAGCGTGGAGCCGCTGATGGTCTTGTTGGCCGAGTGGTGGTGGATCGGGCCCGCGGCGGCCGGTGCCGGCACACTCGGCTGGATCGGCGTGCGCCGCTCCCGTCAGCAGCGCGCTCTTCCCTCCGGCGCCACCACCACGGGGGACCGCGCGGCTCGCGCCTGGGCGTCCCGCCCGATGAGCAAGAACGCGGCCCGTCGACTCGAACTCGACGCGGCGCAGCTCGACCTCCTCACCGCACGGCAGGCCATCACCCGCGGGCGAGCCGAGGTCAAGATCGCCGATGCCGAGGTGGTTCGCGCACAGGCGGAGCGGGCGGCATCCCGAGGCTCTTCCGAAGCCGTGTCGGCGGCGCGAGCGCGCCTCGTCGCGGCCCAGCACTCTCTGCGCGCCGCGACGGCCGATCTGCGGGCGCGACGAGCCGCAGTCAAGGCCGCGCAGGCGATGCTCCCGGCCATCCGTGGCGGGAGCGCGCCCCTGCCGGTCGACCGTCTGCTCGCTGAACACGACGCCGTTCTGGCGCGCTGGATGGCCTACGAGACCGATCCGGCGCTCGCGATCGACTTCCCGGGGATGTCGGATTCTCGGTCGCCTCTGCTCGCCGAGTTCCTCCGGGCACACGAGAAGGCGCAGTGGCTTCGCCCCGCATCGGCACAGACGCGCCTCGAACCCGCGGACTTCCTCGCGTACCGCGACGCGGTCCGCCGCACGGTGAACGCGTTCGACCACGCGGAGCGCATCGCCCGCCACGGTGACAAGACCCCGCCTCCGACGTTCGACGGGTCCGAGGCGTGGGGTCGCATGGCATCCGATCTCGCCGAGTCCGCCCAGCGCGCCCTCGCCCGGTCGATGGAGTCCATGGGGCGCGCCGCCGCGCGCAGCTGGAACGAACGGAACACGAAGCGCGGCCGGAAGAGCGCCGACCCCGAGTGATCCCGGCGAGGTCGTCATCGCGGACCGGCGTAGCATGACGGGGGTGCACGACTTCTGGACATTCGCGGGCAGCTACTGGTGGCTCGTGTTTCCGCTCTTCGGGATGACGATGGGGGCGGTGAACGGCGTGATCAAGCGCCGCGAAGTGCAGGCCCGCCGTCGGCACCGGGAGCAGATCGAGTTGATCCGCGCGCAGGGCGGAGCCCCCGCGGCTCCCCTCGCGGCAGCCCCCGTCGGCATCGACGACCAGCAGCGCATCATCGCCGCGCAGGACGCCGTGACGCACCGCTGGCTGGAGTACGAGCTCGACGCCGACAAGCTCATCACCTACCCGGCGATGAGCGACGGCCGCCAGCCGCTGACCGCCGCGTTCTTGCGCGCGAAGAAGGTCGCGGACAACCTCCGGCCCCGCGACGGTGAGACGCTCTCCCCCGAGCGGCTCAAGGAGTACCGCGACGCCGTCACCGACTACGAGGTCGCGTTCGAGGTGGCCGAACGCGATGCCCGCCGAGTGAAGGACGCAGCCTTCTCGCCCGATGAGCGCAAGCGTCTCGACACCGCGAAGCAGTTGCTCACGGTCGCGACCGACCAAGCCGCGACGCCGAACGAGCGCCAGCTCGCGTACAAGCGCGTGCGCGAGGAGCTCGACGGCCTGATCTGGCTCTCGGACGACGCGGTCGAGGAGCTCGAGAAGAAGGTCGCGCTCGAGCTGCCGCGCGGCGCTGAGCCCGCACCGCGGACGCCGCCCGAGCCCGCGGTCTGACCCCGCTCCGAGCCGCGCGGTCGCGCCTCACCGCGCCGGAATCGGGGCACCGCACCAGAATCGGACGCGCGGCCCGGCGGCATCCGATTCCGGTTCACCTATCCGATTCCGCTCCATCCGCGCCCGCGGTCTGACCCCGCGGCAGTCCCGCCCGCGCTGCCGCACGGGAACCGCCGCGTAGCTCAGCGCTTCCGGCGGATCCGCACCGGACCCCGTGCCGTCATCACGTCGACGACCTCGCCCTTCTGCGTCACCTCGACCTCGCCGAGACCGACCAGCTCGTGCGCCGCGTCCCGCGCGGGCTGCATGAGGTCGCGCCAGTCGTCGCCGCCCACCGCGCGGGCGGCCTCCGACGGACAGATCGTCTTATCGGCATCCCGAGCCGCGAGCAGTTCGCGAATGGATGCCACGAGCCGAGGGTCCGCACCTGATGAGGGGGCCATCTGTCCAGTCTCCCTCCGCGCGGCGACGCCGGGGCCAGAATGAGCCGGTGGACACCGAACGACACGCCCCCGACCTGCCCGGCCGCGCGGTCATCGCGCAGCGGTGGAATCGCGCGGTGTTCGTGCACTGGCGGGTCGACCCGGCCGAGGTCGCGCCGCTCCTGCCGGCCGGAACCCGCCCCGACGTTCACGACGGTTCCGCGTGGGTGGGTCTCGTGCCGTTCGCGCTGAGCGAGTTCCGCTTCCTGCCGCTTCCGCCGGTGCCCCTCCTCGGCACCTTCACCGAGATCAACGTCCGCACCTACGCCGTCGACGACGAGGGACGCCGCGGGGTCGTGTTCCGCACCCTCGAGGCCGAGCATCTCGCGCCGGTCCTCGCCGCCCGCGCGCTGTTCGGCCTGCCGTATCGGTGGGCGCGAGCGGGGGTACGCACCGACGGCGCGCGAATCGAGTTCCGGTCGCGGCGCCACGGGGGTCGGCATCCCGGAACCCGCGTGCGCGCGACACGGGGCACCGACACCGTCGACACTCCGCTGTCGCGCTTCCTGACCGCCCGATGGGGCTTCCACGAGCGGCACCTCGGCCGCACCATTTGGGCCGCGAACACCCACGAGCCGTGGCCGCTCGTCGAGGCCCGGCTGGACGCGCTCGACGACGACCTCGTCGCGGACGCGGGCTTCCCGCAGCTCGCCGGCCGCGCACCCGACTCGGTGCTCGCGATGCCCGCCGGGCACCCGGGTTTCGTCACCAGGTTCACGGCCGCGCGCGCGATCCGCTGACCTGCGGCGGCGCGGAGGGCGGCGCGCAACGAGTGGCGCGCGGCGGCGACCCCCTCACAGGGGACCGCCGCCGCTCGTCACGTCAGCGCTGCGTCGAAAACGCGCTCGGATTCTGCTCGAGCCACGCCTGCACGGCCTCGGGCTCCTTGCCCTCGCCGTACTCGTTCACGACGAGGTCTTCGAGCGAGCCGTACTGCTCGTCGTCGAGCGTGATGCCGGCGATGAGCTCGGCGGCATCCGGGTACTTCTCCGCGAAGCCGGAGGTGCCGAGGAAGTGCAGGGCCTCGGGCTCGCCCATCAGCCCCTGCGGGTCCGCGAGGTCCTTGACGTCGTAGGCGTCGTTCGCCCAGAAGGGCCGCCACAGCGTGACCGCGATGTCCTTCTGGGCGGCGATGGCGTTGTCGAGCTCGGTGAGCATCGCCGCGGTCGACGAGGTCACGAGTTCGAGGCCGTCGAGGCCGTACCCCGGCATCGCGACCTCCTGCGTCTGCTTCGTCAGTCCCGCGCCCGGCTCGATGCCGTAGATCTTGCCGTCGAACCGCGCGGCGTTGTCCTTGAGCTGGTCGATCGAGTCGATGTCCACGTAGCTCGGGACGGCGATCGTGAGCTTGGCGTTGTCGTAGTACGCGCCGAGGTCGTCGATCTTGTCGCCGTACTTGTCCATGTAATCCGCGTGCGTCAGCTCGGGCCAGGCCGACGGGTAGATGTCGACGTCGCCCTGCGCGAGACCGGCGTACAGCGGACCCGCCTCGGTGAGGGTCTGCATCTCGACGGTGTAGCCGAGCTTGCCGAGCTGGTCCTCGAGCAGGTAGGCGGTGCTGAGGCCGTCGGTCCACGAGGGCAGGAAGCCGAGCGTGATGGTGCCCTTGCTGTCGTCGCCACCCGAGCCGCCTTCGGCCTGGTTGCCGCTGGCGCAGCCGGCGAGAGCGAGGGCGCTGACGGCACCGAGGGCGAGGGCACTGGTGAGGTGTCGCTTGTTCATTGCTGTGTTCTCTTCCTTTTCGTCCGTGATTCCGTTGGTTCTTCCGCGTGAGGGGGCGGTGCACCCGACCCCTCACGAGGGAGAGAGGGATGCCGCTGACTCAGGCGCCGGTCGAGACCGGGGTGCGCGATTCCGACGCCTCGGCAGCCGGCTCCGGTGCCGGAGCGGCGGGGCGAGCCGTGGCATCCGTCGATCCGGCGACCCGACGACGGCCCAGGATCGCCAGTAGCGACGAGCGGTTGTCGGCGCGGTTGCCGAGGGCCGCGGTGAGCCGGTCGAGGTAGACCGCGAGGATGACGACGCTCAGGCCAGCCTCGACGCCCTTGGGCAGGTTGACCGTCGAGATCGACTGCACGACCTCTTTGCCCAGGCCGTCGGCACCGACGATGCCGGCGACGACCGCCATCGACAGAGCGAGCATGATGACCTGGTTGACGCCGGCCATGATCGTGGGCATCGCGAGCGGGAGCTGGATGCCGCGGAGGATCTGTCCCGGCGTCGCGCCGAACGCCTGCCCCGCCTCGACGGTCTCGGAGTCGACACCACGGATGCCGAGCTCGGTCAGACGCACCCCCGGGGGCAGCGCGAAGATGACGGTCGAGACGACACCCGGCACGACGCCGATGCTGAAGAACGTGATCGCGGGGATCAGGTAGACGAAGGCGGGCATCGTCTGCATGAAGTCGAGGATCGGCTTGAGCACCGCGCGAACGGTCGCGTTCCGGGCCGACCAGACCCCCAGGGGAACCGAGATCGCCACCGCGACGACGGTCGCGACGAGCACGAGGGCGAGCGTCTGCATCGCGGTGACCCACTGCCCCATCGCGAGGATGAGCGCGAAGCCGATCACCGTGCCGAGGGCGAGCTTCCACGAGCGCAGGAGCCACGCGAGCAGGGCCGCGACGACGATCACGACGACGATCGGCGCGGCGAGCAGCACGTCGCTCAGCCCGCCGACCAGGAAGCGAACGGTCACGGCGATGACGTCGAAGAATCCGGAGAGGTTGTCGCGGAGCCAGTCCACGCCGGCGTCGACCCACGAGCCGACCGGGATACGGAAGCCGTCCATCAGCGCACCCCCTCGGTCTCGGAGGCCGCGACCGGGGCCTCGAGCACCGCGTCGATCTCGGCGGAGGGCAGGGGCTGCGGGAGCACGGTGATCTCCTCCGTGGAGCTGGGGCCGGGGCCGAGGGCGGCGAGCAGCGTGACACGCGGGATGACGCCGGCCAGGCGTCCCTCCGCGTCGAGCACGGCGAGTGGCAGGGGCGATTCGACCGAGGGGACGAACAGGTTCATCAGCACGTCGTCCTCGCGGACGCTCTGCGGCAGCGGACGCAGCTTCGACGCGAGCGAGCTCTCGCCCGCGCGGACCAGCTTCATGGCATCCCGATCCGTGATGATGCCGAGCGGCTTGCGGTCGCGGGCGGTGACGTACACGGCCGACATGTAGGCGTCGCGCATCTGCCGCAGCGCGGTGCGCGGACCGGCCGAGGCGTCGACGCGCGGACGCGGACGCTCCATGACGTTGCCGGCGGTGAGCACCCGGGCACGGTCGACGTCCTGCACGAACTGCTCGACGTAGTCGTTGGCGGGGTCGGTGAGGATGTCTTCGGGCGTGCCGATCTGCACGATGCGTCCGTCGCGCATGACGGCGATGCGGTCGCCGAGGAACATCGCCTCGTTGAGGTCGTGAGTGATGAAGACGATGGTCTTCTTCAGCGTGCGCTGCAGCTCGATGAGCTGTTCCTGCATCTCGCGGCGGATGAGCGGATCGAGGGCGCTGAACGCCTCATCCATCAGCAAAATGTCGGTGTCGGCGGCGAGCGCGCGGGCGATGCCGACGCGCTGCTGCATGCCGCCCGACAGGGCCGAGGGGAACTTGTCGCCCCACCCCTCGAGACCCACGAGCGCGAGGATCTCGTCGGCCTTCGCGAGGCGCTCGGCCTTGCCGACGCCGCGGAGCTCGAGCGGGTAGGCGACGTTGGCCGCCACCGTGCGGTGCGGGAGGAGCGCGAAGTGCTGGAACACCATGGCGAGGCGCTCGCGGCGCAGCGACCGCAGGCGCGAGGCCCCGACGCCGGTGAGGGCGTCGCCCTTCACCTCGACGGTGCCGGCGGTCGCCTCGTGCAGGCCGTTCAGCATGCGGATGATCGTGGACTTGCCAGAACCCGAGAGACCCATGATGACGAAGATCTCGCCGGGTTGGACCTCGAAGCTCGCGTCGATGACGGCGGCGGTCCCGTGGTCGGCGATCTCGTCGCGGCGCGCGCCGGAGCGGAGCTTCTCGACGGCGGCTTGCGGAGAGCGTCCGAAGACCTTGAACAGATTCCTGGCGGCTAGAGCCGGCGTCGCGGAAGGGCGCGGCGCAAGGGCAGGCGGATGTGTCACTGGTGCACCTCGGCGGCCTCGGGTGGCCGCATCGGTCACGCCCGGGTGGCAGTCGCCGGCGCTCAGGGGGGGGTGGAGCGCGTTGGCGCGGGATGTCGGATCCCGCGGCCCCGACTGCCGACCGTACGCTCGCGGTGTCGACTCCCCCGAGTCGTCACCACGACCGCGGACTGGTCGAGTGGGCGGCCCAAAACCGGGCCGTCACTACGTTTTCATGCTGATGGATCGACTGGCAAGTTCGCGTACCGTCTTGCGATTCCGGATGCCGCGTGGCACGCGCGCGCGCGTGCGTCATCCTCTCAGCGGGTGCCGACACCGCCGACACCGCGGTCGTCCCGGGCGTGTCGCATCGCATCGGTTGGGTGTCGGGGCGGCAACGGAGGGGGGCAATGGGAGGAATGGTGCGGAATGGAATCGCTACAAGAAAGAGGCGGGCCAGATCCTCTTCGCGCCCCTGATGGTTGCGTAGATCTGGGCGAGATCCGCGGGCCGCACGTTCTCCGATGTGGTGTCGAGGATCGTCAGATCGGCGTGGTGGCCGACGTCGACCGCACCGCGCTCCTCGTCGGCGAAGAAGGAAGCGGGTTCGGTGGTCAATGCGCGAAGCATGTCTTGGACGCTCATGCCGGCATCCGCCATCGCTTCGAACTCCGGTCGAGTCTCCCGTTCCGGCATGTAGCCGACGTCGGTGCCGAACAGCACCTTGCCCCCGTGCCGGATGAAGTCGCTCAGCGCCTCGTGAATCGGGCGCAGATACTCCGGGTCCGATCTCACCGTGGAGGCGAACATGTGCAGCGTGGGGATCATCCGCATCCCGCGTCGCGCCGCCTCCGCCAGGAGCTCGGCCGTACCTTCTGTGTCATCGGGAACGTGAGCAAGCGCGTCGACAGCCGCATCGAGCGCGACGGCTGTTCCCGACCGGTTCGACGGGTGAGCGAAGACTCTTACCCCCTGTCGGTGTGCCTGCTCGACGGCAGCGCGCGCCACCGCGGCACGCATCGGTTTCACTCTCTCCGGGGTCACGTAGGAGCCCGTGAAGAGCTTGACGACGCCCGCCCCCGTTCGCAGTTGAGAGGTAACCGCCCACCGAGCGCCGACCCGGGTCAACGGCATGGGCAGCATCCATCGCGCAAACCAGGGGACGAGATCCCTCATGTAGAACGGGATGCCACGCCAAGGCCGGATCCCGATACCCGCGGTCACGATCGCGGGACCGCGAAGCTGACCCGTCTCTATTCTTTGAATGAGGGCGTTCGTCGTCCGCGGGAGCGAGCCCAGATCCACCACCGTCACGAAGCCCCGACTGAGCATCATGTCGTCGATGGCGGACTGAAGACCCGGCGCGTGCGCACGAGATCGCTCAGACCACACTGCCTCTGTGAGGTGCACGTGACAGTTCCAGAAGCCGGCGGTCGTCACTCGGCCCGCGAGATCCACTTCCGGCGTGCCCCCATCCGTTTTCGCGCTCAGCCCGATGCCGGCGATACGACCGCCGCGTAGGAGCACGTCCTGCGGGCCGGACACGCTCTCGTCCGGTCTGCGCCACACCCGCGCGTTGCGAAGAAGCAGCGATCCGTCGTCCAGGGTGTCGCTCACATCCACTCCGTAAGCACATGATCGTCGATCTCGCGCGAGGGGCGAGGCCGCCAGGCCCCTACGACGAGCGAAAATCAGTCCGCGGGGTGCGCGGCAGCCGAGCGGTGGTGACGGATGACCTCCGCCACGACGAAGTTGAACCACTTCTCGGCGAAGGCCGGGTCGAGATCGGCGTCCTCGGCGAGTCGCATGAGGCGCGCGATCTGCTGCTCCTCGCGAGCGGGGTCGGATGCCGGCATCCCGTGCTTCGCCTTGAGCACGCCGACCTGCTTGGTGCACCGGAAGCGTTCGGCAAGCAGGAAGATGAGCGCGGCGTCGATGTTGTCGATGCTGCCCCGCAGGTTCTGCAGGATCGTCGTGGGGTCGGCGTCCGTCATGTGTCCTCCCGAGTCGATCCGAGACTATCGCGCGGGCGCGCGCACGGTCGTCAGCTCTCAGCCGACCCCTACAGTGTGACCATGAGCCGATCGACGCGTCCCGACCCGACTGCCGAAGGCGCCGACGCCGGCGAATCCACCTCGCGCGACCGTCCCGTCTGGTCCGCGATCTCACGGCCCTACGCGGCGGGCTTCTTCCTGACCCTCGGCGGCCTCACCGCGATCCTTCTCGGGCTCGCGCTCTCGAGTCTGTCGACCGTGCTCATCTACATCGCGATCGCGCTTTTCGTGGCTCTCGCGCTCGATCCCCTGGTGCGCATGCTCGTGCGCCGCGGGATCTCCCGCGCGTGGTCGATCGTCATCGTGTTCGGCGGCCTCGCCGTCATCCTGGCCGCGGCGCTGTGGTTGCTGATCCCACCGGTCGTCCGGCAGGTCGAGCAGTTCGTCGGCGACATCCCGACCTTCGTCAACGATCTCATCAGCAGCGACGCCGTCCGCTGGGTCGAGGCGAATTTCGGCGACAGCCTGGGCGACGTGCTCAAAGAGGTGCAGAGTTTCGTCACCAACCCGACGAACATCGCGGCCATCGGCGGCGGCCTTCTGCAGGTCGGCATCACGATCGGCACGTTCATCTCGGGAGCGATCATCGTGCTCGTGCTGAGCCTGTACTTCTTGGCGGCCCTGCCGAAGATGAAGAACAGCCTCGTTCGGCTTACTCCCGCCCGCAGCCGCGCGACGGTCTCCGACATGACCGGACAGATCACCGACTCGGTCGGTGGGTACCTGGCCGGCATGGTGGTCCTCGCCCTGTGCAATGCCGTGTTCGCGTTCATCGTGCTGACGATCCTGCAGCAGCCCTTCGCGGCCCTGCTCGCCGCGCTCGCATTCGGCATCACGCTCATCCCGCTCGTCGGATCGGTGCTGTTCTGGGCGGTCGCGACGGTCTTCACGTTGATCGTGAGCCCGACCTCCGGGCTCATCTTCGCGATCGTCTACCTCGTCTACATGCAGGTCGAGGCATATCTCCTCACGCCCCGCGTGATGAACCGGACGATCTCGGTGCCCGGCTCGCTCGTGGTGATCGGCGCGCTCGTCGGCGGAACGCTCCTCGGCCTGCTCGGCGCCCTGGTCGCGATCCCCGTGACGGCCTCGGTCCTGCTGATCATCAAGCAGATCGTCATCCCGCGACAGGATGCCAAGAAGTAGCGCTCACGACAGCACTCCGGCCGGGACCGTCGAGGCCGCCGCTCGCGCCACGGCCTCCGGCACTCCCGCGGAGACGGCCGCGGCGACGGCCCGGTCCATCGTCAGGGTCGAGCCGGCAAGGGTGTCCGTTCCCGCGATCACGGGTTGCGCGTCGCGGACCTCGACGTCCAGTCCGCCCAGCCGGTAGAAGCCGTCCCCCAACCCCGTCGCCGACATCGCGTCGGTGACGAGCGCGACGCGGTCGGGAGCCGCGTCGAAGAGCGTCCGCATGACGACGGGGTGCACGTGGACACCGTCGGCGATCACCTCGAGCACGACGTGATCGCGCGCGAGAGCGGCGCCGACCGGTCCGGGTGCCCGATGCCCGAGCCCCGGCATGGCGTTGAACGCGTGCGTGAGGAGGCGCGCGCCGCGATCGAACGCCGCGGCGGCAGCGTCGTAGTCGGCCTCGGTGTGGCCGACCGCGACGACGACCCCGGCGGCGACGAACCGCTCGATCGCCTCGCCCGCGCCGGGAAGTTCGGGAGCGATCGTCACCGAGCGCACGATGCCGTCCCCCGCCTCGATCAGACGCTCAGCGGCCTCCGACGAGGGAACGGTCAGAGCCGCCGGGTCGTGCGCGCCGCGACGGCCGGGGGCGAGGAACGGTCCCTCGAGATGCACGCCCGCGACTCCGGGAAGCAGGGGGAGCATCTCGGCCAACTCGCTGAGACGGCGCGCGACGCGGTCGACGCGGGCGCTGACGAGGCTCAGGAGCAGGGCCTGTGTCCCGTGCGCGCGATGGTGGTCCACCGCGGCGCGCACGCCGTCGAGGTCGGCGTCGTCGAAGCCGTGGCCGAGTGCTCCGTGGCAGTGCAGGTCGACGAACGGCATCCAGGTCTCCTCGCGTGCCACCTCAGCGCATCGGCAGCAGCCGCGTCGGCGAGGGCGACGCGGTGCGGTGACGAACGCGACCGGGCACGCCGGTGCGGGCATCGAGGGGGAGCGAGACGATCTCGTCGGCGAGCTGCCCGGCGACCAGGAGTGTGTCGTTCACGACCACGTGGTGCCGCGGCCAGTGGGTTCCCGCGTCGGCGAGAGCGGTGAACTGCAGCGCCTCGCCGGCCCCGCGCACGGCCAGCACGCCGATCGTGTCGCTGCCGCGCACCCCCGCGTACAGCGTGCTGCCGTCGCGGCTCGCGCACAGCTCGGCCGCGGTGTCGGTGTCGAGGCTGCCGAGGAGCGGCTGCCCCGAGATGACGCGCCAGCGGGTCTCGGCATCCGGAGCCAGGACGAACACCTCGCGACTGAGCTCGGTCACGACGTAGAGGTGACCGGACGGATGCCACAGCCCGTGCCGCGGGCCGCTGCCCTTCGGCAGCGCGACCTGCTGAACGAATCTCAGGCCGTCGCTGCTCGAGCGCCAGAACCGGACGAGGTCGAGGCCCATGTCGGTCGTCACGACGAGACCGCCGGGGAGGAAGATCGCCTGGTGCGTGCGCGACACGCGGGGGCCGATCGCGGCCTCCTCGGACTCGGCGTCGGTCTCGGGCACGGCGTCGTACGCCGGCACGAGGTCGCCGTACTCGTCGCCGGCGGCTTCGCGCAGGGCGCGCGCGGCGGCGGCGAGGTCGGGGACCACGGCACCGGAGACGCGCGCGCCGGTCGAGACGCCGGTCTCCGGGGAGTCGGAGCCCCAGGGATCGATGGCCTCGGCGGCGATCCGGGGCCGCGACGGGCGGCCCGCGGCATCCAGGTCGATCCGGACGACCCGTCCGTCGCTCCAGCAGCTCGCGACGAGGAAACTCGCGTCGGGCGATACCGCGACGTGGCAGACCGACTCCCCCGCCTCGATCGCGGGGCCGACCGGGGTCAGGCGCGTCTCGCTCGTGCGACGGTAGGCCTGCACCGTGCCGTCGGATTCGAGCGCGGCATAGAGCAGGTCGTGCGTCGGGTGGGCGGCGAGCCACGACGCCGAGCCGGGCGCGGGCACGGCGGTGCCGACCATGCCGAGAGGACCCGATGCCCAGACCGAATCGGCGTCTCCGGCTTGCAGGATGCCGATGCCCTCGGCCGACCCCGCGTCGCCCGCGTAGGCCCCCACCCAGAAGCGCATGTCAGTCGATCAGGTTGTGTCGCACGATCACCTGGTCGCGCGCGGGGCCGACGCCGATGACCGAGATGCGCGTTCCGCTCATCTTCTCGAGCGCGAGGACGTAGTCCTGCGCGTTCTGCGGCAGGTCGTCGAAGGTGCGCGCGGTGGAGATGTCTTCGCTCCAGCCCGGGTAGTACTCGAGGATCGGCTTCGCGTGGTGGAAGTCGGTCTGGTTGACGGGCAGGTCGTCGAAGCGCACACCGTCGACGTCGTACGCGACGCAGACGGGGATCTGCTCGAGACCGCCGAGGATGTCGAGCTTGGTCAGCACGAGGTCGGTGATGCCGTTGATGCGCGTCGCGTAGCGCGTGATCGGGGCGTCGTACCAGCCGACGCGGCGAGGACGACCCGTGGTCGTGCCGAACTCGAAGCCGCGCGAGCGCAGCCAGTCGCCGCTCTCGTCGAACAGCTCGGTCGGGAAGGGGCCTGATCCGACGCGCGTCGTGTACGCCTTCACGATGCCGACGATCCGGTCGAGGCGGTTCGGTCCGACGCCCGAGCCGGTCGAGGCGCCGCCCGCCGTCGCGGACGACGACGTGACGAAGGGGTAGGTGCCGTGGTCGACGTCGAGCATGGTGGCCTGGCCGCCCTCGAAGACGACGACGTCGCCGGCATCCAGAGCCTCGTTCAGCAGCAGCGAGGTGTCGGCGACCATCGGGCGCACGCGCTCGGCGTAGGAGAGCAGGTCTTCGACGACCTCGTCGACCGTGATGGAACGACGGTTGAAGACCTTGACCAGCAGGTGGTTCTTCTGGTCGAGGGCGCCCTCGACCTTCTGACGCAGGATGTTCTCGTCGAAGAGGTCTTGCACGCGGATGCCCACGCGGTTGATCTTGTCGGCGTAGGCCGGACCGATGCCGCGGCCGGTGGTGCCGATCATGCGCTTGCCGAGGAAGCGCTCGGTGACCTTGTCGAGCGTGCGGTGGTACTGCGTGATGATGTGCGCGTTGGCGCTGATCTTCAGGCGCGTGGTGTCGAGACCGCGCGCATTCAGCGCCTCGAGCTCGTTGAACAGCACCTCGAGATCGACGACGACGCCGTTGCCGATGACGGGGGTGACCCCCGGAGACAGGATGCCGCTGGGCAGCAGGTGCAGCGCGTACTTCTCGTCGCCGATGACGACGGTGTGGCCGGCGTTGTTGCCGCCGTTGAACTTCACCACCCAGTCGGTGCGCTCACCGAGCAGATCGGTGGCCTTGCCCTTGCCCTCGTCGCCCCACTGGACGCCGACGATCACGATTCCGGGCATGAGTGCTCCTCGCATGTTGTCCGGCGGTACACCCCATCCTATCGAGAGGGTCCGACACCGCCTCCGCAGGCCTGCACAGCGAATGGATGCCACGCCCCGGGCGCTCTACCCTGGAGCGCGTGCGCACGCGACTGATCTCGGCGGCTCTCGCCGCTTCCGCCCTGCTCCTGCTCGCCGGATGTGCGGGGCCGACCCCCTCCGCGCCGCCCGCGAGCGAGCCGAGCGCGGCCGGCGCGTGCGCCTACCCCACGTCGGGGAAGCCCTCGGTCGACGTCACCCCTCCGAGCGCCGACACCGAGCGGCCGACCGGGGATGTCGAAGTCACCCTCGAGACCTCGGCGGGGCAGATCCCGATGACCCTCACGGGCGCGCGCACGCCGTGCACGGTCGAGAGCTTCGTGTCGCTCGCGCAGCAGCAGTACTTCACCGACACGCAGTGCCACCGCCTCACGACGCAGGGCATCTTCGTGCTCCAGTGCGGCGATCCCACCGGAACGGGTCGCGGCGGGCCGGGGTACACGTTCGCCGACGAACTCGACGGCAACGAGACCTATCCCGCGGGAACGGTCGCGATGGCCAACACCGGCCAGCCCGGCACGAACGGCTCGCAATTCTTCCTGGTCTACGCCGACACGAAGCTGCCGCCGAAGTACACCGTTTTCGGAAAGATGTCGCCCGAGGGCCTCGCCGTGGTCGAGAAGATCGGCCAGGCCGGCGTCGAGGGCGGCGCCGCAGACGGTGCGCCCGCGACTCCGGTGGAGATCACCGCCGTCACGGTCGGCTGACACTCCTCCTCCCCAGCCCTCGAACGGGGCGCTCGACCTCCACACGGGTCGGGCCGCGGCATCCTCCCCCGATAGAATCGGCGTATGTCCAAGGTCCTGCAGTCCCTTCCCGTCGGCGAGCGCGTCGGCATCGCCTTCTCGGGTGGCCTCGACACCTCGGTGGCCGTCGCGTGGATGCGCGACAAGGGCGCCATCCCCTGCACGTACACCGGTGACCTCGGGCAGTACGACGAAGACGACATCGCGTCGATCCCGGGCCGCGCCACGCAGTACGGCGCCGAGGTCTCGCGCCTGGTCGACTGCAAGACCGCGCTCGTCGAAGAGGGCTTCGTCGCCCTGGCGTGCGGCGCCTTCCACATCCGCTCGGGCGGTCGCACGTACTTCAACACGACGCCGCTGGGCCGCGCCGTCACCGGCACGCTGCTCGTGCGCGCGATGAAAGAAGACGGCGTCGACATCTGGGGCGACGGCTCCACCTACAAGGGCAACGACATCGAGCGGTTCTACCGCTACGGCCTGCTCGCCAACCCCGCCCTGCGCATCTACAAGCCGTGGCTCGATGCCGACTTCGTCACCGAGCTCGGCGGCCGCAAAGAGATGAGCGAGTGGCTCGTCGCCCACGACTTCCCCTACCGCGACAGCGCCGAGAAGGCCTACTCGACGGATGCCAACATCTGGGGCGCCACGCACGAGGCGAAGACGCTCGAGCACCTCGACGTGTCGCTCGAGATCGTGGAGCCCATCATGGGCGTGCGCTTCTGGGACCCCGCGGTCGAGATCGAGACCGAAGACGTGACCGTCGAGTTCGAGGCCGGCCGCCCGGCCGCGATCAACGGCACGCGCTACGACGACCCGGTGGCGCTGGTCCGCGAGGCCAACACGATCGGCGGGCGTCACGGCCTGGGCATGAGCGACCAGATCGAGAACCGCATCATCGAGGCCAAGTCGCGCGGCATCTACGAGGCACCGGGCATGGCGCTGCTGTTCCTCACGTACGAGCGCCTGGTCAACAGCATCCTGAACGAAGACACCCTCGCCACGTACCACGAACAGGGTCGTCGCCTCGGCCGCCTCATGTACGAGGGCCGCTGGCTCGAACCGCAGTCGCTCATGCTGCGCGAGTCGATCCAGAAGTGGGTCGGCTCGACCATCACCGGCTCGGTCACCGTGCGCCTGCGCCGCGGCGAGGACTACACGATCCTCGACACCGTGGCATCCGGGATGTCGTACTCGCCCGAGAAGCTGTCGATGGAGCGCGTCGGCGACGCCGCGTTCGGCCCCGTCGACCGCATCGGCCAGCTCACGATGCGTAACCTCGACATCGCCGACTCGCGCGCGCGCCTCGAGCAGTACGCGGCCCAGGGCCTCATCGGCGGTCCGACCGGCGAACTCGTCGGCGACGTCGCGGTCGGTGGGGCTCAGGAGATCATCGAGCCCGCCGCTCCCCTCTCGGCCGCCGGAGAGCGCCTCGCCGAGGCGACGGATGCCGCGGGCGAGTCCGCCGCGTTCGACGCCGGCACCGACTGACGAAACGACTCGACGAGAGCCCGCAGCGCTTCGGCGTCGCGGGCTCTCGTGCGTTCGCACCCCTGGTCACGCCCGCGCTTCGCCCGCCCTCGTCCCTCGACCGCTCATGATCCGTGAGAGCTCTCCCGCCATGACGGGGATACCGATCAGCCGGCATCCAGGGGAACGTCGATGCGGATGGGGCCGGGCACAGCATCGACCGCGGCGGTGACGACGATCACACCGTCTTCTACGGCGAGCCGCTCCACACCGGGACCCGCCGCCGCGTCACGAAGGAGCAGTTCCCTCGACGGGGCCGCGATGCGAGCGGTGCGCCCGGCGGGAACCTCCACGAACAGGTGCGCCGTGTCGTCCGACTGCGTCCAGCGGGTCCACGGCTCGTCGGTGGGTGCGACGTCGGCCCGCAGCGGACGCGACCCGAAGATCGCGTCGCCGTGCACGGCGTTCCAGGCTCCCAGTGCATCCAAGGTGCGCGCCTGCAGCTCGGGGATCTCGCCCTCGGCGGTGAGACCGATGTTCAACAGCAGGTTGCCGCCGCGCGAGACCGTGTCGACGAACAGGCGGATGGCATCCGTCCCACTCAGCGAATGAGACGCGTCTTCGAGTCGGTTGTGTCCGAACGAGAAGCCGATGCCGCGGGTGTGCTCCCAGGCGCCCTCGTGGGCGGCGCTGCCCGCCTCGTACTCGGTGGTGCGGAAGTCCCAGTGCGTCATTCCCCACCGGTCGTTCACCACGCCGTCGGGCACCTCGGCGTAGTAGAGGTCGAGCATCTGGACCAGGCTGCGCTCGCCCTCGGGCTTGCCCGCATCGGGCCACTCGATGTCGCCCCACAGCACAGCGGGGTGGTACCGACGAATGAGGTCGGCCACGTGCTCGTAGGCGTAGTCGGCGTACGCCTTGTCGTTGGGACGATGCTCGTCACCGAGGTCGCCGCAGATCGGCGGGTTACCGCCGAAGTGCCAGTCGAGACCGCCCGAATAGTAGACGCCGAACCGCACGTCGTGCGCCACGGCGGCATCGTGGATCTCGCCGATCAGGTCACGGTGCGGTCCGCGGCGGACGGTGTTGCGCTCACCGGTGCCGGGGGCATCCCACAGCGTCACGCCGTCGTGATGCTTCGAGGTCGGCACCACGTACCGCGCGCCGGTGCGGGCGATGGCATCCATCACCTTCGACGCGTCGAAGCGCTCGGCGGTCCACGTGTCGAGGAAATCGTCGTACGGGGCTCCGCCGTAGACCTCCTGCTGGTGGGCGTGGGCCGGGCTGCCCTCGATGCGCATGGTGTTGTAGTACCACTCGGCGTAGGGATTGTGCGTGTCCCAGTACACCTTGTCGAAGGTGCCGTGAGCACCGATCGGCTCCGCCCACGCGGGCACGGAGTAGGGGCCCCAATGGATGAAGATGCCGAGCTTGGCGTCTTGGAACCACTCCGGCGTCTCGTGCTCGAACCGCTGATACGGCTCGGGGCGGACGGGATTGTCAGCGAACATCGCCATGACTCAGGACCTTTCGAGAAGACAGGGGAAGGAGCGGGTCAGCGTCCGCCGAGGCCGGACGTGACGATGCCGCGGATCAGGTAACGCTGGAGCACGATCAGCAGCACGGTGGTCGGCAGCATCGAGATGACGGATGCCGCCATGATCAAGTGCCATTGCGTGCCCTGCTGGCCGACGAACAACTGCAGACCGAGCGGGATCGTGCCGAGCTGGGTGACGTCGTTCACGACGATGAGCGGCCACAGGAACGAGTTCCAGTAGGTGATGAAGGTGAACACCGCGAGCACCGCGAGGGTCGGACGCGCCAGCGGCAGCATGATGCGAAGGAACGTGGTGACCGTGCCGGCACCGTCGATACGCGCGGCGTCCTCGAGCTCCTGCGGCACCGTCATGAAGAACTGCCGCAGCAGGAAGGCGCCGAGAGCCGTGAAGGCCCACGGCACGATGAGGGCCTGGTACGAGTTAACCCAGCCGAGTTCGCGCATCAACACGAAGGCGGGGACGATGATGACCTCCTGCGGCAGCATCATCGTGGCCAGGAACACGGCGAAGGTGGCTCCACGCCCGCGGAAGCGCAGCCTCGCGAAGGCATATCCGGACAATGCCGAGACGACCAGGGTGAGGAGTGTTCCACCGATCGCCACGATCATGCCGTTGACGAGGTACCGGCCGAACGGGGCGTAGTCGAACACGTCGGCGTAGTTCGACCACTGAATGACCGAGCCGACGAGCGTCGGCGGCGAGGTGAACACCTCTGCCGGCGGCTTGAGCGAGGTGGCCACCATGAAGATGAGCGGCGAGAGGAACAGCAGCGCGACCAGGATCAGCAGCGCGTAGCCGATCGACGAGCGCACGCGAGACACGCTGCGGGATGTGACACGCGGCGCGTCTGTCGAGGCGGAGCGGCGCTGGGAGCCGCGCGTGCGGAGAGCGAGCTCAGTCATAGTGCACCCACTTCTTCTGGCCGAGGAACTGCACCGCGGTGACCCCCAGGATGACGACGAACAGGATGAAGGCGGCCGCGGCGGCGAGACCGAGCTTCTGGAAAGTGAAGCCCTGGTTGTAGATGAACTGCACCAGCGTGATGGTCGACTCGCCGGGGCCGCCCTTGGTCATGATGTAGGGCTGGATGAACACCTGGAACGAGGTGATCAGCGTCATGACGGTGGCGAAGAACAGCGACGGAGAGATCAACGGCAGCTTGATGCGCCAGAACGTCGTCCACGGGCTCGCGCCGTCGAGCGCCGCCGCCTCGAGCTGGTTCTCGGGCACGGCATCCAGCGCCGATGAGAAGACGATCATGTTGTAGCCGAAGCCCTGCCAGACGCTCATGACGACGATGGCGATCATGGCCCAGTGCGGGTCGGCGAGGAAGTCGGGGGCCCGCAGCCCGAACAGGGTCTGCGAGGTCGCGTCGATGGCACCGCCGGGCTGATACAGCATGCGCCAGACCACCGCGTTCGCAACGATCGGCGTCACGGTGGGCAGGAAGAAGAGCACGCGGAAGATCTGACGGTGCTTGATCTTGGGAGTCAGCCACGCCGCCATTCCGAGCGAAACGATCACGTTCAGGGGCAGGTACAGAACGACGAACAGCAGGGTGTTCAGCATCGCGGTGCGGAACGTTCTGCTGCCCAGCAGGTCGGTGAAGTTGTCGAGCCCGACGAACGTCGGCGATCCGATCATCGGCCAGTCATTGAGGCTCATCACGAGGGCGATGCCGATCGGGACGAGCGTGAACAGCGCCAGGCCGATCGCGTGGGGCGCGACGAAGATCGCGCCCCACGCGCCCCCGGTCCGCGACCGACGAGGACGGGCCCCGCCGGTGGGCGGTTTCGTCGTCGGCTGCGGCGCGAGGAGAGTAGTCATCGAGAAGTCACTCCTGTGTTCAGAGGGGAGGCTATGTCAGTTGCCGAGCTGGGACGTGATCTCGTCGAGCACGTCCTGTGCGGGCTCCGTGCCGTTCACGGCCTGCGGACCGTACTGCGCGAGCAGTTGGTTGAACTGGTCGCTCTTCGTGCTGCCGGGGAGGGCGACCGCGCTCTTGAGGGCGCTGGCGAAGGTGTCCTCGATGCCCTCGACTCCGGTGTTGTCGAACCACACCTTCTGAGCCGCTGTACGCGCCGGGAAAGCACGACCGTCAGCGGCGAGGGTGGACAGCGTCTCCTCCGAGGTCATCGCGGTGATGGCCTTGAAGGCGGCGTCGGGGTTGTTGCAGTTCTTCGAGATGCCGAAGCCGCTGCCGGCTGAGTACGTCTTCTGCTCGCCGGCGGCCGAAGGCACCGTCGTCACGCCGAGGGTGAAGGGCGCGCGGCTCTTCAGGTCGAGGACGAGCCACGGGCCGCCGACCATCGAGGCGACGGTGCCGCCCAGGAACGCGTTGTCTTCGGCGGTCGGGTCAGGGCCGTTGGCGGGGGCCGCGGTACCGTCCTCGACCATGCCCGCAAGCCACTCCACGCCCTTCACGAACGAGGGATTGCTGACGTCGATCGTGCCGTCGGTGGAAACCGCCTCGCCGCCGTTGTAGGCCAGGATGCTGCTCTCCAGGTAGAGGTCTTCGACGGTGGTGCCGAAGGCGACCGTGCCCGCCGACTTCAGCTTGGCCGCGGCCGCCTCGAAGTCGTCGACCGTCCAGCCGGCTTCGGGCTTCACTTCCGCCTTGTCGAACAGGTCGCGGTTGTAGAACAGCACCATGGGACCGGTGTCGTACGGCAGGGCGTACTGCTGGTCGCCGACCGCCAGGGCCTTGAGGGCACCGGCGTCGAAGCCCGAGACGTCGGTGTCGGTCGACGAGATCAGGTCGTTCAGGGGCAGCAGCGAGTCGGCGTACTGGCTGACGCGCAGGCTCTGCATCGACACGATGCAGGGTGCGCTCGACGTACCCAGCTGTGTGCTGAGGCGGGTCCAGTAATCGGCGAACGGTGCGCCCTGCAGGGTGACCGTCGCGCCCGCCGCCTCGCCGCCGGCGTTACCGACGGCCTGCCACGCCTCCTGGTCTGCGGACGAGCCGACCCACATCGACCACACCAGGTCCTTGCTGTCGGAACCGCTCTGGCCGGAGCAACCGGACAGGGCGAGCAGTCCTACCGTGGTGACGGCGATTGCCGACGCCGTACGTGCTCTCATGACATCTCCTTTGATATTGAGGCCTTGCGGCTTCCACGCGCCTTCGGGGAGCGCTGAACTGATTGAACCATCCGATGTTTAGGGTGTCAAACTGCAAATATCGCGCTTTCAGGGGAAGAAGTCGGCGAATTTGTAGGATGACTTGACCGACTCGATACGCGCCCCCTGCGCGCGCGCTCTCCGCGCAGGGTCGGGTTCGCGGTCGACGACGGCAGATGGCTCGATTTCGACCTCAGGGGATCCGGGCAAAGTGGCGCGGAACAGAAGAACGCCGACTGTTCGACAAACGGGTCGGATGCGATGAACCCCGACCCCGACTCCTCCGCGGCTTACGTGGCGCTCGGCATCGACGCCGCCGACAGGCTCGAGGGCCACGCGTTCGCGTTCCCCATCGGCCGAGGTAACGACGTACAGGTCGCCGCCATCGAGTTGTTGCGCGGGCACATCGTGGGGCGCGACGTCGAACCGCCTCGACATGCCCGCACCCGTACCGGTGAGACCGACGGACGCGGTCTCATCGATTCGGTGCAACCGCGTCCGAGCCGAACGCGCGGGGCCGGCCGACTCGCGTCACGACGCAGCGCGCAGCCAGTGCTCGACACCCGAGACATGCGCGAGCATGAGGGCCTCGGCGAGTTCGGCGTCCCGAGCTCGGAGGGCGTCGAGGATGCGGCGGTGCTCGTCGATCGTGCGGTCGACCGAACCACCCTCGGTGATGCCGCGCCAGATGCGCGCGCGCACGGTCTGCCCCGAGAGCGTCTCGAGCAGACTCGCAAGGTAGGTGTTACCGGTGGACTCGGCGATGCGGCCGTGGAACTCGACGTCGTGGGCGACGAGCTGATCGATCAGCGTGTCGCCCCGCACACCCTCGATCATGTCGGTCAGTTCGGCGATCTGCGCGTCGGTGATCGCGCGGGCCGCCAGCGCCACCGCGCGAGGCTCGAGGAGACGGCGCACCGCGAGGACCTCCAGAATCGAGTCGTTCTGGTGGAGGTCGACGACGAAAGACATGGCCTCCAAGAGAAGGTCGGGCTGCAAGCTCGTCACATATGTGCCGTCGCCGCGGCGCACATCGAGCACCTTGATGACCTCGAGAGCTTTGACGGCTTCGCGCAGCGAGTTTCGGGACAGACCCAATCTCTCGCTCAGATCCTTCTCCGGAGGGAGGCGGCCACCCGGCCCCACCTCGCCCGACACGATCATGTCCTTGATCTTGAGGATCGCCTCGTCCGTGACAGCCATCGGTGCCCCCTCTGCTTTCGCCCCTGAATGCGTCAGGATACATCGGATGTCTATCGAGCCCGAGCCGCCGAAACGCATGCCTTGAAGTTGCACACACTCGTGCACTTTCGATGTACAGTGGACGCTCGTGAGCACACCCACCCGCCGCGACGCCGTCGAGAACCGCGCCGGCATCCTCGACGCGGCGACCGCCGCGATCGGCCACGACCCCCGCGTCTCGATCGACGCGATCGCGCGCCGCGCCGGCCTCTCGCGCCGCGCCCTGTACGGCCACTTCGACGACCGCAACGCCATCATCCGCGAGGTCATCGCCGCAGGAGCCGTCCGCTTCAACGCGATTGCCGACCGCGTTGACGACACCGACTCCCGCGTGGCGCTCGCGCGCCTGGCATCCGAGCTCTGGGCCGAAGCCGCCTACGTGCAGGCCGCCGCCGCCCTCGCCCTCGACGACGCGCACCTCCCCGAGACCTCCGCGGCCCTCGCGCCGCTGCGCCGCCGGATCGACGCGATCGTCCGCCGCGGGCAGGAGGCGGGCGAGCTGCGCACCGACCTGCCCGCCCCGACCCTCTCGCGCCTGCTCGAAGAGACGGGCCGCACGGTCGTCAGCCGCGTCGACGCGGGGGCATCGACCGCCCGTTCGATCGCGGTGCGCGCCGTGCTCGGCATCGCCGGGCTTTCCTGGACCGAGGCGCAGGCGCTCCTCGCCGAGCACCCCGAACTGGAGAAGCAGTGAGAATCGTCCTGTCCGAGGTCGCGAAGGGCCGGGCCGAACGGGTCCTCCCCCCGACCTCCACCTCGTTCGAGACCGGCCGGGCCACCCTGGCCCTCGCCGAGACCGAGCAACGACCCACGGTGCTGGGGCTCGTGGCATCCGGTCGCATGAAGATCGACAGCGGCGAGGTCACGATCGACGGACGAACGGATGCCAAGGCCATCCGCCGCCGCGTCGCCCTGGTCGACGCTCCCGTCGTGTCCGAGCCCGAACCGAACGTCACCGTCACGGGCGTCGTCGCCGAGGAGCTGATGTTCGCCGGACACGCGCCCACGCCCTTCGCTGCGGCGCGGTGGCTCGAGGGGATCGGGCTCGATGCGCTCGCGAGCCTACCGATCGGCAACGTCGATCCGGCCGCCCGGGTCCGTCTGCTCCTCGAGCTCGCGGCGCTGCGCAAAGACGTCGAGGGTCTCGTCCTCGTCGCGCCCGACCGCCACGGCGGGGAGCCCGCCGCGTGGTGGCGCCTCGCCGGCGAGTTCGCCGAGCGCGGGTACGCCGTGCTCGTGATCGCGGGGCAGGCGTCGCAGACCGCGATCGCGCTCCTCGGCGGCGCCGACGACGGCCCCACTCTCGCGGCATCAGCCCCGACCGCCACGACCGAGGAGGAGGCGCGATGAAGATCCCGCAGATGATCACCGCCGAGCTGCGTCGCCTCACTTCGACGCGCATGTCGGTGATCGCGCTCATCGCCCTGCTGTGCGTCCCCATCCTCTACGGCGGGCTGTACCTCTGGGCGAACCAGGACCCGTACGGCAACCTCTCGAGCGTCCCCGTCGCCCTCGTCGTCGACGATCAGGGCGCCCAGGTCAACGGCCAGCAGCGCAATCTCGGCGACGAAGCAGCCGAGCAGCTTCTCGACAGCGACACCTTCGAGTGGCATCGGGTGTCCTCCGACGCGGCCGACGCCGGCCTCTCGGCGGGCGACTTCGACTTCGTCGTGACGCTCCCCGCCGATTTCACCGAGGCCGTGGCATCCCTCTCCAGCGATTCGCCGCGGCAGGCCGACATCGAGCTGCGCACGAACGACGCGAACAACTACCTCGCGTCGACGATCGGTACGCAGGCCGTGGCGCGCATCCAGGCGTCGGTGGCGAAGAAGGTCGTCGACGAGGCGGGGCTGTCGCTTCTCGACGCCCTGCACACGATCCGGGTCAGCCTGGTGGATGCCACGAACGGGGCGACGCAGCTCGTCGACGGTCTCGGCACCGCGAAGAACGGGTCGTCCCAGCTCGCGAGCGGTTCGGCGACCCTCGCCGACGGCTCGGCGCAGCTGGCGGACGGCACCGCGCAGCTCTCGAGCGGCGCGAACCAGCTGCGCGACGGCAGCGCCTCGTTGCGCGACGGCTCCGCGCGCGTGGCGGACGGCGCCCAGCAGGTCGCGGGCGGAGTGGACCGCATCGACTCCGCGGCCCGCGAGGTCGGCTCGATCGCGCAGGATGCGGCGAATCGCCTGCCCGAGGCCCGCGCCGACATCGTCTCGGCTCTCGAGGCTGCACATGTGAGTCCGGAGCGTCAAGCCGAGATCCTCGCGCGCCTCGACGCCGTCGGAGACCGCCTCACCGCAGCGAACGAGAAGGTTCAGAGCACGGTCAGCCAGATCAACCAGCTCGACGACGGCGCACGCCAGGTCGCCGACGGCAGCGCCTCGGTGGCCAGCGGTGCGGACACCCTGGCAAACGGAGCCTCGACTCTGGCCGACGGCGCCGCGACGGCGGCATCCGGAGCCGTTCAAGTGCGAGACGGCTCGGCGCAGCTCCGCGACGGCGCGAGTCAGCTCGACAGTGGCATCGGCCAGCTCTCGACCGGCGCGACGCAGCTGCGCGACGGGCTCGACTCCGGCGTGCAGCAGATCCCCGACTCCGACGACGCGACGCGCAAGGCGCAGGCCGCGGCCATCAGCGATCCCGTCGCGGTCGGCACGAGCGCTGTCACCAAGGCGCAGAACTACGGCGCCGGCCTGGCCCCCTTCTTCGCCGCCCTCGCCGGCTGGATCGGGATCTACGCGCTGTTCCTCATCGTGAAGCCCGTGTCCAAGCGCGCGATCACGGCGCTGCGCTCGCCCGTCCGGGTGACGCTGGCGGGCTGGCTGACCCCCGCGGGACTCGGAGCCCTGCAGATGGTGGGGCTGTTCACGGTGCTCGCCATCGCGCTGCAGTTCTCGTTCGCGAATCCGTGGGCCGCCCTCGGCATCCTGCTCTTCGCTTCCGCGACGTACGCCGCGATCGTGCTGGCCCTGAACGTCTGGCTCGGCTCGGTGGGACAGTTCCTCGGACTCGTCCTGATGGTGCTGCAGCTCGTCACGGCGGGCGGAACCTTCCCGTGGCAGACGCTGCCCGCACCTCTCGCGGCCCTGCACCACGTGCTGCCGATGGGATACGTGGTGGATGCCATGCGCCAGGTCATGTACGGCGGAGACGTCTCACGCGTCGGGCCCGACCTGCTGGTGCTGGGCGCGTGGATGCTCGGCGGGGTGCTCCTGGCCGCGCTGGGGGTGACGCGGATGACGCACCACCGCACCCTGCGCGACCTGCAGCCGAGCCTGATCGGCTGACGTCACCCTCGCGCCGGAGCGGTGGCGACGACGATCATGAGGACGACCATGACGGTCGCCGCCGCCACCGAACGTCGGGCTCCCTCGATCTTCGCGGTGGAACGCCAGCACGCGAGGCGCAGAGCGACCCACCCGACGACGGCGACGGCCGTCATGACGTCCGGACCAGGCCCGTGAGACCCGGCACCATGCCCGGGGACGGCACCTGCGTCGTGGGCGGTGAGCGATGCGAGGGTCAGGACCACCATGACGCACGTATCGAAGAGCAGACCCAGCCGCGTCGGGTGACGACGCGCGGACCGCGCGTGCCATCCGCTCAGTCCGAGGAGAACGAGAAGTGCAACAAGGTGCAGGCCCCGGGAAGGGGCCGGCAGGAGGCACGGGACCATCGCCCCGCCCATCACGCCGTGATGCACAGCGACTCCGAGGATCGCCGCGCGATGACGCCCGACCGGACGAAGACGACCCTCAGAACCTGTCATCGCGCGACGTCGCACGCAGCACATCGACAGCATGCTCCGCGATCGCCATGACCGTTCCCACGGGGTTGAGCGCGGTGACCGTGGGGAGGACCGAAGCGTCGACGACGCGCAATCCGTCTACGCCTCGAACGCGAAGCTGACTGTCGACCACGGCGAAGGGATCGTCGCGAGCTCCCATCCGGCATGTGCACGACACGTGGTACACCGTCTGGTGAGTCGCCCGCAGAATCGCTCCGAGGTCGTCCTCGCTCGTCACCTGCGGGCCGGGGAACACTTCTCGGAGCACATGCGACGCGAAGGGCTCCTGCTGGGCGACAGCGCGCGCACGCCGGACACCTTCGATCAGCATCCGTTCATCTCTCCCCTCCGCATCGGTGAAGGCCCGGTAGTCGATCATCGGAGCGGCCTCCGGGTCGGGGGAGGTGATCCACACCCTCCCGCGACTTCGGGGCTTGGCGACGTTGGGCGCGAAGGAGACGTTGTTCGGGGGAATGACCGCGCCGTGATCCTCGGCGTGGACGGTCCACGACTCGACCGGGATGTGGGTCGAGATGTCAGGGACGGTGCTGTCTGCGTCAACGCGGCACACGTAGCCGGCGTCCCACCCCGTCGCACAGACCCCGCTTCGCGGACGTTTCGTCTCCCAGACGATGAGCCCCTCGGCGTGGTCCTGCAGATTCTCCCCCACACCGGGAAGGTCCACTCTCACCGCGATACCGGCCTCTTCGAGGACCGCGGCCGGACCGATCCCCGAGCGCATGAGAAGCGCAGGGGTGTCGATCGCGCCGCAACTGAGGATGATGTCGCGACGAGCGCCGATACGGCGTACTCCGACGACGACGCCCACCGCGCGACCGCCGTCGAAGAGCACTCGATCGGCCGCGCCGTTCAGCATCAGCGTCAGGTTCGGCCGCTCCACCCCGTGGAGGTAGCTCCTCGAGGTGGATGAGCGCAGATTCGTCTCGGGGTCGTAGCCGATCTCGAAGAATCCTGCGCCCTCCGTGAACTCGCTGTCGTTCCACGTCTCGCGCCGCGTCAGCCCGAGTGCGGATGCCGCCGCCTCCACGGCGTCTGCGACGTCGGCGTTTCGATCGGCAGCCGCCACGGGAGTGATGGGACCGACGATGCGGTCGTAGGCGGACGAGAGCGTGTCGTAATCCCATCCCTCGACGCCCATCGCGGCCCACTCCTCGACGTCACCGCGCAAGGGTCGCCACGTGATCATCGTGTTTCCCGTCGAGCATCCACCGAGAATGCGCAGCCGCGCCTGCCGGATCGCCGAATTGCCGCGCTCTTGGGGCACGCTGCGATAGTCGCGGTCGTACTCCCCCTCCAGCATTTCGGCCCATCTCCGGATCGCGCCCGCGCGCGGCTCGTGCTCATCGCTCGGCCCGGCTTCGATCAGACACACCGAGACGGACAAGTCCTCGCTGAGGCGGGCGGCGAGAATGCACCCGGCGGTGCCGCCTCCGACGACCACGTAGTCGTAAACGTCATCCATGGTGGATGAGACCGAGGATGTCCGTGTAGTAGCGATGGAACTCGGGGCTGCCGATCACGTCGGGGGTGCGCGGGCGCGGGAGCTCGATGTCGAACTCCGCACGCACACGACCGGGGCGTGGAGTCATCGCTACGACACGATCGGACAGGAAGACCGCCTCCTCGATGTCGTGGGTGATGAGCATCACGGTCATGCGGTTGCGCTCCCACACCGTGGTCAGCAGTTCCTGCATGGTGCGACGCGTGAGGGCATCGAGCGCTCCGAACGGCTCGTCCATGAGGAGGACCTCCGGGCCGTAGGCGAGCGAGCGAGCCAGGGCGACGCGCTGCTGCATCCCTCCGGAGAGCTGGGCGGGATACGCGTCCTCGAAACCCGAAAGGCCCACCTGCGAGAGGACATCACGCGCGCGGTCGAAGCGCTCCCGGCGGCCCATACCCCGCTCGCCCCGGAGGGCGAACACGACATTGTCGATGGCCGTGAGCCAGGGCAGAAGGGTCGCCGATTGGAAGACGACTCCACGATCACGGCCCGGTCCGGAGATCGGGACGTCCTGAATGGACGCCTCGCCGCTGGTCGCCGCCTCGAGACCGGCGATGATCGACAGGAGAGTGCTCTTGCCGCATCCGGACGCCCCGACGACCGAGACGAACTCCCGATCTCCCAGTGTCAACGACACGTCGCTGAGGGCGTGGACGTCACCGAAACTCTTGTCGACGTGCTCGAGACGGACTTTCGGAGAGAGAACGGCGGAGACGGACATCACGAACGACCCTTCAGATAACGGAAGAAACGACGGCCGAGTGCGCGCATGATCTGGTCGAAGACGAGACCGAGCAGGCCGAGGATGATGACGTAACCGATGATGAGGTCGGTCTCGAGGAACCGCTGCGCCTGCGTGATGCGATAGCCCATCCCCGAGGTCGCGGCCACGAGCTCCGCGACCACGAGCCAGGTCCACGCCCACCCCAGGCTGATTCGCAGGGCGTCCCAGATCCGTGGAAGGGCGGAGGGCAACACGATTCGGACGAGGATCTGCGCACGCGTCAATCCGAGCGTCGCCCCGAGGTTTCGATACGACACCGGGACCCGACGGACCGCATCGGAGAAGAGCAGCACCTGCTGGAAGAACGTGCCGAGGAAGATGATGAGGAACTTCTGCGAGTCATCGGTTCCCACCCAGAGGATCGTCAGCGGCACGAAGGCCACCACCGGCATGTAGCGGATGAAGTCGATGATGGGTTCGACCGCCGCTTCCACACGCACGAACGACCCGCAGAGCAGACCGATCGGCACGGCCAAGACCGTGCTGGCGAGGAAGCCCAGCATGACCCGGTAGGTGCTCACGCCGATGTCGGACCACAGTTCGCCGTTGGCGGACTGCTCGATGAGTCGATCGACCACAGCGACCGGCGAGGGCAGGAAGAGAGCGCTCACGATCCCGGACATGGACACAGCGGTCCACAGCGCGAGCAGGGTGGCGAAGCCGATGACGGCGGTGATGAGGTACTGACGGCGTGAGAGTGGCACGCCTCCGACGGACCGGGCGGACTTCGTCGCAGGCGGACGACGCGCGACGGAGGTCGCGGAGGAGAGGGTCGTCATGGGAGTCGACTCCACGCGGATTCCCGCGTCACGGCGCATTCTCGACGAAGGTGGAGTCGATGAGCTCCGCGAGATCGGTGTCACCCTTCAACAGGCCGATCTGCATCGCGATGTCCTGCACGGTGGGCAGAACCGACGTCGCGTAGTCGCCCACCAGTCGCGTCTTGTTGTCGTCGAGGGGGAAGAACTCGACGCCGTCGAACGCACTCGTGAGGGCCTCGACGTCGCTGCCCACGTTCGTCGCGATGATGGAGCGGGCGTCGGCGGCATTGCTCTCGTAGTAGCTCACCGCCGGACCCCAGGCATTCACGACCTTCTGGACAGCGTCGGGATGGTCTTTGAGGTAGCCGTTGTCCACGACGAGGACATCGCTGATGAGGCCCGGCTTCTCGCCGGCTGTGAAGATCTTCTCGAGGGCCCCGCTGGCCTGCTGCGCTTCGGAGATGTAGGGCTCGTAGGTGACGGCGACCGGAACACTGCCGCCCACGAGGGCGGTGGCCGCTTCCGACGGATCCATCGGGACGGGCGTGATGTCGGAGAGACTCAGGCCCGACTGATCGAGCGCGTAGCCGAGAAGGAGGTTGCTCACCGAGCCCTCCTCGAATGCGACGCGCTGGCCTGCGAGATCGGCGACCTTGGTGATTCCCCCGTCGGAGAGGATCGCATCGGCGGTCAGAGAGGCATCCAGCAGCAGCACGATGGAGATGTCGAGACCCTGCTCCTTCAGCTTCAGGGCACTGTGGCTCGCGACATTGGCGACCTGCACCCGATGGGATGCGAAGGCGGCGCTCATGTCGGCGTCGTTCGAGAAGTTCGTGATCTTGACGTCGACGCCCTGATCCCGGAAGTAGCCCTTCTCTTGGGCGATGTACCAGGGTCCGTAGCCGAGCCACGGCTGAATGGCCATTCCGACGGTCTCGTCGGACGTGCCGTCGGATGAGGCAGAAGTGGGGCCGGAGCAGGCGGCGAGTGCGACCGCGGCGGCCGCGGCGAACCCGACGGCGGCGAGTGCGCGCGGGAAACGAGTGGAGCGGAACATGGGTGTCCTTCCAAAGACGGTGTCGGGCGTTTCGACCAGCATCGGGAGCGGAAACCGGTCTTCGCAAATAGCGGAACGTGTCCTCGTTCATCAAAAAAAGAGATGCAATTCGACGGAAATATCTCCGTTACAAATGTGAAATGTGCACCCCAAACAGTGAGGGGTCCCGATACGACCGGAGTGTCACCATGACCACCACGCTGTACACGAATGGCTTGCTCTATCTCGGAGGAGGAGTCGCCCGAGCGGGACACCTCCTCGTCGACGGCGAGCGCATCCGCCGCGTTCTCGCGGCCGAAGCGCCTGCACCCTCCGCCGACGAAGTGGTGGACCTCGAGGGAGGCACCCTCCTGCCGGGGTTCCAGGATGCCCACGTGCACCCGGTCCTGGCCGGGCTGCAGCTTCTCGGGATCGACCTGACGCCGGCCCACTCCCGTCAGGAATACCTCCACCTGGTGGAGCAGTTCGCCCGCGCCCATCCCGACACCGCGGTCCTGCGCGGTGGCGGGTGGTTCGGAGATGTCTTCCCCGGCGGCTTCCCCTCCGTGGCCGACCTCGACGCCGTCGTCGCCGATCGCCCCGTGGTCCTCTACAGTCACGACGCGCACGGCGTGTGGGTCAACAGCGCCGCCCTCGCTGCCGCCGGTATCGACGCCCGAACGCCTGACCCCGACGGCGGACGGATCTTCCGTGACTCGGGCGGAGCACCCACCGGCATGCTGGTGGAGGCGGCCGTGGGACTGGTGACCCCCCTCCTGCCCGAACCGGATGCCGAGACCCTCGTCGCCGCCCTGCTCGCCGCTCAGCGGCGTCTGCACTCCGTCGGCGTCACCACCTGGCAAGATGCGGCCGTCGGCGCTTCGGACATCGGGCCCGACGCGCTGCCCGCATACGAGGAGGCCGCTTCACGCGGCCTCCTGACCGCCCGGGTCATCGCCGCCCTCTGGTGGGATCGCGAACGGGGCCTCGAGCAGATCGAGGACCTGTGTGCGACGCGCGACCGCCTCGCACGTGGCGGTCGCATCGACGGTGGAACCGTGAAGGTGATGGTCGACGGCATGGTCGAGAATCGGACGGCCGCCATGCTGGACCCGTTCGAGGGACACTCCCACGATCGCGGAGTGCAGTTCATCCCTCAGGAGGATCTCGACGAACTGAGCGTGGCTCTGGACGCGGCCGGCTTCCAGATCCACTTCCACGCGGTCGGCGACGGTGCCGTCCGCAGTTGCCTGGACGCCCTCGCGATCGTCCGGCAGCGCCGTGGCGCGTCCCCGCACCGGCATCACATCGCTCACCTCGACATCGTGGACGACGCCGACATCCCCCGGTTCGCCGAACTCGACGCGAGCGCGAACGTGACGGCCATCTGGGCCCGCAGGGATGAGGAGATCGTGACCCGCAAGCTGCCCCTCCTCGGCAGGCATCGCGAGCATCGGCACTTCCCCTTCGCCGCGATCGCGGGCGCCGGTGGCCGTATCGTCGGCGGGAGCGACTGGCCGGTCACCGATCCCAATCCCTTGTGGTCGGTACGCACCGCCGTCACCCGCACCGGCGTACCGGAGGATCCGCATGCGATCGGCGATGACGTGTTCACGACACCTCTTCTCGCCGAGCAGGCTCTCTCGCTCGGCACGGCACTGGACGCCTATCTGTCCGCGGCGGCATGGATCAATCGGTGCGAGCACGTGACGGGTGCCCTCCGCGAGGGGCTCCTCGCCGACCTGGTGTGGATCGACCGCGACGTGCGGGACGTAGCCGGTCTCGGTGCCGCGCGCGTGCGCCGTACGGTCGTGTCCGGACACGTCGTCTATGAAGCCGGCTCCGTGACGCGGCCGTGAAGGACGGAGTCCACGGCGCGGCGCGCCTCCGCGGCGAACAGACTCGCCTTGCGCGTGAGAGGGACCGAAGAACGTCGGGCCAGCACGATGTCGAGGGGCCTCGTCGGCTCCACGATGGCGAGCCGATGCAGCTCGCCGCCGGAGTAGGTGTAGCTCAACTTGGGCTGCTGATTGAGCAGCGTGAAGCCGTGACCGCTCGCCACCATCGCACGGACACCCTCGAAGTTCGCGAAGCGATAGCGCACGGACGGTCGCAGACCCTGGTCGGTGAACGCCTTCAAGAAGTAGTCCCGGCTCACCGGCAGGTCCAGCAGCACCATGGGTTCGTCCACGAGTTCGGCCAAACGTACGTGAGAGCGCGAGGCCAGCGGATGCTGCGCGCCCACCGCGACGTACAAGGGCACCGAGGACAACACCGTCCGGTCCACGTCGGCGGCCAGCCCCAGATCGTACGTGAGCGCGATCTCGATGGACTGCTCCCGGAGCGCGTCGTTCACCCCGTCGGCCAGCAGCTCGATGACGTCGAGCTGAAGTTCGGGATGGCTGGCTTCGAGGGCACTGACGATATCGGGCAGATAGAACGGTGCCATTGTGCGGAAGCACCCGACGCTCACCCGCCCCGACGTGTTCTCGGGGCGCAACGCCTGGACGGCGTCGTCGACGGCCGCCAGGATGCCACGGCTGCGCTGGAGCAGTTCGATCCCCGCGGGCGTCAGCTGAAGACCTTTCGCCCGGCGACGGATCAGTAGCTGGGCACCGAGCGTCTTCTCGAGGTTGGCGATCGCGGTCGAGATCGCGGATTGTGCGATGAAGAGCTCGTCGGCGGCCCACGTCATACTCCCCTGCTCCGCGGCGACCACGAAGTAGCGAAGTTGGGCCAGTGAGATATCGGGCTTGGCGGGAGGACGCATGTTTCACATTTCCGATGTGTTTCACAGAAGTTTCTCTGCGGCTTGCATCTCAATTTTAGATGATGACCACCGTCGTCCACTATTTGCACGGACATCGCGTGTCTTCACAGACTCGGGGGGACTTCTCTCCCGAACGAAAGCGCCGCGCCATGTCATCCATCCCGCAGACGAGCACCGTTCCCGACGACCGTGACGTGGAGGTGATCGTCGTCGGAGCCGGTCAAGCGGGTGTCGCGATGAGCGAGCACCTCACGCGCGCCGGTCTGCGTCATCTCGTGCTCGAGCGAGGTCGCATCGCCGAACGCTGGCGGTCGGAACGCTGGGACTCCCTCGTCGCGAACGGACCGGCCTGGCACGACCGATTCCCGGGTATGGAGTTCTCGGACGTCGCGCCGGACGAGTTCGCCACCAAGGATCAGGTCGCCGAGTACATGCGCGCGTACGCCGAGAAGTTCGCCGCGCCCGTGCGGTGCGGCGTCGAGGTGCACTCCGTTCGACGTATCGCCGGCGAGCCCGGTTTTCTTCTCGACACGTCGGACGGGGTGTACCGAGCGCGATACGTCGTGGCGGCGACCGGAGCGTTCCAGACCCCGGTCATCCCGCCCGTGCTTCCCGCGGACGCCGACGTCGTGCAGGTGCATTCCTCGGGATACCGCCGCCCGGACCTCCTCCCCGCTGGCGCGACGCTCGTGGTGGGCGCGGGCAGCTCGGGCGTGCAGATCGCCGCCGAACTGCAGAGATCGGGCCGGCAGGTGTACCTCTCAGTCGGCCCCCACGACCGGCCCCCCCGTCGCTACCGGGGCCGTGATTTCGTCTGGTGGCTGGGCGTGCTGGACAAATGGGATGCCGCTACCCCTCCGCGCGGAGCGGACCACGTCACCATCGCCGTCAGCGGCGCCGACGGCGGGCACACCGTGGACTTCCGC
This sequence comes from Microbacterium sp. NPDC086615, assembly GCF_040686055.1. NCBI lineage: Bacteria > Bacillati > Actinomycetota > Actinomycetes > Micrococcales > Microbacteriaceae > Microbacterium > Microbacterium sp. NPDC086615. The sequence continues at coordinate 95,693 of NZ_JBFBJJ010000005.1, forward strand.
TCGCTGGCCGCGGCAGGAGTGACCCTCGTCGGCCGGACGAACGCGTATCGGGACGGAATCGTGCAGTTCGGTGACGATCTGGCGCGCAACATCGCAGCGGGCGACGCGAACTACCTCGATCTGCTCGACGAAGCCGACGCCTACGCCGAGCGGATCGGACTCGATCTGCCAGAGGAGCCCGACGCACGCCAGTTCGGTCCCGACCCGGACGAGATGCGTCACCCCCTGCGCACCCTCGACCTGCGAGAAGCGGGCGTCACCTCGGTCGTGTGGGCGACGGGCTTCGCCTCGGACTACCGATGGCTGCCCGACGGAGCGGTCGACGACGACGGTCGGCCCGCGCACCGGCGCGGTGTCTCCGCCGAGCCGGGCATCTACTACCTCGGCCTGCCGTGGCAGTCTCGGCGCGGTTCGAGCTTCATCTGGGGCGTCTGGCACGACGCCAAGCACGTGAGCGACCACATCGCCGTTCAACGGATGTACGCCGACTACCGACCCACCGACGAGACCGCCTTCACCCCTTCCTTCGACTCGGAGATCGCCCGATGACCGCGCACACTCGCATCCGGCCGTTCAACACACGGCTGACCTACCCCGAGCAGCACCTCGACAACGACCTCTGCCAAGCTGTCGTCGCCGGGGGTGTCGTGTACCTTCGAGGCCAGATCGGACAAGACCTCGACTCGCGCGAAAGCATCGGCATCGGCGACGTCGAGGCCCAGACGGAGCAGGCGATGGCGAACATCGACATGCTGCTGCGCGAGGCCGGCTCTCGTCTCGACGACATCGTGAAGGTCGTCGTCTACCTCACCGACATCCGCTATCGCGAACCGGTCTACCGGGTCATGGGGCGTTGGATGAAGGGCGTCTACCCCGTATCGACCGGGCTCGTCGTCGATGCCCTGGCCCGCCCGGAGTGGCTCGTAGAAATCGACGCCACCGCCGTCATCAGCGATCCCGCCGACGATCACGAGGTGACGCTGTGACGTTGTCGTTGGCGGCGCATCTCGACGGTGCGTTCGGTCTGGTCATCTCCTCGTCGAGCCCCGCCGTGGCCTCCCGATGCTCCCACCTGCGCGCCGGAGTCGGTGCGGTCGCGTCGCAGAACGTGACGAATCCTGCGCTCGGGAGTGCGGTCCTCGACCTTCTCGCGAAAGAGCGAACCCCGGATGCCGCAGTCGCTGATGCCCTGTCCGCCGACCCGTTCGCGGCCTATCGGCAAGTCACCGCGGTCGACCGCCACGGCCGCGTCGCCGTTCATTCCGGTCCGCTCGCGCTCGGCATCCACGGAGCGCAGACGGGTGACGGGTGCGTCGCCGCGGGAAACCTCCTCGCGAGCGACGCGGTGCTGAACGAGATGGTCATCGCTTTCACCACGGCCGCGGGCACGCTGGAGGAACGTCTCATGACGGCGCTCGAAGCCGCCGCCGCGGCGGGGGGCGAAGCGGGTCCACTCCGATCCGCCGGTCTTGCCGTCGTCGAAGGCGCATCCTGGCGCGTGAGCGACCTCCGTGTCGACGACCACGACGATCCCGTCCGCGAACTGCGTCGTCTTCTCTCCCTGTGGATGCCGCAGAAGAACGATTACCTGACACGGGCCGTCGCCCCCGCTTCGGCTCCCTCGTATGGGGTTCCCGGCGATGAGTGAGGAACTCGCGCAGCTCGCGGCGCAGACCGTGCTGCGTCACCGCGATCTCATCCTCGAGGTCAGTCACGCGCTGCATGCGGACCCCGAGACAGCGTGGCACGAGCACCGCTCCGTCGCTCTGCTCATCGAACGCCTGTATGGCCTCGCCATGAGCGTCGAACGCGGGGCAGGTGGCCTCGACACCGCCTTCGTCGCGCGCGCGGGGCGTGGCTCGCGGACCGTCGCCCTGATCGCCGAGTACGACGCGCTGCCCGGACTGGGGCACGCATGCGGGCACAACATCATCGCCGCCGCCGCCGTCGGAGCCGCCGCAGCCCTCATCCCGCTCGCGGACGAGCTCGACGCAACGATCATGGTGATCGGAACGCCCGCCGAGGAGGGCGGCGGCGGCAAGATCCACCTCCTCGATGCCGGCATCTTCGACGGGGTCGACCTCGCCGTGATGATCCACCCCGGACCCGCCGATGCCCTGTGGGCTCGCCCCCTCGCCGTCGCGCACTTCGACGTCGTCTTCACCGGCCGGGAATCGCATGCGTCGGCGTACCCCACGCTCGGGATCAACGCGGCCGACGCCTTCACGGTGGCGCAGGTCGCCATCGGGCTGCTGCGCCAGCAACTTCCCACCTCGGTCCGTGTGCACGGCATCGTGCGCACGGCAGGAACCGCACCGAACGCCATCCCGGGGTCGGCACGCGGCAACTGGTACGTCCGCGCTGAAACGCTCGAGGAACTCGACGCGGCCTTTCGTCGCGTGACTGCGTGCTTCGAAGCGGGCGCGCTCGCCACCGGATGCACGCTCGACATCGACGAGACGAGCCCGCGGTACTCGGAGTTCCGCAACGACACCGAGCTCGCGCGGCTCTTCGCGGCCCGCGCTGCGCAACGAGGGCGGGACATGGATGCCGAAGAGCTGCGTCCCGCGGGGATGAACATGGCGTCCACCGACATGGGCAACGTCTCCCTGCGCGTCCGCTCGATCCACCCTTACCTGAGCATCGGATCCGCCCCGGCGGTCAACCACCAGGCGGCGTTCGCCGCCGCGACGATCAGCCCCGCCGGAGATCGCGCGGCGATCGACGGCGCGACACTGCTGGCGCAGACCGTCGTCGACGCCCTTGTCTCCCACCCCACGCCGCACACACCCGAGGAGCCTGATGCGCACGCACGATGACTGGATCCGTCTGGCCTCGACGATCGAGCCGCGCACGCGAGCATGGATCGACGGCGAGTTCGTCGACGCCGCCGACGGCGCCACCTTCGAAACCGTCAATCCCGCCACGGGCGCGGTGCTGGCGCACGTCGCCCGTTGCGGTCCACGAGAGGTCGATCGAGCCGTCCTCGCCGCCCGACGCGCCTTCGACGCCGGGAGCTGGTCGCGCGCAGCACCGCGGGAACGCAAGCGGATCCTGTTCGCCGTCGCCGACGCGATCGAGGGCGCCACCGACGAACTCGCCCTGCTCGACTCGCTCGACGGCGGGAAGCGCATCGCCGATACGTCGACCATCGACGCACCCGGCAGCGCCGCCATCCTCCGGTGGTACGCCGAGGCCATCGACAAGGTCTACGGCGAGGTCGCGCCGACTGCGGGGACGGATCTCGCGATCGTCACGCGCGAGCCGGTCGGGGTCGTGGGGGCCGTCGTCCCCTGGAACTATCCGCTCGAAACCGCGATCTGGAAGATCGCTCCGGCCTTGGCAGCGGGAAACAGCGTGGTGCTCAAGCCCGCCGAGGACACACCGCTGTCGGCGCTGCGTCTCGCGGAGCTCGCCGCCGCCGCCGGCCTCCCCTCGGGAGTGCTCAACGTCGTTCCGGGCTTCGGCCACGAGGCGGGCCAGGCCCTGGGAATGCACGACGACGTCGACGTGATCGCCTTCACCGGTTCGACCGAGGTCGGCAAGAAGTTCCTGGAATACGCGGGCCGTTCCAACGGCAAGGCCGTGTGGTTGGAGTGCGGCGGCAAGAGCGCGAACATCGTCTTCGCCGACGCAACCGATCTCGACGCCGTGGCCGACTTCGCCGCCGCCGGAATCTTCACATGCAGCGGCCAAGTCTGCTCGGCCACCTCACGCCTCCTCGTCGAGCGGCCGGTGGTTGCAGAGCTCTCCGACCGCATCGCCGCTCGTGCGCGAGCGTTGACCGTCGGGGACCCTCTCGATCCGCGCACCGGAATGGGGCCTCTCGTAAGCGGGCGTCATCTCGACCGCGTCCGCGGATTCGTCGACCGCGCCCGAGCGACGGCGCACCTGATCGCAGGAGGCGACGTCGTCGCGGGGGCAGCCGGTGCCTTCCTGGAACCCACGGTGTTCGCCGACGTGCCCACCGACTCCGAGCTCTGGCGCGAGGAGGTGTTCGGGCCTGTCCTGGCGATCGTGCCGTTCGACGACGAGGCCCAGGCCGTGCGCCTGGCCAATGACAGTCCCTACGGGCTGGCGGCATCCGTGTTCACCGACAGCGTCCATCGTGCCCTGCGCGTCGCACGAGCGCTCCAGGTCGGCACGGTCTCGGTCAACACCGTCGACGCACTCGATGTGACGACGCCTTTCGGCGGGCGTAAACGGTCCGGCTTCGGTCGAGACCTCTCCCTCCACGCCTTCGACAACTACACCACCCTGAAGACGACCTGGTTCGCCGGGCGCTGACTTCCCGAGTGACAGGAACCTGACCATGACGCACCCCCTCGACCGTCTGAGCGCGGCAGAGATCGAGATCAATCGCTCCGTCCTGCTGGACACGGGATTCGACCATGAAGCGACAGCGTTCATGCTCGTGAACCTCATCGAGCCCGACAAGGCGGCCGTTCTCGACGGCACTGTCTGCGAACGTCTCGTGGGCAGTGTGCTGATGGATCGCCGCGACGGTACCGTCACCGAGGTGGTCGTGGATGTCACGGCCGGGCGGATCGTCTCGCGACGGACAGTCGACGTCGTCACGGAGGGACAACCACCCATCGTGCTCGAAGAGTTCGATCGCATCGAGGAGCTGTTGCGTCGTCACGACGGGTGGGTGGCCGCGATGGCGCGGCGCGAGATCGATGACGTCTCGCTCGTGCGCATCTCGGCACTGTCCGCGGGACGTTTCGGTTTCGCCGATGAGGACGGACGCCGTATCGTCCGCTGCCTGTCTTTTCTTCAGCTCGAACAGGACGACAACGCCTGGGCGCACCCCATCGACGGCGTGGTGGCCTACGTCGATCTCGTGACCGGCGAGGTGCTGAAGCTCATCGACGATCGCGTGTTCGAGGTGCCGAGAACTCCGTACAACTTCCATCGCGCCGACGGCCTCCCCGCACCGCGGACGACGCAGAAGCCGATCGTCATCACACAGCCCGAGGGCCCGAGCTTTCACGTCGACGGCGACGTCGTGGAGTGGGAGAAGTGGCGCTTTCGCATCGGTTTCAACCAGGTCGAGGGCCTCACGCTGCACGAGATCGGGTTCACCGACGGCGAGCGCCATCGATCGATCATGTACCGCGCGTCGATCGCGGAGATGGTGGTTCCGTACGGCGATCCGAGTCCGGTGCGCTTCTGGCAGAACTACTTCGACGCGGGCGAGTATTCACTCGGCAAGTCGGCGAACTCGCTGGCGCTGGGATGCGACTGCCTCGGTGAGATCCACTACTTCGACGCGACGATCGCGGCGACAGACGGGCGAGCGCAGACCATCCGCAACGCCATCTGCCTGCACGAGGAGGATGCGTCGATCCTCTGGAAGCACACCGACGAGTACTACCACTCGACCGACACCCGCCGCAATCGCCGGCTGGTCGTTTCCTTCTTCATCACCGTCGGCAACTACGACTACGGCTTCTCCTGGTACCTGTACCTCGACGGGCGCATAGAACTGGAATGCAAGGCCACCGGCGTCGTCTTCGCTTCCGCGTACCCGGGCGCGCAGCCCGACGGAAGCGACTACCCCTGGGCATCGCAGATCGCCCCGGGTATCGGCGCTCCCTACCACCAGCACCTCTTCTCGGCGCGTCTCGACGTGACTCTCGACGGCACGCGCAACGCGGTCGACGAGCTCGAGGCGCAGCGGGTGCCCGTGTCGGCGGAGAACCCGCACGGTAACGGCTTCACGCTCTCCACCCGCAGGCTGCGGAGCGAGAAGGAGGGGGTGAGGGATGCCGACGGCAAGCGCGGTCGCGTCTGGCACGTCGTGAATCCCGACGTGACGAACATCGTCGGTAAGCCGGTCGGGTACACGCTGCGCCCCGAGGGCCAGCCGAGTCTGCTCGCCGATGCGGGGTCGTCCATCGCCCGGCGCGCCGCGTTCACGACACACGATCTCTGGGTGACCCGGTACTCCCCTCGCGAGCGATTCCCCTCCGGGGAACTGGTCAACCAGAACGACGGGTACGGCGCAATCGACCGGTGGATCGAACGGGATGCCGATATCGATGGGCACGACATCGTGCTCTGGCACACTTTCGGGTTGACCCACTTTCCGCGCACGGAGGACTGGCCCATCATGCCGGTGGACAGCACAGGCTTCTCCCTCGTGCCTCACGGATTCTTCGACCAGAACCCCACTCTCGACGTTCCCGCACCTGCCGCGGCATCCGCGTGCTCGACCTCCGCACCAGCCTGCGGCTGCGGTCACACGAAGGAGTGCTGCTGAGAGAACCGCGCCCACGCGGCTGACGCCTCAGGTGATCTCACCGGCGGTGACGAGCTGAGGGTCGGGGACGAGCGGAGGGCCGACACGCGGCATCCCTCCTCCGCTCGTCCCTCGCCCTCCCTCCGTCGCGCCGCTCCGCGCCCCGCGCGTCAAGGCCGGAGACCCCCTCCCCACCCGCCCTCTAGAGTCGAGACACGCCGACCGGAGGGATGCCATGGCCGCCCGCAACACCCGCCTCATGCGCTGTACGCCCGACGACCTCTTCGCGGTGCTGTCGGACGGCTGGCTCTATCCCGTGTGGGTCGTCGGCGCGGCACGGATGCGCGACGTCGACGAGGAGTGGCCGAAGGAGGGCTCGCGCATCCACCACTCGCTCGGCGTGTGGCCCGTCATGATCCACGACCAGACCGAGCTCGTGGAGTGGGATCCTCCCCGACGCCTGCGTCTTCGTCCGGAGGCCGGCATCCTGGGCCGCGGAGTGATCCGCATCGACGTGCGCCCGCACGCAGACGGCATCGCGGTCACGATCGCCGAGGAGCCCGTGACCGGTGCCGCGTCGATTCTGCCGTCGGTGTTGTGGAAGCCGCTGCTCGTGGCACGCAATCACGAGTGCCTCAATCGCCTGGCCTTCCTCGCCGAGGGTCGCCGCGAGGAGCGCGAGGCGCGCGAGCTCGACCACCGCACCGAGACCCCCGATCCGGAGCAGGGCACGCCTTCTCCCCAGGCTCAGGAGGACGTGCGCCGGTCCGGCGTCTGAGCGCCCCCACTGATAAACGCTGATCCTGCCGAGAAACACCGTGCCGCCGCGTGTCTGGGCAGAGATAGCGTTTCTCACGCCATCGCCGTGGGGCGGTCCTGAGCTGTCGTCGCCGTGGGGCGGCTCTCAGCTCTCGGGCCGCGACTCGGTGTGCGTCGACGCCGGTGACTCCGTGCCGTGGTTCAGCTCGTCGACGTAAAGGTTCTCTTCGTCGGTCGTCCGGTTGCGGTACGCGGCCCGGCCGACCATGTGCGCCGCGAGCGGCGCCGTCGCGAACTGGATGAGCACGATCGGGATGCCGAAGGCCAGGGCCTCCCACGACCGCAGAGCGAGCTCGACGGCGACGACGATGAGCAGCACGCCGAGCACCTGGGGCTTGGTCGCCGCGTGCAGACGGGTGGGGACGTCTTTCCAGCGCAGCAGTCCGATCGTCGCGGTGAGGCACAGGATCGCGCCGATCAGCACGAGGATCAGGGCGATCGTGTCGAGGACGCTCTCGAGGGTCATCGCGGATTCTCCTTCCGCGCGACGAAACGAGCGACCGCGATCGATCCGAACACGCCGACCGCGGCGATGATGAGCATGGCCGGAAGCGACCGCGTGTGGTGGTTGATCACCATGTCGGCACCGAGGATGCAGACCACCTCGGTCAACAGCACGTCGGCGGCGACCGCACGGTCGAGGATCGAGGGACCGATCACGAGGCGGATGAGCGCCAGCACGGCCGCGGCGGCGAAAACGACCAGGATGACGACGACGAGGGCGGTGGTCACAGCGGGGTCCTCCCCTCTCTCGGCGACTCCGTGCTGCGGTGGGCATCGGCCTCGGACTCGGCGATCTTCGCGCGCAGCTCCTGCAGTTCTTCGCGGGAGCCGACGGCACGCGTGATGCGGGCCTCCCACCCGAGCACGACGCGGCGCTGGTGCTCGGCATCCTCGTCACTGCGGACGCCGATGGTGTGCAGGTACAGCGTCCGGTTCTCGCGGTCGACATCGACGATGAGTGAGCCCGGGATGAGGGATGCCGTGACGGCGGTGTGGGCCATGATCACGTCGTCATCGACGCGCAGGGGCACCGCGATGATCGCGGCGCCCGGCTGCCGCCGGACGTCGAGCACCTGCCACGCGACGATGAGCGAACCCCGGATCACGGCGCCGAGGAAGGTGACGACGAAGATCAGGCCGTACCAGAGGTTGATGCGGCCCGACAGCTCGACAGGCGGGAGGCGGAAGACGCGTGTGACGACGATGGCGGCGACGAGGCCGGTGACGAAGGCGAGCCAGGTGAACTGCCCCCACAGCATCATCCACAGGGCGACGAGCCAGACCAGGAAGGGCAGCTGGTGCAGGAACAACGACACCTGGGAACGACGCGAAGGGCTCATCCCTGGCCCCCCTGCTCCTGCAGCTGCACGAGGCTCACACCGTCGGTGATCGTCACACCCGCGCGCAGGCACATGTCGAGCAGCGGACCGGCGAAGACGGTGAGCGCAACCGTGACGACGACCATCCCCACTGTCGCGAGGGTCATGATCTTCGGGATCGTGCGGCGCTCGGTCGAGATCGCCGCGGCGGGCGCGTTGCCGAGGTACGCGATGCGCTCCATGGTCTCGGTCGAGTCGTCGTCCTCACGCCAGAACGACAGGTTCCACGCGCGCATGAGGGCGTAGAGGGTGAGGATCGAGGTGACGATGCCGCCGACGATCAGCACCATCATCACGGGCGTGCCCACCTGCGCGGCGGCATCGAAGAGGGCGTACTTGCCGATGAAGCCCGAGAACGGCGGGAGGCCGCCGAGATTGATCGCCGGGATGAAGTACAGCACCGCGAGCACCGGGGCCGCCCGCATGAGTCCCTTCACCTTGAGGATCGACGTACTGCCCGCGCGGCGCTCGATGAGGCCGACGGCGAGGAACAGAGTCGTCTGCACGATGATGTGGTGGACGATGTAGTAGATCGTCGCGCCCACCGCGAGAGGCGTGTTGATCGCCAGCCCGAAGATCATGTAGCCGATGTGGCTGACGAGCGTGAACGACAGGATGCGCTTGAGCTCGGCCTGCGCGACCGCGCCCAGGATGCCGACGATCATCGTCGACAGCGCCACCATCATCAGAAGGAAGTTCAGGTCGTTGTCGACGAACAGCTGCGTCTCGGTACGGATGATCGCGTAGACACCGACCTTCGTGAGCAGGCCGGCGAACACGGCCGTGACGGGCGCGGGAGCCGTCGGGTACGAGTCGGGGAGCCAGAACGACAGCGGGAACACCGCCGCCTTGATCGCGAAGGCGAGAAGCAGCATCAGGTGCAGGATCGTCTGCGTGTCCTGCGGCAGGAGTGCCATGCGCTCGCTGATCTGCACCATGTTCACGGTGCCCAGCGCGCCGTAGACCATGCCGATCGCGGCGAGGAAGAGGATCGACGACACCAGCGAGACGACGATGTAGACGACGCCCGTGCGGATGCGCGACTCGGTGCCGCCGAGCGTGATGAGCACGTACGAGGCGACGAGGAGGATCTCGAAACCGACGTAGAGGTTGAACAGGTCGCCCGCGATGAAGGCATTGAAGATGCCCGCGCCGAGGATCAGGTACGCGGGATAGAAGATCGAGACCGGCGTGTCCTCGTCGTTGTCGGCCGCGCCCTGGCCGATCGAGAAGAGCAGGACCGCGAGGAGCACGATGCTCGTGACGACCACGAGGAGGGCTGCGAGCACATCGACGTACAGCACGATGCCGAACGGGATGTCCCACCCCGCGATCGCGACGGCGAGAGGACCGTGCGCGTCGACCTCGACCAGCAGGATCGCCCCGAGCACGAGCACGGCCGAGAGCGAGGCGACCGACACGGCGATCTGCGTCTTCTTGCGACGGCCGAAGACGAGGTTGATCGCAGCGCCGATGAGCGGGATGGCGACGAGCAGGGGAACGAGGGCGCTCACGGGCGATCACCATCCTGGGTATCGCGGGTGTCGTCGTCGGTGCGGCGCACGGCCACCCGATCGACCGGGGCGTCGTCGACGAGCTGCGACAGATCGCCCTGGTGCAGGACGCGGATCGGCGAGGCGACGTCGCCGACGAAGTCAGTGGTGACGTCCTCGTCGTCGGAGCGGGATTCTTCGTCCATCGCGTCGTCGGGCTCGTCGGCGGCGCGCGTGCGGAGTGCGACGTCGTCGGCATCGTCGATCACGGTGTCCGCCTGGCCCAGCTGCCACGAACGGTAGATGAGCGCGAGCAGGAACGCGGAGATCGCGAACGTGATCACGATGGCGGTGAGCGTCAGAGCCTGCGGGAGGGCGTCGGACATCTCCGCGGAATCGGTCTCTCCGCCGTCGTAGAACGGTGCCTTCCCCGGAACACCCATCACGATCAGCAGCAGCAGGTTGGCGGCGTTGCCGAGCAGGAGGAATCCGATGAGGACGCGGGTGAGACTGCGCTCCAGCATCGCGTACACGCCGCACGCGAAGAGCACGGCCATGATGATGACCAGGACCAGCGAGATGCTCACGGGGTGACCACCTCCGCGTCTTCGGGGTGCTGCGACTGACGGTCCACTTCGGCGCCGAGGCTCCGCAGGACATCGAGGACGAGGCCGATCACGACGAGGTAGACGCCGACGTCGAAGATCGTGCTGGTGACGAACTCCCAGTGCCCGATGAGCGGCAGCTCTCCTTCGAACGTGAAGCTCTGCAGCGGCGCATAGCCGAAGAAGAGGGGCACGACGGCGCACAGCACCGCGATCGCCATCCCCGCGCCGAGGAGTCGGCCGGCGTCGGTGGGAGCCGCCGCACCGAGCTCCCAGCGCCCGCCCGCGATGTAGCGCATGACCAGGCCCATCCCCGCCACGAGGCCACCCGCGAAGCCGCCTCCGGGCAGGTTGTGTCCGGCGAACAGCAGATAGAGCGACACGATCATGATCGAGTGGAAGAGCACCCGGACGATGATCTCGAGCAGGATCGACCTGTTCTCGGGCTGCACCTTGGCGCCCGAGACCAGCCACGCCCGCGGAGCGCCGGTCTCACCGACGCGCTGCGCTCGGACGCCCTCGCCGGTCTCGACGAGCGGGCGGCGGCGACCGAGGCCGACGCGGGCGCGCGCGGTGCCCGACCGGCGCGCGAGGTTGTCACTGCGGTCGGTGATGAAGACGAGGGATGCCACGCCCGTGGCCGCGAGGACCAGCACCGACAGCTCGCCCATCGTGTCCCAGCCGCGCAGGTCGACGAGGGCGACGTTGACGACATTGCGTCCGTGACCGATCTCGTACGCCAGCGGGGGCCATTCGAGCGAGATGGGGAGGTCTTGCCGCGCTCCGGTCGCGACGATCGCGACGAGGGCCATGGTCAGACCCACGCCGACGCCGAGGATGGCACGGGCGATCGGGGCGACCGAGGCGTTCTGTTCGCCCATCCGCGCCGGCAGGCGGCGGAGGACGAGAGCGAACACGACGAGCGTCACGGTCTCGATGAGCACCTGGGTGAGGGCGAGGTCGGGCGCGCCGCTCGTCGCGAAGAGCACGACCATGCCGAGCCCCGTCACCGAGACCAGCGCCACACCCGTGTACCGCTTCCGTGCCCGCACGGCGAGGATGCCGGCGGCGATCATGAGCGGAGCGGAGATGAGCTGCGCGGGCGACTGCCACGCGTCGAGCTGGGCGCGCCACTCCTTCGACGCGAGCAGCGCCGTTCCCTCGGCGACGACGAGGACGACGAAGATCGTCCCGACGTAGAAGGGCAGCGAGCCGCGCTGGAACCGCGCGGTCACCCACTCGGACGAGCGGTCGATCGCACGCAGCACGACGTTGTACGCGTCGTTGGCGGTGAACGGCAGCACCCGGCGACGCTTGTGGAGCTGGGTCTTTCGTACGACCCAGAACACCGCCGCACCCAGGGCGAGCGTGCCGAGCGAGATGAACAGAGCGGGCTCGAGTCCGTGCCAGAGCGCGAGGTGGTACGGATAGTCGGGCGCGGCGATACCCGGTGTCGCCTCGGGGAGCCCGTCGGCGTACGGCGCGAGCCAGTGGTCGACGATCGGTGCGAGGAACCCCAGCGTCAGCGACGCCGCGGCCAGCAGGACGGGTGCGGCGAGGAAGCCCATCGGGGGGTCGGGCCAGTCCGTCTTCTCGACATCGCGCTTGGTCCAGTACGCGCCCCACAGGAATCGGATGCCATAGGCCGCCGTCAGGGCCGATCCCACGACGATGCCGGCCAGGGCGACGACGCCCCAGCCCGCTCCGGCCTCGGCCTCGTGCAGCAGCGCGGTGAGCGCGGTCTCTTTCGCGACGAAGCCGAGGGTCGGGGCAACACCGGCCATCGACGCGATCGCGATGAACGAGGCGGTCGCCATGACCGGCGCCTGTCGTCCGAGGCCGGACAGTTCGCCGATGTCACGGGTGGAGAGCTGGCGGTCGATGACGCCGACGACGAGGAAGAGGCACGACTTGAACAGCGCGTGGCTGAGCAGGAGCGCGACACCGGCGAGAGCGGCATCCCTCGTTCCGTACCCGAGCATGACGGTCAGGAAGCCGAGCTGGCTCACCGTGCCGAAGGCGAGGATGCGCTTGAGATCCCGTTCGCGCAGCGCCTGGAAGCCGCCGAGCAGCATCGTGAAGACGCCGAGCGTGATGAGGGTGGGACGCCAGAACGGCGTCTCGGCGAAGGCCGGCGACAGGCGCGCGATCAGGTAGATGCCGGCTTTGACCATGGCGGCGGCGTGGAGGTACGCACTCACGGGCGTGGGTGCCGCCATCGCGCCGGGGAGCCAGAAGTGGAAGGGGAAGATCGCGGACTTGCTCAGCGCCCCGACGAGCAGCAGCAGCACGGCGATGTCGACGACGGTGCCGGTGGGCGGGTCGGCGAGGATCGTCGACAGGCTCGAGGTGCCCGACTGCACCACGACCAGGACGACGCCGATCAGCATGACCAGGCCGCCGAGCGTCGTCACGAGCAAGGCTTGCAGTGCGGCACGGCGGCTTGCCGCGCGTCCGTGGTAGTAGCCGATCAGCAGGTACGACAGCACGCTCGTGACCTCCCACAGCATGATCAGCACGACGATGTCGTCGGTGAGCACGAGACCGTACATCGCGCCGGCGAAGGCGAGGAGGACCGCCGAGAACTGCCCGACGCCGGTGGTTTTGCCGCGGAAGTACCAGCGGCAGTAGAGCATCACCAGGGCTCCGACACCCGTCACCACGAGGGTGAGAAGCCAGCTCAGGACGTCCATCCGCATCGAGAGCGAGACGTCGATGGCGGGAATCCAGCGGTATTCCTCGAAGGGAATGTTTGCGGAGAAGGCGGCAGGAGCGGCGAAGACCGCCTGCACGAAAGCGACGGCGGGAAGCAGTGCCGCGACATAGAACGCCCGTGCTCCGATGCGGCCGACGAGCCACGGGAGAATCAGGGGGACGAGAGCGAACGCGCTGAGGAGTACCAACAAGGTGGGCCTCCTCGGGGTCGACGGGCTCTGGGCCTCGGCTCTCGGGGTGTCGCTTCTATTCTATGCGAAGCATGAGAGTCCCGGCACCGGCGGGATCATGTGGTACGCGGCGGAGCAGTCGTCGTGCCCGCGCGGAAGGTGCACGCGAGATCGAGTCCCGACGGGGGTTCGTCCTGCAGCATCGCCGCGACGGCCTCACCCGCGGCCCGTCCTTTCGCGGTGGCGGGCTGGACGAGCGTCGTCAGCACGTGCGGAGCGAGACCGTCGACCACGACGCCGTCAAACCCGGTGACGCTGATGTCGTGTGGCACGCGGAGTCCCGCCTCTTCGGCCGCGCGGATGATCCCTGCGGCGAGCAGGTCGCTCTGCGCGATCACCGCGGTCGGGCGGGAACCGGGGTCGGCGAAGATCGTCCGACCCGCGATCATGCCCTCGTCGATCGAGCTCCCCGCCGCGGCGAGCGCCCGCGCCCCGGGGAAGATCTCCCGCGCCCCGGCGAGCCGATCCGCCGTCACGTCGACGCGGACCTCCGCGTCGTCGGCGATCCATCCACGGCGACGCGCGGCATCCGTCGGCAGGGTCACGATGACCACGTCGCGGTGTCCGAGATGAGCAAGGTGGCGGGCGGCCTCGCGTTGCGCCTCGACGTTGTCGAGCAGCACGCGCGGAACACCCTCGCCCGCGTCGCCCTCGATGACGACGACGGGGATGCCACGGGCGCGGACGATCTCGAGAGAGTCCCGCATCCGCGGGCTGCACCCGATCAGCACGGCGGCGTCGATCGGAGCCGTGTGCAGCGAGGGTTCGCTCACCGTCTCGCCGTCGTCGCGGAGCAGGAGCAGGGCCGCGCCGAGACGGGACACGCCGTCGGCGAGCCCGTCCATCATGTGCGTCGTGACCGGGTCGAGGAACGCCGTGCCGAGGTGCTCGTCGAAGACCACTCCGACGATGCCCGATCGTCCGCGACGCAGCGAGGCGGCACGGGGGTCGGGACCGGTGTAGCCGAGCTCGGCAGCCGCCGCGAGAACGCGGGCTCGTGTCGACTCCGACGTCGGCGTCTTGCCACTGAAGACCACCGAGGCGGTCGACGCCGAGACACCCGCCGCGCGGGCGACGTCGCTGATGGTCGCCCGTCGCGTGCTCACGGGCCGATCGTACCCGCGACACGCCCTCTTTCCGAATCGATTCGATTCACGTCGAATCGATTCGGTACAGTGATCGCATGGACACGACCCTCACCCGCTCCCGGCTCGTGCGCTGGCACATCGCGATCTGCGCGATCTTCCTGGCGAGCGGATTGAGCATCTCGACGTGGGCGTCTCGCGTCCCCGCGATCCGCGCGTCCCTCGACATCGAGAACTCCGGCGTAGGCCTGCTCCTGCTCGGCATGGGCGTGGCATCCATCATCGGCCTCTCGGTCGCCCCCGCCGTCCTCGCGCGTCTCGGCGCCCGCACCGGCATGCTCACCGCTCTCGTCCTCGTCGGAGTGGGGCTCGCGATCATCGGGTTCGGCGCCGACGCCCTGCAGGTGTTCGGGGTCGCCCTGGTGGGACTGGCGCTGTTCGGGTTCGGCAACGGAGCGGTCGACGTAATGATGAACGTCGAAGGCGCCGCGCTCGAGAAGGCCACCGGCCGCACGATCATGCCGCTGCTGCACGCCTTCTTCAGCTTCGGCACCGTCATCGGCGCCGGGCTCGGATTCGTCGCGGTGAGCATGGGCATCTCGGTCTTGGCGCACTGCGTGGCGATGGCGGTGGTGATCCTCGTGGTCGCGTTCGTCTCGATCGCCAACGTCCCGCGCCGCGAGGTGGCGATGGACGCCCCTGCCGCCGAGGAGCGCGCGCACTGGCGCGAGCGCCTCAGCACCTCTCTCCAGGCGTGGAAGGAGCCGCGCACCTACACACTCGGCGTCATCATGCTCGGCATGGCTTTCGCCGAGGGAAGCGCGAACGATTGGCTTCCCTCGGCCGTCGTCTTCGGTCACGGCGCTCCCGAAGAGGCCGGTCCCGCCGTCCTCGCCGTCTTCTCGGTCGCGATGACGGTCGGACGGATCGCCGGTGGTCCCGTCGTCGATCGCCTCGGCCGCGTGGTGGTGCTGCGCGTGCTCGCAGCGACCGCCGCCGCCGGGCTCCTGCTGTTCATCGTCGCGCCGTTCGGGCCGCTGGTCTTCATCGGCGCCGCCCTGTGGGGCCTCGGTGCGTCGCTCGGTTTCCCGATCGGCATGTCCGCCGCCGCCGACGACCCCGCGAAGGCGGCCTCCCGCGTCGCCGCCGCGGCCACGATCGGCTACGTCGCCTTCCTCTGCGGTCCCCCGATCCTCGGCTGGATCGGCGACCACATCGGGCTGCTTCCGACGCTGTTCATCGTGGTCGGGCTGATCGTGGCATCCGGGCTCTTCTCGGGGGCGGCCAAACCGCTCCCCGTTGACGCGACGAAACGAGAGGACGCGCGCCGCTGACATCGAGCCGGCTACCCCCTCCGGGCTCGACGTCCGGGACACCCGAATACGTCGCGAGAAAGTGCCCGGGTGTTCTGGACCTCGATGCGGCGCGCCGCAGATCGGTGCGGCAGCAAGCCCGGTTGCTTGAATACCGAGCGGGCCGTCCTGACTCGCCCTGCAAAGCCCCTCTACCGAGAGGAGCCGTCGTGTCCGAATAGCCTGGGCACCAGAGCGTCGAGCGGATATCGGAATCACCGGTGCCGCCCGCTCGGAAGGCGTGGGCAGATCAGTGGAGTTCTTCTCCTTCGACCTCGGCGGACTCTTCGTCACTGTGGTCCTTGCACCCATCGCCTGGATGATCAAGAACGGTATCCAACGAGGGGCGCGAGCGAGAGAGGCCGAGCTCGATGAACTTGCGCGCGCGAACGAGAAACGAGCTGTGGAGGCGCAGGAACGCCTCACGGCGGCCAGCGAGAGAGAACGCGAGATCGCTGAACTCCACGAGGCCTTCGCGATCCACGAGTCGCTCACAAGGGCTGAGGTGTACGAGGCCATGAACCTTGCCGAGATGCGCCCCGCCTCGCGCGAGTTCCTCGTGCAACTGCACCGTCGCGCCACGCATCGATACGAGCAGTTCGACGACCGTTGGCCACTACCCAGCGACGTGCAAGAGCTCGTACGCGCCGCTGTCGCTGACGTTGCACGCCGCATACCCGCAGAGTCCGCCGAGGCCCAGGTGCTCTTCGAGCAGAAGGTCGAGCAGAAGACCCTCGCGGGCGATCGTCGCACGTTCCTCGTCGAAGGACGCGTCCTGAGTAAGCACCACACTCTGCACGCCCTCGCCGTCCGGTTCGCCCGAGACCGCGGCATCCACACCGTCGTCGACTTCACCCGCGAATGGGGGGCGATCGTGACGCGGGTGATCGGCACGTCACTCGCGCCGAGTGTCTTCACCGGAAAGAAGCTCCTCACGGATCCGACCAGGGGTACGGACTCCTACCTCAAGCGCTATGCGGCCCGTGATCTGAAAACCCTGAAAGACCTGGGCGCGCTCGAGCTGGACGGCGGGCGGTACATGTTGGCATGGGAAAGCGGTGTGACGCCGTCACCCGCAGACATCGGCCGGGCCCTGCATCTCCCCCTGATCGAAGAGTTCGCCTCCGATCCGAAGTGGGGAGTCAGCGACGTGCCGCGTGGCGAGCGCGATTAGGCTCGTCAGGTGCGTCTCGTCATCGCCCGTTGCTCCGTCGACTACACCGGCCGCCTCAACGCGCATCTTCCCCTCGCCACTCGTCTGCTCGTGCACAAGGGCGACGGGTCGCTGCTCGTGCACTCCGACGGCGGCTCCTACAAGCCGCTCAACTGGATGAGCCCGCCCTGCAGCCTCGTCGTCGAGCAGCCCGATGACGTCGATGTCGAAGACGGCGTCGTCGAGCGCTGGCGCGTGACCCACGCGAAGACCGGCGACGCTCTGCTCGTGCGCATCCACGAGATCATCCACGACACCGCTCACGACCTCGGCGTCGACCCCGGTCTCATCAAGGACGGGGTGGAGGCCGACCTGCAGCGCCTCCTCGCCGAGCAGGTCTCCGTCGTCGGCGAGGGGCTGACCCTGGTGCGACGCGAGTACCCCACCGCGATCGGTCCGGTCGACCTCCTGCTGCGCGACGACAACGGCGGCACGGTCGCGATCGAGGTGAAGCGTCGCGGCGACATCGACGGCGTCGAGCAGCTCACGCGCTACCTCGAGCTGCTGAACCGCGATCCCCGGCTCGCCCCCGTGACGGGTGTCTATGCCGCACAAGAGATCAAGCCCCAGGCCCGCGTGCTCGCGACAGACCGCGGCATCCGGTGTCTCACCCTCGACTACGACGAGATGAAGGGCATCGACTCGGGGGCTCCGCGCCTGTTCTGAGCCTCGCCCCGACCGCGAGCTTGCAGCCAACTCCCAGGTTGCGATAGGACTGACCCAGCGGGAGGCGCTTCCGCGCTGAACCGCGGGACCCGAAACCCGCGCTGCCGGCCGTGAGGCCGCCCGGGGGGGGAACTATGCGCGCACCTGCGCGGTCATTGCTGCGTGCCTGGATCACGGCCGTGGTCGGGCTCACTCTCGTGGGCTCGTCGCTCGTCGCACCCGCGGCGTACGCCGAGGCGCCCGACGCGCCGGGAGGAATGGCCGCGGTCGCCACCCCGTCGCCGACACGGTCCGCTTCCCCCACTCCCGCGACGCCGAGTGCCACCATCAGCGCAACACCGACCCGGACGCCCTCCGCGACTCCGACGCCCGCCCGCTCCGCGACGCCGACGCCGACGCCCACGCCGACCGCGACGTCGGAGCCGACCACCACCCCCAAGCCCACCGCCTCGCCCACGCCCGGCCGGACGGCGACGCCCACGCCCCGCCCGTCGGCGTCCCCGACGAAGACCCCCGCCGTTCCCGCCCCCGACACCGATACGGCCAGCATCTCGGGCCGCGTCAGCGTGCCCTCCGGAACGTCCCTCGGGCAGACGTCCATCCGCGTCCAGGTGTTCTCCGAGACGGGGTACACCCTGGTGGGGTCGACCTTCGTCCGCACGGACGGGACCTACAGCGTGACGGGCTTGTCGGCCGGTGGCTACAAGCTCAACTTCTCCCCCTCGGGCACGCTCGTGGCGGAGTGGTGGAACGACAAGCCGGACTACTACGCCGCCACGGTCGTCACCCTCGCCGCGGGCGAGAAGCGGGCCGGCGTCAACGCCTCGCTCGCGAACGGCGCGACGATCTCGGGCCGCATCACCCTCCCGGACGGCGTCACCGCGCCGCACGGCTCCCTCATGATCACGGTCGCCCCGACCACGTCGGAGTACTCGTCCGTCGGCGCCGTCCTGATCGAGGGCGACGGCTCCTACACCGTGACCAACGTCCCCGCTGGCACGTACAAGGTCAAATTCTCCGCGTACAACGTCCCGGTCGGGAGCGAGTGGTGGAACGACGCCCCCGATTTCGCCTCGGCTACGCCGTTGACGGTCAAGAGCGGCGAGGTGCGGACGGGGATCGACGCAAGGCTCGCGCCCTCGGCCACGATCTCCGGAACAGTGACCCTCCCGAAGGGAGTGGCCGCCGGCCAGGGGCACGTCTGGGTGAGCGCCTCGACACAGGCCCAGCCGTGGCTCAACGTCGCCAGCGTGGCCGCCGACCAGAACGGCGCGTACACGCTGTCCGGCCTCTCCGCCGGTTCGTACATCGTCAAGTTCGCGTCCTACGATTCGCCGGTGGTTGCGGAGTGGTGGGACGACGCGAAGGATGCCGCTTCCGCGAAGCCCGTGAAGGTGTCGGCGGGTGAGAAGCGAACGGGCGTGAATGCCGCACTCGCCCTGTCGTACACGATCTCGGGCACCGTGACCCTCCCCGCGGGATCCACGGGATCGGGCATGGACGTCTCGGTGTCGGCGTACACGCTCGATCAGCCGTGGTCGCCGAAGGCCACGACGATGGCCTCCCCGAACGGCACGTTCGTGGTGAACGGACTGGAGCCCGGCACCTACAAGGTGCGCTTCTCAGCGGCCAGACTCAATGCCCTCGACCAGTGGTGGAAGGACAAGCCCGACTTCGACTCGGCCACAGCGATCGTGCTGGGCTCTCGGAACGTCACCGGCATCAACGCCACCCTGCGCAAGTCGGCTTCGATCTCCGGCACCGTCACCCTGCCCGCGGGGGTACGGGCAGATCAGATCTCCGTCTCCGCGGTCCCCGCCTCGAACGAGTGGGGAACCTCGTTCCAGGGACGCCTTGAATCCGACGGACGGTACGTCGTGACCGGCCTCGCCGCCGGGTCGTACAAGATCAAGTTCAGTTCGTGGGACGCGCCCGTGCTCGACGAATGGTGGAACGACAAGCCCGACTTCGCGAGCGCTCAGTCCGTGACGCTCGCCGGCGGGCAGGATCAGTCGGGCATCGACGCGACACTCGCGCGCTCGAGCTCGATCTCCGGCACGATCACGCGAACCGGAGGTGCGGCCGTCGCCGGAGTGTCCGTCGAGGTGTACCGCCGCGGCGACGACGGATCGTGGCAGTGGTCGCGTCAGGCGACGACGACCTCGACCGGCACGTACTCATTCCCGAAGCTGTCGCCCGGCACGTACACGCTGCACGCGAAGCCCGCGGCGGGCGATCTGCTGCCCGAGTATTACAACGACAAGGCCTCGTTGGCCACGGCGAACTCCGTCACGATCGACTCCGGCTCCCGGCGCGACGTGACAGCGGACATGACCCTCGCTGTCGGCACCACCGTCTCGGGCACCGTGCGTTACGCCGACGGATCCCCGGTGGCCGCGACATCCGTGACCCTGTACTCGCGGACCGCCGCGCGTGTCGGGTCGGCGACGACCGACGCGACGGGGGCCTACACCGTGGTGGGCATCTCGGGCGACGTCACGGCCGGCGTGAGCGCGGGCGGCGGGACCGTCTACGCGGGTTCGACCGACATCCTCGCCGGCGCGACCTTCGTCACGGTCGCCAAGACCGCGAAGATCGACGTCAAGGTCCCCGGCGTCACCGTCTCGGGTATCGTCACGGTAAGGGCGACGGGCACACCGGTGTCCGGGGGAACGGTTCGGCTCACCTCCTCCCAGGGAGGACCCGCGACGCCCGCGACGGTGGGGACCGACGGCCGTTACCGCCTACGGGGAGTGATCGCAGGCTCCTACATCGCTCAGTTCACGCCCGCTGCGGGAAGCGGGCTCGCCGAGACGTGGTCGGGCGGAGGCACCGACCCCCGGACCGCCGCCGCGTTCACCGTGGCCACGACCGCGCTGACGAAGAACCTGTCCGCGCTCTCGGGCGGAACCGTCACCGCCGTCCTCCCCGCCGGAACGGGATCCTCCACGTACCGGAGCCTGCAGCTCTACCGCTGGGCCGACGGATCCGCGCAGTACGCGGCGAACGCAGGCGGAACGGCAGGTTCATCCGTGCGACTCGAGGCTCTCGCGCCGGGGACGTACACGGCATCCGTCGACGGGGTCTACCTCGGCGGCGCCGTCACCGCCGACGCGGCCACGCGGTTCACCGTGACCGGCGGCAAGGTCGTCGACCTCGGAATCTTCGATGCCACACCGCGGGGCACCGCGGGAACGCTCACCGTTACCGCGACGGGCGCGTCGTATTACGCCCGCATCGTCGTCGTGAGTTCCAGCGGACGCGTGTACGACCCCTCTCGCAGCAGCACGGGCTCGAACTCGGTGACCGGCACCTTCGCCGTCCCGGTCGGCACCTACCGCGTCTTCGCGTCCTCCACCTCTCCCGGCGTCGTCGACACCTGGTACGGCGGCGCGTCGAACACGACGGCGAAGAAGATCACCGTGCGCGCGGGTGAGACATCGACCGCCTCGTTCGCTCTCACCTTGGGCGACGCCTCGGTCACCGGGAAGGTCCTGGATGCCACCGACCGGACGCCGGTCGGCTCGGCGACCGTGCAGCTCACCCCTCTCGACCGTGTCTCCGCCCTGCAGGGCCGCGCGAGCACGGTGATGGCCCGGACGGACTCCCTCGGCGCGTTCTCGTTCCCGTCCACCCTGCGCGCCGGCACGTCGTATCGCATCGACGTGCGGACCCTCAGCGGCACGGCCCTCTCGACACGAACCTTCACCGCGAAAGCGGGCACCCAGGCGTTGACCTTCACGACGCCGCGGCTGGGAGTCATCAAGGGGAAGGTGGCCGACGCCACGAGCGGGATCGCGGTCGCGCTGTGGCGGGAGGGCGAGACCTGGCCGATGACCGAACGGTGGACGGACGAGACCGGCTCGTATCGCTTCGACGATCTCCCCGCGGGCTCGTACCGCGTGCAGTTCACGCGAGCCGACACGGACTCCGCATCGTCGTATGCGCCGGGGTGGGCCCCGAGCGGTCGCACGCGTGAGGACGCCGCCGTCATCAAGGTGGCCGTCGGTGCCACGGTGACCGCTCCGACCACCAAGCTCACGCGTGCGGGCATCATCAGTGGTCGCGTGGCCGCCGCGCCCGCGAAGGGTGCCACGACGTGGGCGTTCGCCACCGTCACGGTGAAGGACGAGGCCGGGCGCACCGTCACGACCGGGCGGTCGGACGCCGGATCCCCCGGCGCCTACGCAATCGAAGCCGCTCCCGGCACGTACACCGTCTGCGTGCGCCCGGTCGAATCGCCGACGCCGTTCGCCGAGGTCTGCCGGTCGGGCGTCAAGGTCACGGCGGGTATCTCCACGGCGGGTGTCGACCTCACGATGCGACCGGCGTCCCCACGCGCCTCCGCGGTCGCCACGGGAGCAATCGCCCCGTGGTGACCGTCGAGAGGTGACCGCCGCGCCCTGACGCTCGCGTCCGATCGCGCCGGTAGCGTGGACATATGCCTGTGCGTTCCCCATTCTCGTGTGTCC
This sequence comes from Microbacterium sp. NPDC086615, assembly GCF_040686055.1. Lineage (NCBI taxonomy): Bacteria > Bacillati > Actinomycetota > Actinomycetes > Micrococcales > Microbacteriaceae > Microbacterium > Microbacterium sp. NPDC086615. The sequence goes on from NZ_JBFBJJ010000005.1 coordinate 117,969, forward strand.
TGTGGGACGTCGACGGCACTCTCGTCGACGCGTCCGAGGGGATCCTCCGCCGACTGACCATCACGCTCGAGCACTTCGGGCGCACGCCCCCGACCCGCGACGAGCTGTCGCGGTGGATCGGTCCGCCGATGTTCGAGTCGTTCCAGGTGAACGTCGGAATGACGCCGGAGCAGTCGACCGAGGCCGTCGCCTTCTACCGCGGCCTCAACAAGAGCGAGGGATACACTGTCAGCGCGCGCCTCTACCCCGGCGTCGCCGACCTCGTGCACGATCTCCACGCCGCGGGCGTCCCGCAGTCGACCGCGAGCTCGAAGCCCGAGGTCCAGGTCGTCGCGCTGATGGACCACTTCGGCCTCGCCCCCGACCTCGAGGCGATCGTCGGCGCGTCGCTCGACGAGCGCAGTCTGAGCGCGAAGTCCGACATCGTGCGCGAAGCACTCCGCCGTCTCGAGGCGAACGGCGTCGACACCTCGCGTCCGGTCCTGATCGGCGACCGGCATCACGACGTCGAGGGCGGGGCGGATGCCGGCGTGCCGGTGATCTTCGTCCGCTGGGGCTTCAGCTGGCCCTATGAGGCCGACGGCGCCCAGGCCGCGGTCGACGACATCGACCAGCTGCGTGCGCTGCTCCTCGTCCACGACGACGAGCTCGATGCCGAGAGCGACAGCGGGACCGTCACCCGTGTCTGATGTCGCCTGGGCGGTTCCGACCGCGCTGGCCATCGTCGGGGCGCTCCTCGTGACCTCCGTCGTCGTGATGGTCGTCCGCACCCGACGCCGCTCCCCTCGTATGCGAGCCGCCGCCGACGCGGCGCGCCTCGCCGCGGCCGACGCCCTCCTCCGTCTGGACGACGCGGCCACCGAACTCGACGTCGCCTTCGAGGCCGCCGACGCCGTGGTCGACGGCGACTCGACGAGCTCTCTGCGACGCGGTCGCGCGGCCGCCCTCCGCGCGCGCGACCGCGGTTTCGTCGAGGTCGCCGCCCTCGAGACTTCGTCGGCGATCCCCGCTCAGCGCCGGATCGAGGCCGAGGCCCTGCGCGTTCAGCTCGAGGCGCAGTTCGAGAAGGTCGCCCGCACGCGCGCCGAGCTCGTCGAGTGGGCACACACGCACGGAGCCCCGTCCGACCGTGTGAGGGCCGCGCGAGCGCGACGCGATGACGTCGTCCGCACCGCCGGCGATCCCGCGCCGCTGATCGCGAGCTTGCGCGAGCGATTCGACGAGAGCGACTGGCACGACGCGGCCGAGGCCGCCGATGCCGCCGCCGCCGCTCTGGCCCACGCGGACGAGACGCTCGCCGCCGCCGACGCGGCCACGGACGGCGGCGAGATCGATCGCCTGGTCCACGAGGCGACGGATGCCACGCGCCGGACCGCTCGACACCTGAAAGCCGTCGAAGACGCCCACCGCATCGCCCTCCAGGCCGCCGACAACGCCGACGCCGAGCTCGCCGCCGCGCGCGAGGAGCTCGCGGCCGCCATCGACATTGCCGGAACCCGTCCCGACGAGTGCGCGCCCGACGCCGCCGCGCGACTGCGCGAAGCGACGAACGACCTCGATGCCGCGGCGGTCGATGCCCGGAAGCGGCCGCGCGCCGCGATCGAGACCGTCGCCCGCGTCCGCGAGCTCCGAGACGAGCTGCTCGGCGAGGCTCCCGGCCCGCGACGGCGACTCGAGGCCGCGCGCGCCGCGCTCCCGGGGACGCTCGCGTGCGCGCGAGCGGCTCTCGCGGCCGCAGAGGCGCGGGACGACCGCACGATCGATGCGCGCCTGCGACGCGACCGCGCCCGACGCGAGCTCGCGGCCGCCCGCGCCGCGACCGACGCGGGTGTTGCCCTCGCCAACGCCCGAAAGGCCTGGCAGGCGGCCGCCGCGCGCTGACAGGGCGCACCTCCGGTGCCCTATCGTGAGCGACATGGGGGAGAACACCACGGCACGCCGCACGCTCCAGCTCATGCGTCGGGTTCCCGCGACGCTCGTGCTCGCCGGGATTCTGCTCGTCGTCGGCGTCGTGGGAGCGGGGCTGTGGCATCCGTTCTCCACCTCCGACCTGTTCCCGTCCGTGGCGTACGGTCTCCCAGCCCTTCAAGAAGGCAGGTGGTGGACTCCGGTCACCGGCACGTTCTTCCTCGACGCGCCGTGGGTGTACGCCCCGATCCTCCTGGGCCTCGTGGGCATGGGGTACGTCGAGTACCGCCGCGGCTCGCGGGTCGCCGCGGGGTACTTCGCCGCGGGCCAGCTCGTCTCGGTCCTGGCATCCGCGCTCTTCCTCTGGGCGGCGGCACTCCTCCCCTGGCCGTGGGCTCAGCAGCAGGCGGCCGTGCTCGATGTGGGCCCCTCGGGCGGCGTCGTCGCGACCATCGCCGCCGCGGTCTCGCTCCTGCCCTCCCCCTGGCGCCTGCGCGCATGGACCGTGCTGGTGGCCGGGCTCTCCGTGACGCTGATCTACTGGGGCACGCTCCCCGATCTCGAGCATGCCTTCGCGGTGGTCTTCGTGCTGATCGTCGACCGTTCGCTGCGCCCGCAGCGGGTGTCGGTGCGCGAGCAACGGCTCATCGCCTTCGTGGTCGTCTGCGCCCTCGGTGCGATCGAGATCCTGACGTTCTTCAGCCCCACCACCGGCCCCTTCGGGACGTCCGAGCCCGTCTCGGGATCGTGGGTCGACGTCGCGGGGAACACGCTGCTGGTGCTCGTCGTCGCGACCGGCATCCGGCGCGGCCGTCCGTGGGCGTGGATCGTGCTCATCGCCTATGCGGCCCTCAACGCAGCGCTGGTTGTTCTGCTGGCCGCGCTGGTGCTCTTCACCGGGGCCACCGGCGTCGAGGCCGTCTTCGGCGTCGACCTCACGTTCACCCTCGCCTCGTCGCTGCTGTGGACCATCGTGCTCATCTACCTCGTGCTCGTGCGCGCCGCGTTCCGCGCGCGGCCGAAGGCGGCGCTGGGCGAGACGCCCGCCCCCACGGTCGCCGACGTCAAAGACGAGCTGCACAGATCCGGCGGGGGCACCCTGTCATGGATGGCGACGTGGGAGGGCATGTCATACGCGCGGTTCGGCCGCGGCATCGTGGCGTTCCAGCGCCGAACCGGCGTCGCTCTCGCGCTCGGCGACGCCCTCGGCCCCGCGGGCGATCGTCCGCGGGCCGTGCGCGCGTTCATCGACCGAGCCGAGAGCGCCGGCCTCGCCCCCTGCTTCTTCAGCGCCGGAGAAGAGTCGCGCGCGGCAGTGCCCGAAGACTGGCGCAGCATCGTCGTGGCCGATGACACGATCGTCGACCTTCCGGGCCTGAAGTTCGCCGGCAAGGCCTGGGGAGCCGTCCGCACTTCGCTGAACCGAGGCGAGCGCGAGGGCATGACCTTCCGGCTTTCCCGCCTCGCCGACGAGACCTGGGGCATCCGACAGCAACTGCGGGCGATCTCCGACAGCTGGGTCGGCGAGAAGGGCCTCCCCGAGATGGGATTCACCCTCGGCACGCTCCACGAGGCGAGCGATCCCGAGGTGCGGGTGGCGCTCGCGATCTCGCCCGCCGGTGACGTCGACGGCTTCCTGTCGTGGCTGCCGGTGTACGGCGAGGGCCGCGTGCGCGGATGGACGCTCGATCTCATGCGCCGACGCGACGGAGGCTTCGGCCCCGTCATGGAGTACCTGATCGGTTCGTCGGCGCTGCAGTTCTCCAGCGAGGGCGCGGATGTGATGTCGCTGTCGGGCGCGCCCCTCGCGCACGAGTATCCCGCCGATGCCGGCCCCATCGCCGACCTGCAGCAGCGCATGGCCACGATGCTCGAGCCCGTCTACGGCTTCGCGTCCCTGCACCGGTTCAAGCAGAAGTTCCAACCGCGCTACGAGACCATGTACCTGCTCTACCGCGACGAGGCCGACCTCACGCGAATCGGCACCGCCCTCACGCGGGCGTTCCTGCCGCACGCGACGATCAGGCAGTTCGCCGCGGCCGGCCTCGACCTCATGCGCCACGAACGCTAATCGGTCGGACAGGCTGATCGGCCGGACACGGGGATGCCGCCGCGCCCGACCGAATCGACCCCGGGGTCGCCGGGGTCGAGGGATCAGAGGGGGCGGATGTCTTCCGCCTGCAGGCCCTTGGGGCCCTGCGCGATCTCGAACTCGACGCGCTGGTTCTCTTCGAGAGAGCGGTAACCGCCCGACTGGATCGCGCTGTAGTGCGCGAAGACGTCCTGCCCGCCGTCATCGGGCGCGATGAAGCCGAAGCCCTTCTCCGCGTTGAACCATTTGACCGTGCCCTGCGTGCTCATCGACATGCCGTTTTCCGCTTGAGCCGGCACCGAGCGCGCCGGACTTGCCCCAAAAGTAGCGTCCGCGTCGAAACGGTGCACGAACCCGTGACACAAACGTTGCATGCCGAAACGGGGCCGAAGCCCATACGACGCCCGGGCTGAGCAGAGCTCGAAGCCCGGGCGTCGACGGATCCCCCCGGATATGTCACGCGAGGCGTGACGGTGATGACATTACAGCCGCAGAAGGCCTCCGCGCGACATGAAAGCTGTGAATACGTAACGCAAAGTCCGAGACTGTGATATTTGCGCGACGTAGACTCCGCGTGATGAGCGCTCCACGGTCTCGGTTGGCCCTCGTCGATGAGGCCTACGCGGCCCTCGGCGAGGCCATCGTCGACGGCCGCCTCCGCCCCGGAGACCGTCTCCGTGACGTGGAGCTGGCCGCGTACATGGGCATCTCACGAACGCCCGTCCGCGAAGCGCTGCAGAAGCTCCAACGCATCGGTCTCGTCGAGGTCGCCGCGAACCGTTATACGCGCGTCGCCGCGCTCACCGACCGCGCCCGCACCGACATGCGCGAGTACGCCGCGCACAACATCGCGTCGGCGATGCGCGTCGCGCTGCCGCGCTGCACCCCCGAGGAGATCGAGACCGCCCTCACCCTCATCGACGCGATGCGCGACGCCGACTCCTCGAAGACGTACGTGGCCGCTGTCCTGGACCTGTATGCCCTCATGGTCGCGGCTTCGCACAACATCCCCTTCCAGAGGACGCTGGAGCAGACCGACCTCGTCCTGCGGCGAAACCTCGAGGGGTGGGAGAGCATCACGGGCGACACCAGAGCCACGCTGTTCGCGCATCTGCGCACGCAGCTTGCCGCGCGCGACGCGAACGGCGCGACGTGGACCTTCCTCGCTCTGCACGGCTTCGCCTGAGCGCGCAAGCGTCGAGCGCCCCGCACGGTGCCCCCGGTAGCGTGGCGCCATGGCCCACATCGACCTGCGCGAGCTGACCGACGACGATCGGGATGCCGCCTTCGCCGCCGTCCGCGACAGTGCCTCCTCGTGGCCGCGCGCCACGATCGAGAACCGCGAGGCCTTCGACGCCTGGGTCGCCGAGGATCGCGTGGCCGCCCGCGCGGTGGTCGCCGACGGCGCCATCGTCGGCCTCGCCGCCACGCTCGATGTCGACGACGACCGCGAGATCCTCCTCGCTGTGACTCCCGATGCCGTCGAGGGTGTGGCCACCGAAGCCCTCCGCCTGCTCACGGTCCTCGAACCCGAACGCCCCCTCTACGCCTGCCTCGCCGCCGACGACGACCCCTCGCACGCCGTGCTCGCCGGGCTGGGCTTCGTGGAGGACTCGCGCGACGGGGACGACATCGTCTACGTCCTTCCCCCGACTCTGGAGTGACCTCGACATGAACGACGTGACGTGGGGCGGGATCGTTCCGAGTGTGGTGCTGATCATCGCCGGCGGGGCGCTGTGGTGGTGGTCGATCGCTCTGACCGTCCGCGCCTACCGCGGCGAGCGCGTCCCGGTGTGGCGGAACCCGCCGAAGGCCCCGGGCAGGGCCATCGCTGCGCGCGCGTTCGGAGCGGCCACCTTGACCCTCGGCGTCGGGCTCGCACCCTGGGGGCGGCTCGACGGGCCGTCCTGGCTCGTGCCGTTCCTGGCGGGTTCGGTGGCCGTGGTGTTCCTGCTCGTCCCGTACTTCGTCGCCCTGGCGGTTCACAACCGCCGCGTCGAGTCGGCTTAGTTCGGTTCTTCGCTCTCTTCGAGCGTCTCGTCGGCGTCGACCGACGTGTCGTCCGTGGCGCTGTCCTCCTCTGCTGCGGCGGCCTGCTGGGCGGCGAGGGCGTAGGCCTCTTCTTCTCTGCGCTTCTCCGACATGCGCCCAACCTAGGCGCGCGCGAGCGGCCGCGTAAAGGTCAGCGCCGCGAGAGGGTCGCGACGATCGGTCGGTGGTCACTGCCCGCGTCGTCGAAGTCGGTTCTGACCTCGAAGCCGCGCACCTCCCACGCCGACCCGACGAGCACGTGGTCGATGGGTGCCGCAAGTCCCGTGGGCAGGCGCACCGGCCACGTGCCCACCGCGGCCGCTCCCGCCTCCGCGGCGGCATCCCGGCACTCCCCCACCGTGCCGCCGTTCCGCCCGAGACCCGCGAGGTGATCGAGCGTCGAGTTGAGGTCGCCCGCGAGGATGACGTCGGGGCTCGCGCACTGGGCCGCCACCCAGTCCATCCCCTCGGTCCAATCGGTCATGATGAGCGGCAACGGGGGCAACGGGTGCGCGGCGACGAGCGTCGGCCCGTCTCCCTGAGCGGGTCGGAAGACACCGCTGGGAACCCCGGGCGTCGACCCGGCCGCGAGATCCAGGACGTACGGTCCCATCGAATCCGCGACGAGAAGCGTCGTGGGGACGGGATCGTCCCCGGGAGCGGCCTGCAACGTCGAAGGAGTCATGCGGATGCCCTCGCGGGACAGGATGCCGACGACCTCCGCTGCCGCGTCCGCGTCGGTCTCGGGAAGGCTCACGACGTCCGCCCCGGTCTCGCGGACGAGTCGGGCGATGCTCTCGGGCGACGCCCCGCCCCCGTACGTGTTCCAGGCCACGGCGACGAGCTCGCCGTCAGCAGCCGCCCCGCCCCCACCGCGCGCGACGAGCACGCCCGCGTTGCCGAGAGACGCCGCGGCGAGCACGATCGCCAGCCCCGCCGCCACGCCCCACCGCCGCCGGAGCACCGCGACCAGCCCCGCGACGACGGCGAGCGCGGCGAATCCGAGAGCCAGGATGCCGCGGAACGGGATCAGCAGCGCCACCCCCTGAAGCCGCTGCGCACCGACGAGCTGCGGCCACACCACCAGGACGGCGAGAGCGCCGCCGAACACGAGCGTCACGATCAGGCCGGTGCGTCGGGTCTTCGGCATCCGCCCAGTAAACCGCGAAACCTCGTGCGGGCCGGCGCGCGTGGGACGGGAGCGGTTTGGCGACCGGGTGACCCTCACCTAGCGTGGAACGAATGGCCGACACCCTTGCCGACCGACGCTCACCTCTCCGCCCCGCTCTCGATGTGGTCCGCGGCGCCCTGATCGGGGCGGTGGAAGTCATCCCGGGGGTCAGCGGCGGAACCGTCGCGCTGATCGTGGGGGTGTACGCGACGCTGATCGATGCGGCGAGCCATATCGTGCGCGGCACGGTCGCGGTGACCGACGTCGTGCGCGGACGTGGATTGGCGCGCAGCGCCCGCCATTTCCGGGCCGTCCGTTGGCGTGTGGTGGCCCCCGTGCTCGTCGGCATGGTGCTCGCGGTCGTGCTGGGTGCGCGCATCCTCGCTCCGCTGGTGCAGGAGTACCCGACCGAGACGCGCGCGGTCTTCGGCGGCATGATCGCGGCATCCCTGCTCATTCCCGTCCGCCTGCTGGGCCGCGAGTGGACGTGGCGGCTTGGCCTGCTGACGCTCCTCGCCGCCGTAGCTGCATTCGTCCTCACCGGCCTGCCCTCCGGTGCCGTCGAGAACCCGCCGCTCATCGTCGTCGCGCTGGCGGCTTCGGTCGCCGTCTGCGCCCTCGTGCTGCCGGGGCTCTCGGGAGCGTTCCTGCTCCTCGTCTTCGGCCTCTACGAGACGACGCTGGTCGCCCTGAACGAGCGCGACATGCCCTACATCCTGGCCTTCGCCGTCGGCGCGGTCGTCGGGCTCAGCCTCTTCGTCAACGTTCTGCGCCTTCTCCTGGCGCGGTTCCACGCGGGCATGCTCGCCCTCATGACGGGGCTGATGCTGGGCTCCCTCCGCGCGCTCTGGCCCTGGCAGGACGACGCCGGGCAGGCCCTCGCACCCTCGGACGAGATCGCTCTCCCGGTGCTCCTCGCAGCGGCCGGTGCCGCGGTGGTACTCCTGGTGGTGTGGATGCAGGCGCGGCTGACCGCGAAACCTTCCTGACCCGAGCGGCGCCCCCGGCAGATTCGGACGAGCGCAACGGAATCGGATGCCAGAGGGCGTGGCATCCGATTCTGTTCGCCGTGTCCGATTCGGGTGCTGCCCCGGCCGCGGCCGCCCCTGACCAGACAACGAAGAAGGGCCCCGGGAAAACCCGGGACCCTTCTTCGTTGTGTGCGCGAGGGGGGACTTTCCCCACCGCCTCTCCACACGCCGCTTCGCGGCGCGCGGAGCCTCGGGCGGCGTGGACCCAACCCAGAATGGGTCCCAAGCCCTCCCGCTCCCGCAGAGATGAGAAAGGCCCCCGGGATGAACCCGGGGGCCTTTCTCATCTGTGCGCGAGGGGGGACTTGAACCCCCACGCCCGTGAAGGCACTGGCACCTGAAGCCAGCGCGTCTACCTATTCCGCCACTCGCGCGTGCGCGACATCGAGGATGCCACGCGACCAACTTCCCGAGAATATCACGGCCGCGTCAACACAGCGAAACGCGGGCTCTGCAGGCGTCATCCATGACCTGCTCAGCCGCCCTGACTACGATGTGCCTACTGGTCTGCCTGCCCGAAGGAGTCTCGTGGGACTACTCGACAGTTTCGAGAAGGGTCTCGAACGCGCCGTCAACGGTGCGTTCGCGAAGACCTTCCGCAGTGGCATCCAGCCGGTGGAGATCGCCTCCGCGCTGCGGAGTGAACTCGACAAGAAGGCTGTCGTGGTCACCCGCGACCGCATCCTCGCGCCCAACGCGTTCGCGGTGCGCCTCTCGCCCGCCGACGACGAGAAGATGAGCGCCCTGGGGTCGACCCTCGTCACCGAGCTCACCACGCTCGTGAAGAAGCACGCCAGCACACAGGGGTACTCGTTCGCCGGCCCCCTGGCCATCTCGATCGAACGCGACGAGTCGCTGTCGACGGGGACCCTCCGCGTCGACTCGCAGACCAGCGAGGGCCAGGTCTCGTGGCGCGGTGTCGTCGACATCAACGGCACGCGGCACGAGCTCACCCGCGCGCGCACGGTCATCGGGCGCGGCAGCGACGCCGACATCACGATCCCCGACGCCGGCACCAGCCGCAAGCACGTCGAGATCCTCTGGGACGGCGAGCGCGCGATGGTCCGCGACCTCGGATCCACCAACGGCACGACCCTCAACGGCCGTAAAGTGTCAGAAGCCGCACTTCCGCCCGATTCGACCATCTCCATCGGTCGCACCACGATCGTGTTCCGTGTGGTGGCGCAGGCGCAGCCGGCGCGACGCGCGGCGGTTTCCGACGCCACGCGCCTGTTCGACGTTCGGGAGCGGGGGCCCCTGTCATGAGTCCGTTGACTCTTCTGCTGCTGCAGGGAGGCTTCCTCGTCCTCCTGTGGTTCTTCGTCTTCGGCGTGGTGTACTCGCTGCGCGCCGACCTCTTCGGCGTCAAGGTGCGAAAGCTGCCCGAGCCGGCGGCATCCGCCCCCGCCGCTCCCGCCCCGGTCGCGTCTCCCGACGCGGTGACCACCCAGGTCAAGCGGCAGCCCGCCCCGGCGCCCGCGCCCGCCGGCGGGCTCGCCACCACCGAAACCGTCTCGCGCATCGTCATCACGAGCGGCCCGAAGGTCGGTCTCGAGCTCCCGCTCGGCACCGAACCGCTCACGATCGGCCGCTCGAGCGAGTCCGGTCTCGTGGTCCGCGACGACTACACCTCCAGCCACCACGCGCGGCTCGTGCTGTGGGGCAACCAGTGGATGCTGCAAGACCTCGACTCGACCAACGGCACCACGCACGACGGGGTGCGCGTGGCATCCCCGGTGCAGGTGAAGGTCGGCGCCCCGATCAAGGTGGGCGCGACGACCTTCGAGTTGAGGAAGTAACCCTCCTCCATGGTCTTCCAGGGCTCGAGCGCCGCCATCTCCCACACGGGCAAGGTGCGCTCCAACAACCAGGATTCGGGCTATTCCGGCTCGAATCTCTTCGTGGTCGCCGACGGCATGGGCGGCCACGCGGGCGGTGACGTCGCGTCGAGCCTCGCGATCCACCGCATGACCGAGCTGGACCAGCCCTTCCCGACCCCCGCCGACGCCGAGCACGCCCTCCGCGACGCCCTGTCCGACACGGCAGCCGAGCTCATCGACACGGTCGCGCGCCGACCCGAGCTCGCGGGCATGGGAACCACCGTCAGCGCGCTGATCATGGTCGACGACTACGCCGTCATCGGCCACATCGGCGACTCGCGCATCTATCTCTACCGCGACGGCGAACTCACCCAGATCACGACCGACCACACGTTCGTGCAGCGCCTGGTCGACTCGGGTCGCATCACCCCCGAAGAGGCGCGGTACCACCCGCGCCGCTCGGTCCTCATGCGCGTGCTCGGCGACATGGACCCCGATCCCGAGATCGACACGTTCATCATGCCGACGCAGGATGGCGATCGCTGGCTGCTGTGCTCCGACGGACTCTCGGGCGTCGTCGACGACACGCACACGGACCGCACCCTCGCCCTCGGGATGCCGCCCGCCCGCACCGCGGACGCGCTCCTCAAGCAGGCGCTCGACGGAGGGGCGCCCGACAACGTCACCGTCGTCATCGTCGACGTCGGCGGCCAGCACCCCGTCTTCACCGGCACGCCGACGATCGTCGGTTCGGCGCTGAACCCGGTTGGAGCCGTCGCTCCCGCGGGCCGACCGGCGCGATCGAACTGGCTGCACCCCGTCCGCCAGGCCGCGAACGAGCCGACGCACTTCGAACCCGCGCCCGAGTTCCTCGAGGAGCTCATCGAGGAAGACCGGCGCCGCGCCCGTCGGCGCCGCCTCGGCTGGCTCGCCGCACTCCTGATCGTGCTGGCCGGCATCGGCCTCGCTCTCTTCGCCGGCTACAACTGGACCCAGACGCGGTACTACGTGGGCGCCGACGACGATTCCGTCGTCATCTACCGCGGAGTGCAGCAGTCCATCGGCCCGATCTCGCTGTCGTCGGTGTACGAAGACACCAACATCGTCCTCGCCGACCTCTCGGACTTCGACCGCCAGACGGTCGAGGCCACGATCTCGGCGCGCTCCCTGTCCGACGCCGAACAGATCGTGGAGCGTCTGCGTCCCACCCCGGAGGCCGGCGGATGACCGATCAGAAGCTGACCCGCGACAACGCCGTGTCGACCGACACGGCCGTGATGCGCGCCCTGAAGAAGATCCGCGTCCCCGCCACGCAGCGCAATCGCGAGCTGGGCCTGCTGATCTTCGCGATCGCCGTCTACGGCGCCGCTCTCGTCCTCGTGCAGTTGGGCGCCACCGGCGCGATCGAGTCGGGCTTCCTCACGCTGGCGAGCATTCCCGCCGTCCTCGCGCTGATCCTCCACGTCGTGCTGCGCCTGCGCGCCCGCGACGCCGACCCCTTCGTCCTGCCGATCGCCACGGTGCTGACCGGGATCGGCATCGCGATGATCTACCGCATCGACCTCGCGGTCCGCCTCGAGGGCTGGGATGCCACGTCGAACCGTCAGATCGCCTGGGCGGCCATCGCTCTGGTCGCCGCCCTCGCTGTGGTGATCTTCGTGCGCAACTACCGCGTGCTCTTCCGCTACACCTACCTCTCGGGTCTCATCGGCATCCTGCTCCTGCTCCTGCCGTTCGTCCCGGGCCTGGGTACCGAGCAGAACGCCGACGTGTGGGTCTCGCTCGGGTTCGTGTCGTTCCAGCCGGGTGAGCTGGCCAAGATCTGCCTCGCGATCTTCTTCGCCGGCTACCTCGTGCGCACCCGTGAGAGCCTGACCTCCACGGGCACCCGGTTCCTCTTCATGACCTGGCCCCGCGCGCGCGAGCTCGGCCCACTCCTGATCATCTGGCTCGTCTCGCTCGGCATCATCGTGCTCCAGCGCGACCTCGGTACGGGTCTGCTCATCTTCGGCATGTTCGTCGCGATGCTCTATGTCGCGACCGGCAAGACGAGCTGGGTGCTGATCGGTGTCGTCCTCGCTGCGACCGGAGCGTTCTTGGCATCCCGGGTCCTCCCCTACGTCAACGGGCGCTTCGCCAACTGGCTCGACGCGTTCAACCCCGAGGTCATCAACCGCGACGGCGGCAGCTATCAGCTCGTGCAGGGGATCTTCGGCCTCTCGCACGGCGGACTCTTCGGCACCGGTCTCGGCCAGGGCCGCCCGTACATCACGCCGCTCTCGCAGAGCGACTACATCGTCCCGAGCCTCGGTGAAGAGCTGGGTCTCGTCGGCTTGTTCGCGATCCTCGCGCTCTACATGGTGTTCGCGAGCCGCGGCATCCGCATCGGTCTCGCGGGTCAAGACGACTTCGGAAAGCTCCTGGCCACAGGTTTCTCGTTCACGATCGCGCTGCAGGTGTTCATCATGGTCGGAGGCGTCACGCGGGTGATCCCCCTGACCGGTCTGACCACCCCGTTCCTGGCCGCCGGCGGCTCCTCGCTCGTGGCCAACTGGATCATCGTGGCCTTCCTGCTGCGGATCTCGGATGCCGTGCGCAGCCGCCCCCGGGTGGTGATCGGTTGATGACGCCCACGATCGCGCCCCCCACCGCGCCCCTCGGCGCTCCCCGACCGGAGGAGGCACCGTGACCAAAGAACTCCGACGCCTCAGCATCGTCATGCTGGCGATGTTCCTCGCCCTGTTCGCCTCGACGAGCATTATCCAGGTCGCCCAGGCGGGCAATCTCACCGATGCCCCCGGCAACACTCGCGCCCTCTACGACTCGTACGAGATCCAGCGCGGCTCGATCATCGCGAGCGGAAGCCCGATCGCGCAGTCGGTGCCGGCGGACGACGTCTACAGCTGGCAGCGCCAGTACACCGACGCGCAGATGTGGGCTCCCGTGACCGGGTACGTCAACCCGGTGCTCGACTCGCGAACCCAGATCGAGGATGCCGAGAACTCGGTGCTCAGCGGCTCGGGAGAGAACGAGTTCTTCTCGCGCATCAATCGCGCCATCACGGGTCAGGCGCCCCGAGGCGCGAACGTGGAGCTGTCGCTCGACGCCAACGTTCAGCGCGCCGCGTGGGACGCCCTCGGCGGTCTGCAGGGTGCTGTCGTCGCGATGGAGCCCTCGACCGGCCGCATCCTGGCCATGGTGTCGACGCCGAGTTTCGACACGAACGCCCTCGCGTCCCACGACACGGATGCCGTCGACTCGACCTACGATCAGCTGGTCGCCGACCCGTCGCAGCCGATGGACAACCGCGCCATCGCGGGCAACCTCAACCCTCCGGGGTCGACGTTCAAGCTGGTCGTGGCGTCGGCGGCCTTGGCATCCGGAAAGTACACCCCCGACTCGAGCTTCCCGAACGTGGCCGAGTACACGTTGCCGCAGTCGAGCAGCGTCGTGCGCAACGCCGGCGGCGGCACGTGCGGCGGCGGCGACACCGTCACGATCGCCACCGCGTTGCGGTTGAGCTGCAACATCCCGATGGCCGAGCTGGCCGTCGAGCTCGGCGACGACGCGATCAAGGCCGAAGCCGAGAAGTACGGCTTCAACAAGCAGTTCTCGATGCCCCTGACCTCGACGGCGTCCAGCTACCCCTCGGGTCTCGACGCCGCGCAGACGGCGCTCAGCGGATTCGGTCAGGGACAGGTGACCGCGACCCCGCTGCAGATGGCGATGGTGTCGGCCGGAATCGCGAACGGCGGGGTGGTGATGAACCCGCGGATGGTGGACCGCGTGATCGAGTCCGACCTGTCGGTGACCGACGAGCGCGCTGACAGCGAGTTCGGCCGCGCGCTCGACGCGAATCTCGCGGCACAGATGGTTTCGATGATGACGGCGAACGTCCAGGACGGCGCGGCGTCGAATGCAAGAATAGACGGGGTCCAGGTCGCCGGTAAGACCGGCACCGCGGAGAACGGATCGACACGTCCGTTCACTCTCTGGTTCACGGGTTTTGCTCCGGCCGACGACCCCAAGGTCGCCGTCGCAGTGGTGGTCGAGAACGGCGGGGGCCAGGGGCAGAGCGGGAGCGGCAACGACATTGCCGCCCCGATAGCGAAGAAGGTCATGGAGGCGGTGCTGGGTAAATGAGACCGACGCAGGGAGTGACCTTCGGAGGACGGTACGAGCTCGATACGCGTATTGCGATCGGCGGTATGGGTGAGGTGTGGGAGGCGACCGATCATGTGATCGGACGCACCGTCGCCATCAAGATCCTCAAAGACGAATACATGGGCGACCCCGGGTTCCTCGAGCGTTTCCGCGCCGAGGCCCGCCACGCCGCCCTCGTGAACCACGAGGGCATCGCCAGCGTGTTCGACTACGGCGAGGAAGACGGCAGCGCCTTCCTCGTCATGGAACTCGTCCCCGGCGAAGCCCTGTCGACGATCCTCGAGCGCGAGGGCTCGCTGTCGACCGACAAGACGCTCGACATCGTCGCGCAGACCGCCGCCGCGCTGCAGGCTGCGCACGCGGCCGGTCTCGTCCACCGCGACATCAAGCCGGGCAACCTGCTGATCACGCCCGACGGCCGCGTCAAGATCACCGACTTCGGCATCGCCCGCATCGCCGACCAGGTCCCGCTGACCGCGACCGGTCAGGTCATGGGCACCGTGCAGTACCTGTCGCCCGAGCAGGCGTCCGGACACCCGGCGTCTCCGGCGACCGACATCTACTCGCTCGGCATCGTCGCGTACGAGTGCCTCGCGGGCAAGCGCCCCTTCACCGGCGAGTCGCAGGTCGCGATCGCGATGGCCCAGATCAACGAGCAGCCCGCGCCGCTCCCGCCCACCGTGGCGGTTCCGGTGCAGAACCTCGTGATGGCGATGATCGCGAAGAAGCCCGACGACCGGCCCGCCTCGGCCGCCGCCGTCTCGCGCGCCGCCACGGCCCTGCGCCGGGGAGACCTGACCGCCGCCGCGGCCGCAGTCCCCGCCATCGCCGCGGGTGCCGCCATCGCCGACGACGTCACGCAGCTCCTGTCTCCCGGACAGACGGGCGCGGCGACGCGCCTCATGCCGACGCCGGCGGCCACGTCGCTCCTCACCGAGGAGCACACCGAAGAGACCGTGCCGCAGAAGAAGAAGCGAAGCCGGCTCACGTGGCCGCTCATCGCGCTGATCGTGCTGCTCGTCCTGGTCCTCGGAGGAACGCTCGCCGCTCTGCTGACCAACCAGAACGAGCCCGACGCGGCCCCCTCGAGCACGGCTCCGACCGCAGCCACGCCGGTACCGAGCGCGTCGACGCCCACGCCGGCTCCGTCGCCCTCGCAGACGCTCGTCGACGTCGACTCGCTCGAGCTGGTCGGCCGCACATGTGACGAGGCCCGCGCAATCCTCCGCGAGAACAACCTCGCCGCCACGTGCGCCACCGGAAATGCGGCGACCAGCGCCGACGCGGTCGGCAAGGTCTACATCGTCGACCCCACCGGTCGTAACCCCGCGGGCACCAACATCACGGTGACGGTCTACGGCGAAGAGACGCCCCTCAGCCAGCCGGGAACACCCACTCTGCCGTCGTCGGTCGCGGCCGGCGCCACGGTGCAGGTTTCGTGGCAGCAGTACACCTGCCCCTCGGGCACGGGCAACGTGACGTCGTACAATTTCACCGCCGAGCAGGGCACCTTCGCCACCAACGGCTCGTCGACGGCGTCGTTCTCCCCCGACGAGCGCAACGCCGAACTGGTGGTGAGCAACTCGCCCGGGTCGACTCTCCGCGTCACCTACACGGTCAGCTGCTCGGGCACCGATCGGACCGCGGGTCCCTCGGGCGAGGCCTCGGCCACCATCTCCGGCGGTCCGTCGCCGACGACCTCCGCGTCGCCCAAGAACTGACCCCTCGAACACGCACCACCCTGGAGTTCCTTCGTGACCACTGAGACGCGCGTCCTGTCCGGACGCTACCGCGTTGACGACCTCATCGGTCGTGGCGGCATGGCGAGCGTCTACCGCGGCTACGACCAGACGCTCGGGCGGACCGTCGCGATCAAGGTCCTCAAGGCCGATCTCGCCGGCGACGCGGCCTTCCGTACGCGCTTCCGCCTCGAGGCGCAGGCCGCGTCGCGCATGGCGCACCCCACGATCGTGCGGGTGTTCGACGCGGGCGAAGACGTGGAGACGGGCCCGGACGGCCAGCAACGTCCCGTTCCGTACATCGTCATGGAACTCGTCCACGGGCGTCTGCTCAAGGACATCATCTCGGCGGGCCCCGTTCCCACCGACGACGCACTGCGGTACGTCGACGGCATCCTCGAGGCGCTCGAGTACTCGCACCGCGCCGGTGTCGTGCACCGCGACATCAAGCCCGGCAACGTGATGATCACCGAATCCGGCGGTGTGAAGGTCATGGACTTCGGCATCGCGCGCGCGGTGTCGGACTCCTCGTCGACCGTGGCCGAGACGACGGCGATCGTCGGCACGGCCGCCTACTTCTCTCCGGAACAGGCGAAGGGCGAGTCGGTCGACGCGCGTGCCGACCTGTACTCGACGGGTGTCGTCCTCTACGAACTGCTGACCGGCCGACCGCCGTTCCGTGGTGAGACACCCGTGGCCGTCGCGTACCAGCACGTCAGCGAAGCCCCGGTGCCGCCGAGCGAGGTCAACGAATCCGTTTCGACGGCTCTGGATGCCATCGTGCTCCGCGCCCTCGCGAAAGATCCGTTCCAACGCCCGCAGGATGCCGCCGGCTTCCGGGAAGCGCTGGATGCCACCGTGGACGGCAAGGGTCCGACCAAGCGTCAGATGTCGGCGCTGTCGAACGAGCTCTACGGACCCAACCCGCGTCAGGCGGCCGAGACCGCACGGTCGCTGCGCCAGCTCAGCACCGACACGACGATGCGCCGTACGCAGCCGGGCCCTCCCGTCGCCTGGATCTGGGCGGGTGTCACCGTTCTCGCCGTGCTCCTGGTCGCCGTGCTGTTCTGGGTGATGCAGATCCAGCCCTCGAACAACGTCCCGTCCGCCGGCCGAGCCGTGCCCAACGTCGTCGACATGTCGTACGACCGGGCCGTCGAGGCGCTGGAGGGGGAAGACCTCGTCGCCAAGCGCGTCGACGAACCCAGCGACAAGATCGCCGCCGGAAACGTCACGCGGACGACGCCTGCCGCCGACACGTCCGTCGCGGAGGGTCAGGAGGTCGTGCTCTACGTCTCGAGCGGCCCCGATCTCGCCACCATGCCCACCCTCTCGGGGATGAGCGAAGAGGCCGCGCGCACCGCGCTGCAGCAGGCGGGGCTTTCCGTCGGTTCGGTCCGGCGACAGAACGACCCGGCTCTCGCCGCGAACACCGTGATCTCCGCGAATGTCGCGAGCGGCGGTGCCGTGACGAACGTTGAGGCGGGTTCGCAGCTCGCCAAGAACACCACCGTGAACCTCATCGTCGCCAGCGGCCAGGTCGTGATCGTCGACTACACGGGGTACACCGTGGATGCCGCTAAGCGCCAGCTCGAGTCCGATGCGACGCAGCTGACGGTCAAGGTCGAAGAGGATCCCAGCTGCGCGGCCTCGGTCCCGAGCCCCACGGTCAAGACGCAGTCGTTGGCTCCCGGTGAGGTCCCGGTCCACAGCGAGATCACGCTCACGTCCTGCTCGGGCTCCTGACGCGGCGGGGGTGGAGGGTCGCCCCGCGCTCGGCGGCGCCGCGGCATCCGGCATCCTCCATCCATCTGCCGAGAAGCCGGTGACCCCCCTCGGTCAGCACACTCTCCGGATGGAATTGGACGCCGACGATCGGCGCGAACCGGTGGCGGAGGCCCATGATCACGCCGCTGTCGGTACGCGCCGTGACCTCGAGCTCAGCGGGGAGTGTTCCGTCCGACACGGCGAGGGAGTGGTAGCGCGTCGCCGCGAACCCGTCGGGCAGGTCGGCGAACACGCCTCGTCCGTCGTGGCGGATGTGGCTCGTGATGCCGTGTAGGAGCTCGGGGGCGTGGTCGACGCGGGCTCCGAACGCGACCGCGATCGCCTGATGTCCGAGGCAGACGCCGAGGAGCGGACGCATCGCGTCATGTGCGGCTCGGACGACCTCGATCGACCCTCCCGCCTGATCGGGATGACCGGGCCCGGGTGAGATGACGACGGCCTCGGCGCGTGTCGAGACCGCGTGGAGCAGCGTCGGGTCGTTCGCGGGAAGCGTCTCGACGCTCGCACCGAGATCGCTCAGGTACCCGGCGAGGGTGTGGACGAAGCTGTCGCGGTTGTCGACGACGACCACGCGCCACCGAATCACTCGACCGTGACCTCCTGCGGGTAGACCATGTCGCTCACCCAGGGGAAGACGTAGTAAAAGAGTCCGTAGAGCACCGCGGCAGCGAGGACGAGAAGGATGAGCACCCGCACCCACCAGGGTCCGGGCAGCACACGCCAGAGGGCTCCGTACATCAGGCGGCTCCAGAGGTCAGCGAAGCAGGGGCGCCGTTGGCGCGGGGCGTGAACGATTCGAAGACGCCGTAGCCGATGGCACGCTCCGAGAATCCGTACCGCGGGCTGCACGTGGTCATCGTGATCAACCGATCCGTTGCCTCCACCTGAGCGGCCTGCGGGACGGGGAGCAGCACGCCGACGCCGTCGGGCTGCACGTACTCGAGGTTGCGGTAGCGGTAGGTGTACCAGCCGTCGGGGGTCTCGACGACGATGGCGTCGCCGATGTGGAGAGAGGGGAGGTCGGCGAACGGCGCGCCATGGCTGCCGCGGTGTCCCGCGATGGCGAAGTTGCCGACCTGACCGGGCATCGCGTTGTCGGGGTAGTGCCCCACGCCGATCGGGTCGAGTGTCACCGACGAACTCACTCCGCCCGCCAGCTTGAACTGGTAGTCCGACCCCAGGCGCGGGATGCGCAGGACGCCGAAGACCTCGCCGTCGCCGGGCTGTGGCAGAGCGGGCGGCTCGGCGGTGGCCGGCTCCGTCGGGGAGGGCGCTCCAGACGACGAGGCGGTCGGTGACGGAGCGGGGGCGGGTGTCTCGGTCGCCCACTTGTCGGTCAGTGAACTGGCTTCGTTCTTGTACTGGGCACCGATGATCGCGTCGCCGATCCAGAGCTGCCAGGCGACGAACAGAAGCACGAGCACGCCCGCGGTCAGCAGCAGGTCACCGAAGACACCGATGACCGATACCCGGCGCCGCGGAGCGGGACGCCGGCGAGAGCCACGGCGAGCGTCGCGACGCGTCTGCGGAGAGGATGCGGTGTCCACCAGGCGATTCTAGTTCCGTGGGTCGCACAGCACCTGAGCATTAGACTGGGCCGCATGGCTCGAACTGGAAACGGCGACGACCCGATCGCCGAGCGCAACGAAGGCGCGTCGGCACCGAACCCTGTGTGGTTCCTGCCCATCATGATCGGTCTCATGCTGGTGGGCCTGGTCTGGGTCCTGGTGTTCTACCTCAGCAACTCGCAGTTCCCCATTCCCGGCATCGGCCCGTGGAACCTCGTCATCGGCTTCGGAATCGCCTTCGTCGGCTTCCTGATGACCACGCGCTGGCGATGAATTTCACCCGACTTACACGCGTGTAATTCATCCCCACCTGTGGATGAGCCTGTGGATAACTCTCAGTAGTACACGACGACGGGGATCACGAGCAGCGCGAGAAGCACCGCGCCCACCCCGACCAGCAGCCCGATCTGCAACGCTCTCTGACGCGCGAGACGCGTCCGGGCGTAGACGAAGCCCACGGCCGCCCCGGTGATGAGGCCACCCAGGTGCGCCTGCCACGAGATCCCGACGCCGTTGAGCGCGGAGATGAAGTCGCCCGTACCGATCGAGGTGATGAGCGCGACGACGAACGGCCATGCGAAGTTGATGCCGATCAGCACGGCGATGACGCGGATGTCGGCGCCGATATGGCGCCCGATGACGAGCAGGGCGCCGAAGAGGGCGAAGATCGCGCCCGAGGCGCCGACGACCGGGGTCAGCGGCGCGAGGAGTGCCACCGCCACGGATCCGCCGAGTGTGCCGAGGACGTAGAGGACGACGAACCGCCATCGCCCCAGGAGCGGTTCGAGGTTTCGACCGATGAACCACAGCGCGAGCATGTTCAGCGCGATGTGGAAGAAGCCGGAGTGCACGAGCGAGACGGTGAACAGCCGCCACGGCTCGAACGCCCCGAACTGCGGAACGAGGTACGGGCCGTAGAACATGAGCGCGTTGCTCAGGATCGACCCGAGACCGGGGATGATCCCGATGATGTAGACCAGGCCTGTGATCGCGATGATCGTCAGCGTCGCGAGGGGTCGTCCCGAGGCGACCACGACGGCCGGGCGACGCGATGCCCAGCGTCGTTCCGCCTTCTTTTGGGCAGGGGTCTCCGCGGCGCGCTGCTGAGCCATGCACTCGGGGCAGATCACGCCGACGGCGGCGGGTGTGCGACATTCCGAACAGACCGTACGCAGGCATCGCTGGCAGAGCACGAAGCTCTGTCGATCCGGATGCCGGTAACAGAAGTTGTCGCTGTTACGACGGAACTCGTCGGTCGTGGACACCCGCCGCCGCCTCGAAGATCAGACGGCCACGACGTCGACCGAGTGCAGGACGACGTCGGCCTTCGGACGGTCCTGGGCACCGGTGGGCACCGCAGCGATGGCGTCGACGACGGCCTTCGACGCGTCGTCGGCCACCTCACCGAAGATGGTGTGCTTGCCCTGCAGCCACGGCGTCGGGTCGGTGGTGATGAAGAACTGCGAGCCGTTGGTGCCCTCGGCCTGGCCCGTGATGGCGTTGCGGCGCAGGCCGGCGTTGGCCATGGCGAGCTTGTAGGGCTGCGTGAAATCGAGCTCGGGGTGGATCTCGTCGTTGAAGTTGTAGCCGGGACCGCCGATGCCCTGACCGAGCGGGTCGCCGCCCTGGATCATGAAGTTCGGGATGATGCGGTGGAAGATGACGTCCTTGTAGAGCGGACCCTCACCCTTGGCGCCGGTGGCGGGGTTGGTCCATTCCTGCGTTCCATCGGAGAGGCCGATGAAGTTGCGGACGGTACGGGGAGCGTGGTCGCCGAACAGGTTGACCACGATGTCGCCGTGGTTGGTGTGCAAGGTCGCGACGGCGGTGTGAGTAGCCATGGGTACATTCTCTCAGAGTTATCTGCAAGGGTCCGTGGTGGGCACCGCCCGGTCTGGCAAGATGAAGCAACGTACATCCCATCGACAGGGAGGATGAGCCGTGGGCCTCAGCCGCAAGAGCAAGAAGGAACTGCGCAAGCTCCAGAAGCACGCCGCGAAGGTGTGGGAGTCGCAGCAGGTGCTGCTGGGCGAGAGCGGAAAGGTGGCTCGCGAAGCCGGCCACCAGCTCGGTCGCTTCAGCCGCGAAGACCTCGTCCCCGCCGTCCAAGACGGCTACAACAAGTACGCCGCGCCCTACGTCGACAAGAGCGTGAAGTACAGCAACCGCTTCCTCAGCAACAAGCTCATTCCGGCGGCCGGTGCGGTCGTCGGCGGGGCGATGTCGGTGTGGGATGCCGCGGGCGACACGCGTGACCGTCTCGCGAAGGGCCAGGGCTTCGAGCTCGATGCCCACAAGTACGCCAAGCGTGCCGAGAAGTACGGCAAGAAGGCGTCGAAGAACCTCGCCAAGAAGCTTCCGCACCAGAATGACGGCATCGGCGCGGGCGGCGTCATCGCCATCATCCTCGGCGTGGTCGCGGCGGCCGGTGTGGCCTACGCCGCGTGGCAGACTCTGCGCGCCGACGACGAGCTGTGGGTGGCCGACGACCCGCTGCGTGCACCGGACGCGTGAGCGACCCCACCATCAGAGTCAGAGAGGCCGCGCGTGAGCGCGGCCTCTCCGTCGATATCCGGGAGCGTCCGGCGGCGTCGAGCCTAGACGAGGCGGCCGAGCTCCTCGGCATCCCGTCCGCTGCGATCGTGAAGACGCTCGTGGTGAAGCGGTCCGACGACACCTACCTCTTCGCGCTCGTGCCGGGTGACCGGGCGATCTCGTGGCCCAAGCTCCGCGCCGTCGTCGGAGTCAACAAGCTCCGACTGCCCGAACCCGAGCTCGCCCTGGCGGCGACCGGATACGAACGCGGGACGATCGTGCCGATCGGCAGCACGACCGACTGGCCGGTCTACGCCGACGAGAGCATCGTCGGGCAGCGCATCGCCATGGGGGCCGGGGCGCACGGCTACAGCCTCTTCGTCGAGGCCGACGACCTGATCGACGCGTACGACGCGACGGTCGCCGATATCACCGCGCCTCGTGCGTGAGCGTTGACTCCTCCGTTCCGCGCGGCGAGATCTTCGCCATGCGGAGCGCGATGTCCACGAGCTGAACACGGCGAAGCTTGCGAACCGCCGGCAACGAGAACCACTCTGCACGGTCCGTAGATCCCCCGACCTCGTGGCGGAGACGCCCTCCGACCACGTGGGCGCGGTAGACGATGCGCAGCGTGTGAAGCGGACCGTCGGCATCGTCCGACAGACGCCCGGACGCCGGTATCACTCGGGAATGGATGCCGAGCAGCTCATCGACCACCACACGGTAGCCCGTCTCCTCCCGCACCTCGCGCCGGACCGCGCGCTCGGGGTCCTCCCCCGCCTCGAGACCGCCCCCGGGGAGCGTCCACGCCGCCCGACGGCCCTCGACCCAGTGCGCCAGCAGCAAACGGTCGCTCGAGCCGGTGACGATGGCATAGGCGGCGACTCGCATGTCCATTGCGACACCATAGCGGCGCGACGGCGGCAGCGTGCGCCTCGGACCGTGAAGAGTCCCGCATCGGCCGGAGCCGGGGTGACGAAGATGTGGAGCCTGGGAGATTCGAACTCCCGACATCCTGCTTGCAAAGCAGGCGCTCTACCAACTGAGCTAAGGCCCCGTGGGGATGGGGTGGGGCTACCAGGACTTGAACCTGGGACCTCTTCATTATCAGTGAAGCGCTCTAACCGCCTGAGCTATAGCCCCGTTGTGACGACGTGATGTCGTCAACCTCGAAGACTTTACCGGAATCCCGAGGTTTTTCCGAATCGGCCTCAGTTCGAGGTGAAGCCGACCAGAAGACCGCCGGTCACCTTGACCGCGAGGTTGTAGATTCCGGCGACGACCGCGCCGAGAACCGTGATGACGACCAGGTTGAGGATCGCGACGATCGCCGCGAACGCCATCACCTGGGGGAGCCCGACGTACTGCGACAGCGTCGCGCCGCCGTCGGTGAAGCTCGTGAAGAACTCGTCGAGTTTCGTGATGAGGCCCGTGGCGCTCACGACGAGATAGATGAGGAAGTACGACACCACGGTCACGATCGCGACCGCCACGGCGGCCAGGAACGACAGCTTCACCGCCGACCAGAAGTCGATGTAGACCAGGCGCAGGCGGACCTGCTTGGCGGGGGTCTTGTGAGTCGACTTCTTAGCGAGCTTGTCGGCTACCGTGCTCATGCGTCAGTACTTTCCTCGGGGGTCTCGGGAGCGGAGGCGTCGGCCTCGTCCGCAGGGGCTGCGGCGGGCTCCGTGGTCGTCTCCGTCGTCTCTGCCAAGTTTCGTTCGGCGTTTCGAGCGATCGCGATGATGCGATCGTCGCCTCCAGCACGGGCGAACACGACACCCATCGTGTCGCGTCCCTTGGCGGGCACCTCGGCCACGGCAGAGCGTACCACCTTGCCGCTGGCAAGAACCACAAGGACCTCGTCGCCCTCGGAGACCATCATTCCGCCCGCGAGGACGCCTCGATCGTCGGTCAGACGAGCCACCTTGATGCCCAGACCGCCGCGGTTCTGCATGCGGTACTCGGTCACCGCCGTGCGCTTGGCATAGCCGCCCTCGGTCACGACGAAGACGTACTCGTCGTCCTTGGCGACGGATGCCGAGAGCAGGCTGTCGCCCTCACGGAAGTCCATGCCCTTCACACCCGACGTCGACCGACCCATCGGCCGCAGCGCGCTGTCGGTCGCGGAGAACCGCAGCGACATTCCCAGCCGGCTGATGAGGAGGATGTCGTCGCCCTCGTCGACCAGCAGAGCGCTGACCAGTTCGTCGGCCGTGCCGGGCTCGGTGTCGTCGCCCTCCTCGGCCACCTGGCCGCGGAGCTTGATCGCGATGACGCCGCCCTGCCGGTTGGTGTCGTACTCGTCGAGGCGCGTCTTCTTCACCAGACCGTTTCGGGTCGCCAGCACCAGGTAGGTGGCGACGTTGTAGTCGCGGATGTCGAGGATCTGCGCGATCTCTTCATCGGGCTGGAGCGCGAGCAGATTCGCGACGTGCTGGCCCTTGGCATCCCGACCCGCTTCGGGGACCTCGTAGGCCTTCGAACGGTAGACGCGACCCTTGTTCGTGAAGAACAGGAGCCAGTGGTGCGTCGTGGTGACGAAGAAGTGCTCCACGACGTCGTCGGCGCGCAGCTGCGCACCCTTCACGCCCTTGCCGCCGCGATGCTGCGACCGGTAGTTGTCGCTGCGCGTGCGCTTGATGTAGCCGTCACGCGTGACGGTGATGACCATCTCTTCTTCGGCGATCAGGTCTTCGATCGACACGTCTCCGTCGAAGCCGTGCAGGATCTGGGTGCGACGGTCGTCGCCGAAGCGGTCGACGATCCCGGTCAGCTCGTCACGGATGATCGTGCGCTGGCGGGCAGGGGTCGCGAGGATGTCGTTGAAGTCCGCGATGCGGGCCTCGAGCTCGGTCGCCTC
Organism: Microbacterium sp. NPDC086615; assembly: GCF_040686055.1. NCBI lineage: Bacteria > Bacillati > Actinomycetota > Actinomycetes > Micrococcales > Microbacteriaceae > Microbacterium > Microbacterium sp. NPDC086615. The sequence continues at coordinate 142,679 of NZ_JBFBJJ010000005.1, forward strand.
GTCGACGATCTTCTGCCGTTCGAGCGCTGCCAGACGACGCAGCTGCATGTCGAGGATGGCCTGCGCCTGGATGTCGTCGATGTCGAGAAGCTTCTGCAGTCCCTCGTTGGCATCCTGAGCCGTCGGAGACCGACGGATGAGCGCGATGACCTCGTCGAGGGCGTCGAGCGCCTTCAGGTACCCGCGCAGGATGTGCATGCGCTCTTCGGCCTTGCGGAGCCGGAACCGGGTGCGGCGGACGATGACGTCGAGCTGGTGGTCGATCCAGTGGCTGATGAAGCCGTCGAGCGACAGGGTACGCGGCACCCCGTCGACGATCGCGAGCATGTTCGCGCCGAAGTTCTCTTGCAGCTGGGTGTGCTTGTAGAGGTTGTTGAGCACGACCTTGGCGACCGCGTCGCGCTTGAGCACGACGACGAGGCGCTGACCGGTGCGACCCGAGGTCTCGTCGCGGATGTCGGCGATACCGGTGATCTTGCCCTCGCGAGCGAGGTCGCCGATCTTCACCGCGACGTTGTCGGGGTTCACCTGGTACGGCAGCTCGGTGATCACGAGGCACGTGCGGCCCTGGATCTCTTCGATGTTCACCACGGCGCGCATCGTGATGGAGCCGCGCCCGGTGCGGTAGGCGTCCTTGATTCCGCGGGTTCCGAGGATCTGCGCGGCGGTCGGGAAGTCAGGCCCCGGGATGCGCTCCATGAGGGCTTCGAGCAGCTCCTCGCGGGTCGCATCCGGGTTCTCGAGAGCCCACAGCGCGCCGGCCGAGACCTCGCGGAGGTTGTGCGGCGGGATGTTCGTGGCCATACCGACCGCGATGCCGACCGAGCCGTTGACGAGCAGGTTCGGGAAGCGCGACGGCAGGACCACGGGCTCCTGCGTCTGACCGTCGTAGTTGTCCTCGAAGTCGACGGTCTCTTCTTCGATGTCGCGCACCATCTCGAGCGCGAGCTGCGACATCTTCGTCTCGGTGTAGCGCGGAGCAGCCGCTCCCTGGTTGCCCGGCGAGCCGAAGTTGCCCTGTCCGAGCGCGAGGGGGTATCGCAGCGACCACGGCTGCACGAGGCGCACGAGGGCGTCGTAGATCGGGGCGTCGCCGTGGGGGTGGTAGTGCCCCATCACCTCGCCGACCACGCGGGCGCACTTCGAGAACGACTTGTCGGGGCGGAAGCCCCCGTCGTACATGCCGTAGATCACGCGACGGTGAACCGGCTTGAGACCGTCTTCGACGCGCGGCAGGGCACGACCGACGATGACGCTCATGGCGTAGTCGAGGTAGCTCCGCTGCATCTCGAGCTGGAGGTCGACCTGGTCGATCCTGCCGTGGTTGTGCGCGGGTTCCGACCGGACCTCGTCGGGCTCGGGCGTGATGTCGTCAGCCATGTCTTCTCAGTTTCGTAGTACGTCGTCGATCGTCGTCGTGAGGTTCCGTGCGGGGTCGCGCGGGCGAGAGATCAGATGTCGAGGAAGCGGACGTCTTTGGCGTTGCGCTGGATGAAGCTGCGGCGCGACTCGACGTCTTCGCCCATGAGGACCGAGAAGATCTCGTCGGCCGCGGCGGCATCGTCGATCGTGACCTGCTTCAGCGTGCGCGTCTCGGGATCCATCGTGGTCTCCCAGAGCTCGTGGTCGTTCATCTCGCCCAGACCCTTGTAGCGCTGGATGCCGTTGTCCTTGGGGATACGGCGACCAGCGGCCTGGCCGTCGACGAGCATCGCGTCGCGCTCACGGTCGCTGTAGGCGTACTCGTGCGGGTGGTTGGACCACTTCAGGCGGTAGAGGGGCGGCTGAGCCAGATAGACGAAACCGGCCTCGATGAGTCCGCGCATGTAGCGGAACAGCAGGGTCAGAAGAAGCGTGGTGATGTGCTGGCCGTCGACGTCGGCATCCGCCATGAGCACGATCTTGTGGTAGCGCGCCTTGGCCATGTCGAAGTCTTCGCCGATGCCCGTGCCGAAGGCCTGGATCATCGCCTGGACTTCTTTGTTGCCCAGTGCCCGGTCGAGACGCGCGCGCTCGACGTTCAGGATCTTGCCGCGCAGCGCGAGGATCGCCTGCGTGTGCGGGTCGCGGCCCTGCACGGCCGAGCCGCCGGCGGAGTCACCCTCGACGAGGAAGATCTCGCTGATCGAGGGGTCTTTCGAGGTGCAGTCCTTGAGCTTGTCGGGCATCGCGGCCGACTCGAAGACGCTCTTGCGGCGAGCGGTCTCGCGGGCCTTGCGCGCCGCCAGGCGCGCGGTGGCCGCATCGATCGCCTTGCGGATGATGTTCTTGGCCTGACCCGGGTTGCGATCGAACCAGTCGCCGAGCTTGTCTCCGACGACTTTCTGCACGAAGGCGCGGGCCTCGGTGTTCCCGAGCTTCGTCTTGGTCTGACCCTCGAACTGCGGCTCCGACAGCTTCACCGAGATGACGGCGGTGAGGCCCTCACGGATGTCGTCGCCCGTGAGGTTGTCGTCCTTCTCTTTGAGCAGGTTGTTCGCGCGCGCGTAACGGTTGACCAGGGTGGTCAGCGCGGCACGGAAACCCTCTTCGTGGGTGCCGCCCTCGTGCGTGTTGATCGTGTTCGCGTAGGTGAACACGTTCTCGGTGTATGCCGTGGTCCACTGCATCGCGAGCTCGAGCGCGATGTGGCGCTCGGTGTCTTCCGACTCGACCTCGATGATCTCGTCGTTGACGACGTCGGCCTTGCGCACACGGTTGAGGTGCTCGACGTAGTCAACGAGACCTCGCTCGTAGAGGAACGAGTCGTTCCGCGCCTCGGTGACCTCTTCGCCCGGCTCGCCCTCGACGACCACCGACTGCGGACGCTCGTCGCGGAGGCTGATGCGCAGGCCCTTGTTGAGGAACGCCATCTGCTGGAAACGCGTGCGGAGGGTGTCGTAGTCGAAGTCGATGGTGTCGAAGATCGTGGCATCCGGCCAGAACGTGATCGTCGTCCCGGTCTGGTCGCTTTCTTCGCCCTTCTCGAGCGGGGCCAGAGGGTGTCCGCCATCACGGAACGACTGGCGCCACACGTGACCCTGCCGCTTGACCTCGACCTCGAGGCGAGTCGACAGCGCGTTCACGACCGACGAACCGACGCCGTGCAGACCGCCGGACACGGCGTATCCGCCACCGCCGAACTTTCCTCCGGCGTGCAGCACCGTGAGCACGACCTCGACCGTCGACTTGCCCTCGGTGCGGTGCATGTCGACCGGGATGCCGCGGCCGTTGTCGACGACGCGGACAGCGCCGTCGCTGAGGATCGTGACCTCGATCGTGTCGCAGTACCCGGCCAGGGCCTCATCGACGGAGTTGTCGACGATCTCTTGGACGAGGTGGTGCAGGCCCCGCTCGCCGGTGGAGCCGATGTACATGCCGGGGCGCTTGCGGACCGCCTCGAGACCTTCGAGCACCTGGATGGCGTCGGCCCCGTACTCGTTGGGAACCTTGGTGGAGGGTGCTTCGGGTTCCTCGGAAACGCTGTCGGGGTTTTCGGACGTCATGGGTACGCGCGCTCCAGATCGGTTCTCGGAGCTTCCATCCTATCGCGCGCGACCTGCAGAAATGGCGTGTACGCCCCTACGCGGCGATAAATCGACCCGAGGCGGGATCGACCATGGCCTAGCCGTAGGTATCGCGCGGGCCGCGGCCTGGAACGGCTCTGGGCCCCCATTTCCAGGAGGGGACGTCGGGTCCTACGAACCGGATCGCTTCGACACCCGCCTCGGGAAAGCGACGCAGGATCTCCGACAGGATCTGCGCGCGCATGAGCTGGAGCTGTTTCGCCCACGCCGTGGAGTCGGCCTGGACCGTGAGGGTGCCGGCGTCCAGCGCAACGGGACGTGTGTGCGCAGCCGTGTCCGCGCCGGCGACGTCATGCCAGGTACGCACCAGATCCTCGCGAGCGAGCTGCGGCTCCCACCCCGCCGACTGCGTCAGCGTCGAGAGCACGTCCCCGAGCCCGCGCGGATCGCGGCCGGGGGTGAAGGGGGCGTTCTCGTCTTCGTCCGTGCGCCGACGACGCCTCTTCTTGCGGTAGGGCGACGGCTCGAGACCTCGAAGGCGCAGGTAGGTCGCCATGGTCTCGGGCAGTTCGGCGTCGTCACTCATCGTCGTCGCTCACGATCCGCCCCGCCTCCACCCGAACCACGTGCGCGCGGAGGGCGTCGGGGACGTCTTCTTCGACCGCGGAGGTGACGATCACCTGCTCGTATCCGCCGACGAGCTCGGCGAGTCGCGCGCGGCGCCCGGCGTCGAGTTCTGCGAACACGTCGTCGAGGATGAGGACCGGATCTCCGAGACGCGACTCCGCGCGCAGGATCTCGGCCGAGGCGAGGCGCAGAGCGAGCGCGACCGACCAGGACTCCCCGTGCGAGGCGTAGCCCTTCACGGGCAGGTTGCGGACACGCAGGACCAGGTCGTCACGGTGAGGGCCCACGAGGGTCAGTCCGCGCTCGAGCTCAGCGGCACGACGAGCGGTGAGGGCGGCGCGGAACTGATCGGCGAGGGGCCCGGCCGACGTCGGGGTCGCCGCGTCGCCCTCTTCGGGGTCGCCGCCTCCGACGGAGAGTGCCCACTCGAGGCGTGGTTCGTGGTCGGCGCCGGCGATCGCCGTATACGCCCGCGCCACCGGTTCGGACAGGTCGGATGCCAGCGCCAGGCGGGCTTCGATGAGCTCGGTCCCGAGGGTGACCAGCTTGTCGTCCCACACGTCGAGCGTGCCGAGGGCGTCGCCGCGCACCCCTCGCGCCCGAGCGGACTTCAGCAGAGCGGTGCGCTGACGCAGGACCCGGTCGTAGTCGGCGACGACAGCGGCCATGCGGGGGCTCCGCTGCACGATGAGCTGGTCGGCGAAGCGCCGGCGTGCGGACGGGTCGCCGCGGACGATCTGAAGGTCCTCGGGCGCGAAGAGGATCACCTGCGCGTAGCGCGGCAACTCGGCGGTGCGGACGTTCACGCCGTTCACGCGCGCGCGATTGGAGCCCTGGCGATTGAGCTGCAGTTCGAGCAGGACGCTGCGCTCCCCGTGGGCGAGACGCGCGCGGACGATCGCGGCATCCGCCCCGTCTCTCACCATCGGCGCGTCACTGGAGACGCGATGAGAACCGAGCGTGGCCAGGTAGGCGACCGCCTCGACGAGGTTGGTCTTGCCCTGGCCGTTCCGCCCGACGAAGACGTTGGCGCCGGTGGCGAGCGAGACGTCGACTTCCGCGTAATTGCGGAAATCCCTGAGTCCCAGCTGCTCCACGATCACCGAGTCAGACTACCGGCCGCCTCCGACACCGAAGCCCGAGGATCGGCCCGGGCCGGCTCAGCGCAGCAGCAGATTCGGCTGGAGCAGGTACTTGAACGTGCCCTCGCCGCCCTTGTCGACCGAGGTCTGCGGGGTGACCAGCACGGGGCTCAGCTTGTTCGCGTTGTCGCTCGACGTGAACGTGATGCGGGTGAACTCGCTGCGCACGGCACCGAGCGACTCGAGCAGGTACTGCGGATTGAGGCCGAGCGTGACCTCGTCGCCGACCAGCGTGGCATCCACTGTCTCGGTGGCGCGCGCCTGCTCGGTCCCCGAGGCGTCCATCGACACTCCGTCGGCGCCGAAGGTGAAGCGCAGCGGAGCGGAGCGGTCGAGGACGAGCGCCACACGGCGGACGGCTTCGGCCAGTTCTGCGGTGTTCACGACGCTGTGGTGCTCGGTCTGCTCGGGGAAAAGCCGGCGCACCGGGGGGAAGTTGCCCTTGATGAGGAGAGACGTGACGGTCTTGTTCGCCGCGGTGAACGCGATGATCTCGCGATCGCCGGAGCCCGAGAAGGCGATCGAGATGTCGCCGCCGTGCGCGAAGGTCTTGCCGACCTCCTGCAGGGTGCGCGCGGGCACCAGCGCCGAGGTCGTCTCGTCGGATGCCGCGTGCCCGCCGTCCCAGGGGATCTCGCGCAGCGCGACGCGGTAGCGGTCGGTGGCGACGAGGCTGAGCCGCGTTCCGCTCACCTCGAGCTGGACGCCGGTGAGGACGGGGGTGACGTCGTCGCGGGACGCCGCGAAGGCCACCTGCGCGATGGCGGTGGCGAACTCGTCCGCGGGGACCAGACCCGACTCACCCGTGACCTCGGGGATGGCGGGGTACTCCTGGACGGGCATCGAGGCGAGGGTGAACCGCGCCGACCCGCACGTGAGCAGGATTCCGCCGTCGTCGTCGACGGCGATCTGGATGGGAGCGTTCGGCAGGCGGCTGGCGATGTCGCTGAGAAGACGACCGTGGACGAGGATCGTGCCGGGCTCGTCGACCGTCGCCTCGATCGTCGTCCGCGCGGAGGCTTCGTAGTCGAACGCGGCGAGCGTGAGTCCCTGATCGCCGGCCTCGATGAGCACACCCGCGAGGATCGGCTGCGGATTGCGCTGCGGCAGGAGCTTGACCACGAACGAGACGGCTTCGCTGAACACATCGCGATTGACGTGGAACTTCACGGACGCTCCCTTGACGGCGGGTATGGCTTACCCATGCTAGTCCCCGACCGAGGCGCCCCCGATGTGCGTGCCTTCGCACCACAAGGTCATCGAATCTCTCTTAACTCAAATGGGATCTTTCATCTTGTTAACAGCTGTGGAGAGTGTGGATAACTCGACGGATCCCTGTTAACAGAAGGGAACGACACCAGTGTGACCTGTGGAGGCGTTGCGGAGAGCCTGCGCAGTTAACACGACGGCACTCGAAGGGGGTGCGCCTGCCGTCCACAGGTTAAGGCGCGTCGTACACAAGTCATCCGCAGAGATTTGGAGTTATCCACAGGTTTTCCACACTGTGTAGAACCGTGCGAGAAGTCTTCGCGGAAGAGGTTGTGACGGGTTCTCCCGGGCGAAAAAGACGAAAGGCCCGACCGCGGATGCGGACGGGCCCGGTGCGGGAGACGAGCTCTCAGCGCATACGTCCGAGTTGGCTCGTGATCTCCGAGACTTGGTTGAAGATCGATCGACGCTCCTTCATGAGGTCGCTGATCTTCTTGTAGGCGTACATGACGGTCGTGTGGTCGCGGTTGCCGAAGAGCTGCCCGATCTTGGGCAGTGACAGGCTCGTGCGCTCACGGCAGAGATACATCGCGATCTGACGGGCGGTCGCGACGGCTTGGGATCGGCTCGAACCGTAGAGGTCGTCGACCGAGAGCTTGAAGTACTGCGCCGTCGCCGTGATGATGTCGGTCGGCGAGACGACGTTGGCGTCGTCTTGATCGATGATGTCGCGGAGGACGGTCTGCGCGAGGGACATGTCGAGGGTCGACCGGTTCAGGCTCGCGAACGCGGAGACGCGGATGAGGGCACCCTCGAGCTCGCGGATGTTCGACGACACCACCGTTGCGATGTACTCGAGGACGTCGTCGGGAATGAGGAGACGCTCGCTCTGCGCCTTCTTGCGGAGGATCGCGATGCGCGTCTCGAGGTCGGGTGCCTGCACATCGGTGATGAGGCCCCACTCGAAGCGACTCCGCATGCGATCTTCGAAGCCCGTGAGCTGCTTCGGGGGCAGGTCGCTCGTGATCACGACCTGCTTGTCGTGGTCGTGCAGGGTGTTGAACGTGTGGAAGAAGGCTTCCTGCGTCTCGGCACGCCCCTGGAGGAACTGGATGTCGTCGATCAGAAGGATGTCGACGTCGCGATATCGGGCCTGGAACGCCGAGCCGCGGTTGTTCGCGATCGAGTTGATGAAGTCGTTCGTGAACTCTTCGCTCGAGACGTATCGGACGCGGATGCCGGCGTACATGCTCGCGGCGTAGTCGCCGATCGCGTGCAGCAGGTGGGTCTTGCCCAGTCCCGAGTCCCCATAGATGAAGAGCGGGTTGTAGGCCTTCGCCGGCGCTTCGGCGACGGCGACAGCCGCTGCGTGGGCGAATCGGTTGGACTGGCCGATGACGAAGTTGTCGAAGGTGTACTTCGGGTTCAGTCGGGTGTCGCTGCGAGAAGCCGGGACGATCGGCTCCGGAGCCTGCTCGGGGATGAGTGAGTGACCGGCCGGCGCCGACACGGAGCGCTCGTCGGCAGGAGTGGGTCGCGGCGAATCGATCAGGTCGGGATTCACGACCACACGGAACGCGTTCACTTCGGGGTCGGGCCCCTGAACCTGGGTCAGAGCCTCGAGGATGGGAGCCCGCATGCGCTTGTTGATCTGCGCTGCAGTCAGGTCATTGGGGACATCGAGGTACAGGGTGCCGCCCATCACGCCCTGGGGAACGGCGAGGTTCAGGAAGCCGTGGAGCTGCGGCGTGACGCGCTCGTCCTTGAGAAGGTGGTCGAGCACGGCGGACCAGACGGGAACATCCGGTACTTCGTGCAATGACATGTCCCCTCCGGGATCTCGGCGCGCGGGCAGACCGACGGAGTCACGTCGAACCTGTGGATAACTTCCGGGGCCACGCTAGTTCGCGGCTCATCCGGAGCAAAATCCACTGTAGAACGCTGTCGCGTGTCTTTGCCACGCCTGTGGACAACGACTGGGGATAATGGGCGGTCGGTTTCTCGGTTTGAGTTAAGGGCGCGCGCGACGTAGCCTTAGTCGGTTGACTTATGCCTATACGGCAGTCCCGACCCACGTCCCCGGCAGAAGAGCATCGGGCGACACCACCTCCGGAGTGACCCATGAGCAAGCGCACCTTCCAGCCCAACAACCGTCGCCGCGCCAAGAAGCACGGCTTCCGCGCCCGCATGCGCACGCGCGCCGGCCGCGGCATCCTCGCGGCCCGTCGTGCCAAGGGCCGCACCGAACTCTCGGCCTGATTCACCCGGTGCTCGCGAAGCCGAACCGACTCACCCGCGGATCGGACTATAAAGCCACTGTCCGCCGGGGGACTCGGTGCGCCGGAACGCACGCCGTGACCTATGTCGGCAGCGTGGACGAAGACGGCCCCGCCCGTTTCGGTTTCATCGTGAGCAAGCAGGTCGGATCCGCGGTGATCCGCAACACCGTCCGCCGCCGCCTGAAGGCGGTGTGCGCCGAGGCGCTCCCGTCTGTCCGCGGGGGCGCCTCGGTCGTGATCCGGGCACTCCCCTCCTCGGCGACTGCCGATTACGCGTCGCTCCGGTCCGACGTCCTTCGTTGCTTGCAGCGGAAGGCTTTCGCATGAGCGCCTCGACCCTCCCCACCTCGTCCACCGGGACGGCTCATTTCGAGCTGTCCGCGGTGGTGGCATCCGTCCCGCTCCTCCCCAGGAACGCGGGACTGGCCCTGTTGCACGCGTATCGCGCGACGATCTCGCACGTCTATGGCGACGTCTGCAAGTACTACCCGTCCTGTTCTGCCTATTCGGTAGGCGCCGTGCAGCAGCACGGACTCGTCAAGGGTGTCGCGCTGACCGCGGCCCGCCTCGCACGCTGTCATCCCTGGGCTCAGGGAGGCATCGACGATGTCCGTCCTCACCGCGCCTTCCGTCACGAACTCACTCCGCACGGATTCGTCGTGCCCTCCCGGAAGGACTGATCGTGCAATTCGATCTCATTGGGACCATCCTCTGGCCGTTGAAATGGATGGTCGAGCTCGTGCTGGTGGGCTGGCACGCGCTGTTCACGGCGTTGGGTATGGCGCCGGCCGCGGGCCTCACCTGGGTGCTCTCGATCGTGGGTCTCGTGCTCATCGTGCGTGCCGCCCTGATCCCGCTCTTCGTGAAGCAGATCAAGAGCCAGCGCAAGATGATGGAGATCGCTCCGGAACTGCGCAAGGTGCAGGAGAAGTACAAGGGCAAGCGCGACCAGCTGTCTCGCGAGGCGATGAGCCGCGAGACCATGGCTCTGTACAAGAAGCACGGCACGACGCCGGTCTCGAGCTGCCTCCCGCTCCTGGTGCAGATGCCGATCTTCTTCGCCCTGTTCAGCGTGCTGAACGACGTGTCGAAGCACGCCGCGAGCGGCGTCGGTGGTGTGGGTCTGCTCACCCCCGAGCTCACGACCGAGTTCTACGACGCACGTCTGTTCGACGTGGCATCCATGCACGTGAACCTCGTGACGGCGTGGAGCCAGCCCGACGGCCAGGTCACCGTGGCGATCCTGCTCACGCTGGTGGTGCTGATGATCGGTTCGCAGTTCTTCACGCAGCTGCAGATCATCTCGAAGAACCTCTCCCCCGAGGCGAAGACCGGCCAGGCGTACCAGATGCAGAAGGTGATGCTCTACATCCTTCCGCTGGCGTTCATCTTCTCGGGTGTCTTCTTCCCGCTCGGTGTCGTCATCTACTGGTTCGTCAGCAACCTGTGGACGATGGTCCAGCAGTTCGTCGTCATCCGCGAGATGCCGACCCCCGGATCGGACGCGGCCAAGGCCCGCGAAGAGCGCCTCGCGCGCAAGGGTAAGGCGATCGATTCGAGCGGCAAGGTCGTCCCGATCGAGAAGTACCGCGCCGAGCAGCAGCGTCTCCTCGAGGAGGCCGAGCGCGCCCGTGCAGCGCAGCCCAAGCGGCAGCAGCCGGTCGGCAAGCAGCGTGCGAAGAAGCAGCAGGGCAACAAGCCCGGCGGCTCCCCGGCACGGCCGGCCCCCGGCTCCGCCGCATCCGACCCCTCCTCCTGACGACCGGAGACATCATGACGACGTCCGAGCAGATCTCGACCGACCAGAACGCCGCCACCGAAGAGCAGCTCGAGCAAGAGGGCGACATCGCCGCCGACTTCCTGGAAGGTCTGCTCGACATCGCCGATATCGACGGTGATCTCGCCCTCGACGTGCGCGCCGGTCGCGCTTACGTGTCCGTCGAAGCGGAAGACGCGAGCGCGCTGTCGTCGCTGTCGCACCCCGACACGGTTCAGGCTCTCCAAGAGCTCACGCGCTTGGCCGTGCAGAACGCCACCGGTCGTTTTTCTCGGCTGATCCTCGACGTGGGGGGCTCGCGCGACGCACGCCAGCGTCAGCTCGAGAACCTCGTCGACCGCGCGATCGAACGCCTGGACGAGGGCGCTTCGCAGGCGTCTCTGCCGGCGATGTCGAGCTACGAGCGCAAGCTCGTCCACGACATCGCCGCGGAGCGCGGCTGCGTGTCCGAATCCTTCGGCGAGGGCGCGGATCGTCACACCGTTCTGCGCCGTAGCTGAGGACCCGGATGCCGTTGGAGCTGGAGGCGGAGCCGGCTGTCGCCGCGGAGATCTTCGGCGATCGTCTCAGCCTCGCTCGGCGATTCACCGAGGCTCTCGCGCAGCATGGCGAGGAACGGGGTCTGATCGGTCCGCTCGAGGTCCCACGTCTGTGGACACGTCACATTCTCAACAGTGCTGTCGCGGCGCCCTTCTTCGAAGGGCAGGCGGCGGACATCGGTTCTGGTGCCGGTCTGCCGGGGATCGTTCTCGCGATCGCGCGCCCGGACGTGCAGTGGACGCTCATCGAGCCGATGGAGCGCCGGACGATCTGGTTGACCGAGCAGGCGGAGGCCCTCGGACTCTCGAACGTCACGGTCGCTCGAATGCGCGGGGAAGAGTGGACCGGTGGGCGTTCGTTCGACGTCGTCACCGCGCGTGCGGTGAGTGCGCTCCGCACCTTGCTCCCCTTCACCGCTCCCCTGGTTCGTCCGGGCGGTCGACTGGTGCTCTTGAAGGGAGCGAATGTCGCGGCCGAGATCGACGCAGCCGCGAAGCAGGTGCGCCGCTTCGGACTGACGGATGTGCGCGTTGAGGTCGTCGGCGAGGGTCAGCTGGACGAGCCGACACGCGTGTTCGTCGCGACGGTGTCGCGCTGACGAGCTCTTTCTTCCGGCGCTCCCGAGCCTGATCACCGCCACTGATGGCGGTGCTGTCTCACCAGCCCGGGTGAGGCTTCGGTGGAGCACTGTTCTCTTCGGGCCGCGGATTCGACGTATGCGTAGCCTGGCCCGCGAACATGTATGACAAGTACGTGCGGCGCTTTCAGTACGACCGTCACGAGCTTCTCGATTGAGAGACGTGCATCGCAATGCTTCCGGTGTGAACCGGGTGCCCGGGTGCGTCAAACCTGAGATGCTCACTGCGGACGTTACCGCCGCATGAGGAGCGCGCGTTCCACGTGAAACGCCACTCTCAGAGTCCCGTGGTGTCGATGACGGATGTGCATCCTCACCCTCGGTGATGGGCCCGGTGCGTCGGCGGTGCGAGAGTGCGATTCCTTTTCCAAGTGGGCGTGGCTCCTTTCGACCGAGTCTGGTGGGAAGCATCTGGCGGGCCCGTGGGGCAATGCCATGGGACCTCAATCACCTGCGCTCGATTGCGGTGACAGGAGAAGCTCGACGGAGACTTCTAATCAGCATCTGAAGCCGATCGCGTCTGGATGTGGTGCGTGGCGGAGGCCATGCTCGGTGTCCTGCCCAAGGGAGATCGCGCTTCACCTCTCCCCCGCGGCCAGGGGAGGTGTCCGTACACCGCGGCTGGAAGCCTGCTGCTTGGTGATCGTCGGAAGTGCCCGACCTCTAAGACTCCCGTGGTCGCAAGAGTGGGTGGTTTCAGGGTGATGACCAGCACCGGCGTGAGCCGTCGGCGGCGTTGTCGGCGGTGGAGTTGCGGCCCCCGAACGCAGGGGCAGTGGCTTCTGCGATGGGCATCAATGTCGGTTGGACAGCTTGTCAACTGCCAGGGTTCGCGGGCATGGGCGGCGAGGGCGTTGTTCGATGTCGAGGTCGTGTGACACGAGGGCCCTTCCCCGGCGCGAGCTCGTGTCGGGGGCGTGAACGGAGGAGTGACCGCGCCCGCGCGTTGTTCGGCTGATCCCGGTTGAGACTCAAGGCGTCGGAGACAGACCTCGAGACGGCGACGCGCACGTCGTCGGTGACCGGCGCGATCAGGGTGTGAGAGGCGACGGTGTTCGACACGAGAGTCGTTTGAGCGAGGCCGGCGCTCGCCCGGTTTCCGTGGGCGAGCGGCCCGATGGGACGGCATCCCGGCTCTACCGGTCATCGCTCGCACCATTATGCCTGCAGTGTTGCGCGGCTCACCGTCTCACCGCGACGCCGGACACTGGTGTCTGGCGTGTTGCTAGGCCTCGGAGCCCGGCGTGTGTGCGGTGCCGCCGCGGGTTTCGGGCGCCCTCGGAGCGGCGCGGCGCACACGAGCGTCGCCCGCCGAGACGGTCGTGGGTGACACGGTTGTCGGCTCCTGGAGGGAAGTGAAGGCGCACTGCGGGCTGCTCGAGCCGACCTGCGTGCTCGCGTGCCAGGTTGGATCGAGAGTTCGAGCAGATCGACCTGCTGCGTGTGATGGTCCTGCGGAGCGCGGTTGTCGCACAGGGGGTTCGATGAGGAAGTGATGGGATGCTGCGACGCGCGGGCGTCTGTGATCTTGGCGGTCGTCGCAGGATGCTGGGCGTCGCGCGACTGCCGAGATCATTTCGTGTGCATAGGGAAGCGTGGGAGAAGCGCCGCTGCCAGGGTCGCGTCTCGGATACATCTCGCGTCTCGATGGCAGAGGTCCACGAGATCCGCTACGCCTGAGTCGCCTAGCGGTCTGAGTGGGCTGAAGCCCCGTCACGCGTGATCCTCCTGAGTGTGCACGTCTGAGGCGTGTGACCAGGCGTGATGTTTCACGTGGAACGAGCCGTGCGCTACTCCCCCTGACGTCGAGGCGCCGCGTGGCGGCAGTTCTGCGGGCCGAGTTCGCGGCGCGAGGAGCACGTCACGCCTATCCGATCGTTATTGCACCCGACCCGCACGATCGGCGTTCCTGTTTCACGTGAAACATGCTTTGTCGTACGCCCGCGGTCCCCTGGCGTCGGGATGTCGTTGCCGACCCATGCGTACTGTGTGAACGTAAGTGGTGTCCGCGCGCGAGAAGCCCTAGCAGCGCAGGAGCGCACAAGTTGTGCAAGAGCTGCTGGCACGCGAGACCTACCACCACGGTCGCACGGGCGCGCGAGGCTTATGTGCAAAGGCCGGTGATCTCGAGACATCTGCTTGTCGATTTGGCTGGCTGATGAGCGAGTTCGTGGAGTCAGTTGACACGTGCAGGTACGTGCCCAGGCCACCACGCGTGCGGTGGTTCGCGTGCAGGTCGCGCACGGCGGCGGGTTCTCCGGTCCATTGCCTCGAAGATGCCGAGCGTGTCCATTCCAGGTGATGTCGGGGCCTGTGAACGTGAGTGGACTGCTCGTCAGAGCAAGTCACACGCAGTGGACGGTCGGAGGTTTCGATACGCGCCGTCCAGACCAAAGAAGACCCGCGACTGTCCCGGTGGAAAGCAGGGCGCCGGGCGCGGTCGGGAACCTGTGTGTGCGCAAGACTTCGTGGCTGAAAGCAGGACGCCTCAGGGTGCGAAACAGTGACCTGATCGAATGATGCGCCGAGCTCATCCCCCACAGGTCCCTCAAGGGTGGTGCCCGCGTTTCGCGATGGCTGGTCGCACGTTCGCGGTCTGGACCGGGGTATGTCACCCGGTACGTCACGAGCATTTGCCACCAGATCCTGCCTGCGCTGCTCTTGAGCGGCGTAGAGGTTGCTCGAGGCGGGAAAGGGGCGTTGAAGTGGATGGTCAGAATCAGCCCGATCTCCCCCGCGATGTTAGGGCCGCGGTCAAGCCTGTGGTGTGTAATCCGGAGCCGAGCGCACGCGTCGACCTTCCCATGAGCGGCGGATGCGCCGAGGGAAGTTCCCGCCGAGGTCGTGTGCCAACACGATTCTCCATGAGGTGCACGCATATGGTGTTGGGTGAGTGGCCTGAGTCCGGCCGACGGCTCTGACGTGTTTCACGTGGAACGCGGGCACGCTGAGCAGTGCGAGCGGTCCACCAGGATCGGCCGGCGAGACCTGCATTGTTCTGGTGGCTACGGCGCACGTGAGGCCATCACGGGAGCGAACGTCGGCCTTGCCGGACGGCGTCGGACGGAGGATGGGCGATTATCCAAGATGGGTCGCACGAGGTGCTTGCTCAGGGTCCGGCCCCGACTGACACCTGCAACTATCCGCCGAGGGCAATTCACGCCTTGGTGTCAACATCGAGTGTGGGTGTAGGCATCTCGCAGTGAGTCCGCTGCCCGCATACCTGCTGGCTCGCGGTTCATAGACGACTACGCGGGCGGGATGTGTCGGCGGGTGAAAGCTAGGTCCGGGCGGCACCCGCTCAGCCCCAGCTCTGACGGATGTACTCCACGACTGCTGGAAGCCAATGCAGCGTCGGCGTCGTTACCCGCGTTCGGGCCGTCCGCGGGGACTCGCGACTTTCGCACGAGCCACCGCGCGAAAACGCCTCGGGCGTGGCAGTGCTTTCTGATGAGACGACCCCTCACCGCGGCGTGCGGCGTTCTCCTGGGACAACTCAACCGCCAGTCGAGACCGGGTCGCGAGCTGAGTGGTTGGCTCCCACCTATCGTCGCCCGGTCGCGCGTTGGGGTTGTGCTGAACCTGCGGTTAGCGCGAGTGCGCGGCGAGAACCGTCCAGGACGCTGTTCCCCATCGGCTCATTGTGTCTATCGCAAGCGGTGTTTCACGTGAAACATGTTGCGGGCGCCGGCGTGCTGCTCGGGTCAGTATGAAGAAGAGAGAATACCGCGCGGGTCCAATGTGGTGGGGGGCCGACGGGGCACCGGAGTGGAAAGAGTCGGGGTGAGTCGACGGCGGTCTCGTCAAGATCGCGGCGTTGCCCTCCTGGCCGACTTCGCCTCGCGCCCAACGTGAAGAAGGCGCGAGGAGTGGGTGTCTTGAAGCAGGAGACTGGCGATTGCTTCGACGGGTGATCGATACGCGAGCGTGACTGGGACAATCGGACCGCACCGCGAACTGCAAGCCAGTTCGGCGCTTCGGGGTGTTTCACGTGAAACCGACCAACGGATCTCGCTGCGCGGGATGTGCCCACGCGTGGGAAAGAGTGCAGGACGTCGCCGGGAGCCGGAGAGTCTCCCCAGCGGCGGAGAGTTGATCAAGTTCACGTCACGAGAACCGATCACGTCAATCGGTCATGCATCCAGTCGCTCCCGGGTCGATCTCGCTCACGTCAGAGTGTCGCTGGAGGAGTCCGGTTGGTTGTGTCTCCCTCGTCGAACGAGGTCGACGGTCTATCGCGAGAAACGCCGACTGTTCGAGCCTTCGCGATGCCAGCCGGGCTGTCTGCGCTGCATGAAGCGCCCCTGTCGGTTCTGACTACTCCTCGCGCGTCGAGGCTGGTCGACATGGCACCGTGAGTGCTGTGTGGCCGTGATCGCTGGCGCGCCCGCCACGCACGGCGTGCAAGAAGCCTGCTGCACGGCTTCGCCCGGCAGGCAGCGAAGTTCGCGACCCGTGGTGAGTTGCTCGATCGGCGAAACAGAGCTGATTGCGATCCTCCGCGTGTTCTCTGTGCACTCGAACTCTGTGGTCTTGACACGCCTTGGCTCCTGGTTGAGTCGCTCGTCCTCCCCCGCGGCGCATGTCGCAGAATACGAGCACAGAGCGCACCGCAGACGTTGCTCACGCGAGACCTTGCACTCGGGGCTCGTCGCTGGACGCTTCGCGCTCCCGACTTGGTGCTTGGTGCTTGGGGCTCGGCAGTCAGGACTCGGTGGTCGTCACTTGCCACTCTGAGAGTCGCTCGTGGCAGGCGGCACTTCACGGGTGGCAGGGTGCTGACGCCTCGCGACACCAGGCTGCGACTTAGCCACTCTCCCTGATGTCCACAGCGTCTTACCGCCCCGGCGACCTCCACAAGACCGCGCCTTGGGGTGGGCGAGGCAGGCAACGGCATCCCGACCACCCCCACGAAGTGGGCTCGAACCTCGCCCACAACTCTGTGGATAACCGGCGCTCGGCGATCGTCGCGACCGCCTCGCGGGTAGACTGGGCGAGTTCGGCGACGGCAAGGGAGAGCGTTTCACGTGAAACAGTCCGACGAAACGCCATCGTCATCCTCGTTCTATGACTCCCCCATCGCACGCGAGATCGCCGATCTGTCCGCGCGGCGTCGGGCGCTCGAGAGCGCGAAGGTCGAACTCTCCGGTCGTACGCGCGTCTTCACGGTGTCGAACCAGAAGGGCGGCGTCGGCAAGACGACGACCGCCGTGAACATCGCCGCCGCTCTCGCGTCTGTGGGAGCGCGCGTGCTGGTGGTCGACCTCGACCCGCAGGGGAATGCCTCTACGGCGCTGGGGGTCGCTCACAACGCAGAGACCGCGAGCATCTACGACGTTCTGATCAACGAGGTGCCTCTCGCGGATATCGTCCAGACGAGTCCCGAGTCACCGAACCTCCTGTGCGCGCCCAGCACCATCCACCTGGCGGGCGCCGAGATCGAACTGGTCTCACAGGTCGCTCGCGAGCACCGTCTTCGAGGAGCGCTGCGCGACTACCTCGCGATCGATGGCAATCATCTCGATTTCGTCATCATCGACTGTCCCCCGTCGCTGGGTCTGCTCACCATCAATGCGTTCACGGCGGCCGACGAGGTCATGATCCCGATTCAGTGCGAGTACTACGCGCTGGAGGGGTTGAGCCAGCTTCTCGGCAGCGTTCAGATGATCCAGAAGCATCTCAATCCGACGCTGCATGTCTCCACGATCCTCCTCACCATGTATGACGGGCGTACCCGTCTGGCTCAGCAGGTGGCCGACGAGGTGCGTTCCCACTTCACGGACGAAGTGCTCGATACCGTGATCCCCCGCTCTGTGCGCGTTTCGGAGGCACCGAGCTTCGGGCAGACCGTGATCGCGTACGATGGCCAGTCAGCGGGCGCCATCGCCTACCGCGAAGCCGCGGTCGAGATCGTCAACCGCGACACCACGACGAAGGGCTCCTGATGGCGAAGAGGACCGGACTCGGGCGCGGTATCGGCGCCCTGATCCCCACGGCGGAGGCATCGGAGGCGCGTCCGGTCGACGTGTTCTTTCCCGGCGCGCCGGCGAAGGATTCGTCGGCCCAGCTGGCGTCCCCCGCTGGAACGGACGCGGCTTCGCCCGCGGACGACCTCGTTTCGGTGCCGGGCGCTCGTCTCGTACACATCGACCCCAAGGCGATCGTCCCCAACCCTCGCCAGCCACGTACGCACTTCGACCCCGAAGACCTCGCGGAGCTCGTGCACTCCGTGCGGGAGTTCGGGGTGCTCCAGCCCGTGGTCGTCCGCGACAAGGGCGACGGCACCTATGAACTGATCATGGGCGAGCGCCGGACGCGCGCTTCGAGGGAGGCGGGCCTCGAGTCCATCCCCGCCGTGGTTCGCGAGACCGACGACGAGTATCTCCTGCGCGACGCGCTCCTCGAGAACCTCCACCGCTCGCAGCTCAACCCTCTCGAAGAGGCGTCCGCCTACCAGCAACTCCTCGAGGACTTCGGCATCACCCAAGAGGAGTTGGCCACTCGTATCGGTCGCTCTCGTCCACAGATCAGCAACACCATTCGCTTGCTGAAGCTCCCCGTGCCTGTTCAGCAGCGGGTGGCGGCGGGAGTACTCAGCGCGGGGCACGCACGCGCGATCCTGTCGCTCGACGACCCGCAGGAGATGCAGAAGCTCGCCGACAAGATCGTCAACGAGGATCTCTCCGTGCGCGCTGCGGAAGCAGCGGCCAAGATGCCGGGGGTCTCGCCCGCGCGACAGAAGCCGAAGGCAGGGTCGCGACGTTCCGGTCTCGACGACGTCGCGGAGCGGCTCGGTGACCGACTCGACACCAAAGTACGCGTTTCGCTGACGGCAAAGAAAGGCCAGATCAGCATTGATTTCGCTTCGATTCAAGACCTGAATCGCATCCTATCCGCCCTGGGTGAAGAGGGCTACACCGGCTGACGGACAGCCCCGGGTGTCGCCGGTCGCGCGTACCCTTGAAAGGTGACCGCGAACGAGCAAGACCCGCCCCGGCGGGCGAGTCTGGAACTGCTGCGGGCAGAGGCATCCGACGAACTGGCAGTGCTCATCCATGAGCGGCTGCGCGGTGGCGAAGACCCGTGGGACTTCATGGAAGACCTCCCGAGCGTCGATGAGCTTGTCGTCCTGACCCTGCGGGCCGACAACATCGCCGAGAACGGCGGGCAGCGCCCGAACCGTGCGCGCAACTACCGCGTCCTGCGGCAGATCGCTCTCGACTATCCCCCGCTCACGCGCGCTGTGTGGCGCATCCTGGGCGAAGAAGAGCCACACCGGCGCTGGGACGCCAGCGTGCGCCTCGACGCCTCCTGACGGCCCTCAGGCGCCTGACGCGCCGCACTCCCGGTACGACGTTGGGACCGCGCGGCGTACATTCCGCGGTCCGCGCAGAGCGCGAGCCGCGCACGGCGCCCACCCCCGCACGACGCGGTCCGCGCACGACGCGATCCGTGCACGGCGCACACCGCGCGCGTTGCACACCCCGGTAAGACACGGTCCGCGCGACGCAAACCCCGAAGCGCGACCCCGTAGCGTCCTCTCCCCCGCCGCGTCGATGATGAAGCCTCCGTGGGCCTCACCCCAGCGCACCCCGGGCGTGATCGAGCGCGGGCCCTGCTCGGCATCCATTGTCCTTGCGACCCCCGGGGCGATGCGCCGGCGGAAACGACGAATCCCCGACGCCGAAGCACCGGGGATTCGATTCGCGAGGGGACTCAGCCGATGAACGGCGCGAGGTCCTGCTCGAGCGCGTACTTGGGCTTCGCGCCGATGATGGTCGTCTTGACCTCGCCGCCCTGGAACACCTTCATCGCGGGGATCGAGGTGATCTGGTACTTCATCGCGAGGTCGGGGTTCTCATCGACGTTGAGCTTGAGGATCGTGATCTTGCCCGAGTTCTCGGACTGGATCTCGTCGAGCACGGGGGCGACCATGCGACACGGTCCACACCACTCGGCCCAGAAGTCCACGAGAACGGGTCCGTCGGCCTGCAGGACGTCCTGCTCGAAGGTCGCGGAGGTCGTCGCCTTGGCGGTCATGTGCTTTTCTCCTTAGTGAGAGCGTCAGTTGGTGAAACGCCCGAGGGCGTCGAATTGTTCCTCAGACCACCGCAGCGTCGGGCAGGCCCTCGATGAGGCTGTCGGCGACAGCCGGTTCGCCGGCCTCACCGCGTGCCGCGAGGAAGTGCTCCACGTCGAGGGCCGCCACCGTGCCGCTGCCGGCCGCGGTGATCGCCTGGCGGTAGGTGGGGTCGATCACGTCACCGGCGGCGAAGACGCCCTCGACCGAGGTGCGGGACGAGCGTCCGTCGACCCAGATGGTGCCCTGGTCGGTGAGTTGGAGCTTGTCGTGCACGAGGTGCGTGCGCGGGTCGTTTCCGATCGCGACGAACAGGCCGTCGAGCGGCAGCTCGCGCGTGGTGTCGTCGACGGTCGAGCGCAGGCGGACGCCGGAGACGGCCTCGTCGCCGAGAATCTCGTCGACCGCGCTGTTCCAGATGAACTCGATCTTGGGGTTCGCGAAAGCGCGCTCCTGCATGATCTTCGAGGCACGCAGGGTGTCCTTGCGGTGGATGATGTACACCTTCGACGCGAACTTCGTGAGGAAGTTGGCTTCTTCCATGGCGGAGTCGCCGCCGCCGACGACGGCGATCGTGCGGTCGCGGAAGAAGAATCCGTCGCACGTGGCGCACCACGAGACGCCGCGGCCGGAGAGCCGGTCTTCACCCTCGAGGCCGAGCTTGCGGTAGGCGGAGCCGGTCGCGTAGATGACCGAGACGGCCTCTTCGACCTTGCCGCTGCCGAGCGTGACCTTCTTGACGGGTCCCTCGAGGTCGAGCGACACGACGTCGTCGTACAGGACCTCCGCGCCGAAACGCTCGGCCTGCGCCTGCATCTTGGCCATGAGGTCGGGGCCCTGGATGCCGTCGGGGAACCCGGGGAAGTTCTCGACCTCGGTCGTGTTCATGAGGTCGCCGCCGGCTTCGACGGAGCTCGCGACGACGAGGGGCTCGAGGTTCGCCCGGGCGGCGTAGATGGCGGCCGTGTAGCCGGCAGGACCCGACCCGATGATGATGACGTGACGCACGATTGCGCCTTCCTCTCGTTAATTCCGTCGGATGAAACCCATGGTAGCCCCGGGGTATTCCGCGGGGCTGAGGGCTAGCGTCGGGGCAGGAACCGGCGCACGAGTGAGAACGCCGACACCACCTCGGGGGTGCGGAAGAGGGCCAGGATGCCGACGTACACCGCCAGCACGACGGTTCCGATCAGGCCGGCTCCGACCGCTCCGGCGAGAGAGCTCGTCGTCATCCAGCCGGTCGATCCCTCGAGGAGCGAGAGAACGACGAATCCGGCCATCGCGGCCGGAAGCGACGCGAGGGTGAACTTGACCAGCGCGGGGAGCCACGCGGCAGCCCCGATCCCGCCGAGGCGCCGGTGCAGCAGCACGCTCGCGACGATGACCTGCACGATGCTGGCGAAGGATTGGGTGAGGGCCACCCCCGCGGCGAGGACGCTGCGATCGAGGAGGAGGCCCGCGAGAACCGCGCCACCGGCCACGAGAGCGCACTGCAGCAGCGTGAAGAAGAACGGGGTCCGGGTGTCGTTGTACGCGTAGAACGTCCGCTGCACGACGAACAGGACGGCCAGAGGCACCAGGCAGAGCAGGAAGCACAGGAGCACCGGAGCCGCGGCGGTCGCCTGCTCGGCGCCGTTGGTGAAGATGCGGCTGGCGGGTACCGCGGCCACGGCGAGGGCGGCAGCGGCCACGACGATGAAGAACCCGAGCGTACGAATGCTGCGAGCGATGTCGGCCCGCACCTCGTCGTGCCGTCCGGATGCCGCGTGCTCGCTGAGCTGCGTGAAGTACGGCGTCCCGATCGAGAGCACGATGATCGAGTACGGGAGCATGAAGAGGAGCCAGGCGTTCTGTGACGCGAAGATCGCCGGGTCCTCCCCAGAGGCGCCAGAGAGCACGTTGGATTGCACGATGCCGGCGAGTTGACCCGCGACGACCATGAGAAACGTCCACCCGGCCAGTCGGGCGATGTGGCGCAGGCCCACGCCCTTCCACTGGAAGTCCGGCCGCAGCGCCAAGCCGGCCCGCCGCCAGAAGAACACCAGCACGAGGGTCTGAACGACGATGCCCGCCGTCGCCGTTCCCGCCAGCACCGCGATCATGCTCGGTGTCCAGGCATCCACCCGGGTCTGGGGACCGCCGAAGATCAGGATGAACGCGCCGAAACCGGCGATCGAGACGATGTTGTTGACGATGGGTGCCCACGTGTACGGGCCGAACACCCGTCGAGCATTGAGGATCTCACCGAGTAGCGCATAAAGGCCGTAGAAGAAGATCTGCGGCAGGCACCAATAGGCGAACGCCGTCGACAGCGCGAGTTGGTCCGCTGTGAACTTGCTCGCGTACACCTGCACGAGGAACGGCGCGGCGATCATCGCGAGGGCGGTCGCGCCGAGCAGCCCGACCGTCCCGAGCGTGAAGAGCTTCGAGATGAACGCTTGGCCGCCGTCGGCGTGCGCTGCGGCCTTGACGATCTGCGGGACGACGACGGCGGTCAGCAGGCCGGTCGAGATGATCGCGTAGATGTTGTTGGGCAGCTGGTTCGCGACAGCGAACGCGTCGCCGGCGCCGCCGAAGGATCCGATCGCGGCGACGAGCACGATCGTGCGGAGCAGGCCACTGACCCGCGAGACGACGGTGCCCGCCCCGATGAGGACGCTCGCGCGACCGATGCTGCTCACGGGCGGGACTCCTCGGAGGCGTGGGGGGCGGTGGGGTCGTCGTCGACGGCATCGCCCTCGGCGGGCGCGCGTCCGTCGGCCGGCTCGTCGTCGGGTGTCGGCTCTGGTTCCTGGCCGGCGGCGGCGCGCCGTCGACGTGCGAGGGTACGGATCACGCCCACGCCGAGGAAGACCACGACGAGCACGATCACGACGATGAGGCCGATGCTCTCCCACTCGGCGCGCACTTCGACGTCGACGACCTGCGGGGCGCCGACGGGCTCTCCCGTGGGGCTGTAGAGCTGCAGGGCGACGCTGACCTCGCCGTTGGCCAGTCGCGCCTCGACGGGCACTTCGACGCGCGTGTTCGCCGAGGCCTGGGCCTCGACGGGGGTGCGATCCTGCACCCGGAGTCGGGCGTCGTCGGGGCGGACCGCGAGCACGACCGAGATCGTCCACGGGAGATCGTTGCGCACCCATGGACGCAGCGGCGCGCTCGAGCTCACCAGGCGGAAGTCCGACGACAGGATGCCGACCGCGTTCAGCGTGGTCTGTGTCGCGGCGCGATGGTCGGAGACGGCCGTGCGGGCGGCATCCCCTGTCCATCCCACGTTCAGCACCTGGAGGACCTCGGCGCGCTCGCGACCGGTGAGCAGGTCGGGCTGCTCGAGGATCGTCGCGAAGCGGTCGATGACCTGCTCGTCGGCGACGAGGTTCGTCACGTCGTCGACGAGCGTGCTGTCGACCGCAGCGTCGACGAGCGAGATCGCGGATGCCGGCTGCCCGGCGATCGCGTCGAGGGTCGTCCCGGTGAAGCCCGGCGCGGTCGTGACGGCCGTCATGGTGGCGCGCAGGCTCCCACGCGATCGGTCCGTGCCGCGGTCGAGGACGGCGAGGACGGGGCGGTCGGCGTTCGCTGTGCGCGCGAAGGCGAGATAGCCGAGCGCTGCGGCGAGGTCGGCTCCCCGTCGGGTGGTGTCGTTCTCGCCGGCCGCGCGGGTCAGCGCCGCCGAGACCTCGGCGTCGTACACGGGGGTGGACACTCCTCCGACGCTGGCGTTCGCCGGGACGGCCTCGCCCGCACCGGCGACGGTGCTCGAGGGAACCAGGACTCGTGTGGGGGCATCCGCGGTCCCCTGACCGCCGAGAGCGGCCACCGTGTCGGCACCCGCGGAGCCGGAGGCCGGCCAATACACCGACGGAGTTGAAGAGCCGATGTCGAGGAGGGTCGCCAGGTCGGGGAGCGTCGGCTGACCGGGGGTCGCGGAGGGATCCGGCGACGGGCTCGCGACCGCAGGGGGCTGCGTGAAATCGCTCGCGGTCATGTACGACTGGAGCGAGGTCGGGGCGAGGGGCGCCGTGAGCCCGGCGCGCAGTTGCGATGCCAGGTCGGCGTCGCCGAACTGCAGAGCGAAGCGTTCGTTGGGCAGAGACAGCAGTCTCTGCAGCCACGCCACGGCGGTGGGAGGTGCCGACGAGCCCAGTGCGCGGATGGATGCCACGATCGCCGGGTCGATCGCCAGGGTCGCCCGCGTGCCGTCGACGGCGTCGAGCTGGGCCGAGAGCGGACCGTCGACCGCCGTCAGATCGACGAGCTCGTTCGCGGTGAGAAGACCCCGCGTCATCGGCGAGGCGGTGATCGGGACGACCAGTCCCAGGGGCGTCGGCGTTCCCCCGTCGGCGGTCACCACCACGACGCTGAGCGCCGTGAGGCCGTCGGCCGTGCGGGCGAGGAGCGGGTACACACCGGCGGCCCGACCGGCCACCGCGGCATCGGTCGCGGGCACGCTGAACGTCGTCGACGCCTGCGCGCCGGAGGGAGTGGCATCCAGAATCCCGGTGGCGATCTGCTGGAGCGTCACGCCCGTCGAATCACCGTCGAGCCAGCGCGTGAGCGCCGAGTCGTCGGCCAGGGCCTGTGTGCCGATCGACAGGGCCACGGAGGAGGCAGGGAGGGCGCTTCCCCCGCTGGGGTTCGCTCGGGTCGCGGTCGCGGTGAGTGCGTCTCCGCTGCGCAGGATGCCGTTGGCCGCCGGAGCGACCGCGAGCACCAGTGCGGCGCTCGCCGTGGCGGAGGGCGTCGGCGTGGCCGTCGGAGCAGCCACGGCGGCGGCGGGCGCGGCCATACCCAGCGCGAGGGCGGTTGCCGCGAGGGTCGCCAGCAGCCGGCGCGTGAGAGGGCGCCGCAGCACGGGTGAGCCAGAGGGCTGGGAGATCACGGTCATACGAGCGTCGGTGGGCGAGGGGTCTCGCACCGCGACGAGTCTAGGGCCGCCCACCTCGGAGCCCCCCGATAGCCTCGCGAAGACGGTTGAATGGAGCGGTGCTTCCCGAACCCGATCCGACGCTTTGCCGCCTCCTCGCCGACGACCTGCGGGCGGCGGGCTACCGCAGCACCGAGCTGAGGAGCGCGTGGGGTCCGCGAGCGGACGACGCCGTCGCACGCGGACTGCTCGGCCCCGCGATGCGTGCGCTGGGCGACCGGCGCGATCCCCTCGCGGTGCTGGGGCGCTTGTGGGGGCTCGGTCGTGCGGTGAGGCGCGACGACCTCGCCGCTACCCTGCCGTCAGTCGGGATTGCGGGAGCCGTCACTCTGGGCCTCGCCGTTGAGGACGGAGACACCGTGGCGCCGACCGTTCTCGTCCGCCCGCAGGCCATCGCCGACGCGGACGGCGAGGAGGAGTGGTGGATCGCGAGCGACCTCGACGAGGCGGCGCTGGGCGGCCCTCTTCCCGAGGATCATGTGTTGGGCGTCGGTGGGGCGTCTCAGACGCTCGCTCGGTTGCAGGTCACCTGGCGTGCCGCCTCGGCTCTCGACATCGGCACGGGGTGTGGCATCCAGGCTCTCCGCCTGCGTCGCCTGGTGCCGCGAGTGGTCGCCACCGACATCTCCGAACGGGCGTTGCGGTTCACGCGCCTGAACGCCCTTCTGAACGACGTCGACGGGATCGAGACGCGGCACGGTTCGCTCTTCGAACCCGTCGAGGGAGAGCTGTTCGAGCGGGTGGCATCCAATCCCCCGTTCGTCATCACCCCGCGTGTGGCGGGGGTTCCGGCGTACGAGTACCGGGACGGCGGGCTCGAGGGCGACGCTCTCGTGGCCTCGGTGATCGCCGGTGTCGGGGCGCACCTCGCGCCGGGCGGGGTGGCGCAGTCGCTCGGGAACTGGGAGTACCGCGCGGACGAGAGCGGACTCGACCGCGTGAAGGGATGGGTCGGCCCCGAACTGGACGCGTGGGTGATCGAGCGCGAGGTACTGGACCCGCTCGCCTACGCCGAGCTGTGGGTGCGCGACGGGGGAACGGTGCCGGGGACACCCGCCTACGCCCGTCTGATCGACGCCTGGCTCGAGGACTTCGATCGGCGCGGGGTCACGGGCGTCGGCTTCGGGTACGTGCTCCTACGTCGACCGCTCGCCGGGGCTCCGACGTTGGCGCGCTACGAGCGGGTCGCCGGCGGTGGGGAGACGGCGTTCGGTCCGCACCTGGCCGCGTGCCTCGAGGAGCACGACCGCGCCGCCCTGCTCGACGACGACGGGCTGGCTGCGGCGACCCTTCGTGTGGCGCCCGACGTCACGGAGGCCCGGCACCATCGTCCCGGCGAGGAGTCTCCGTCGGTGATCGAGCTCCGCCAGGGCGGGGGCTTCGGTCGCACGATCGAGGTCGACCCCGCGCTCGCCGCCCTCGTCGGCGCCTGCGACGGAGATCTCGAGGTGGGAGCGCTGATCGGCGCGATCGCGGAGCTTCTCGAGGTGGATGCCGATGACCTCCGCGCCGACCTCCTCCCCCGCGTCCGCGAGCTCATCGTGACCGGTTTTCTGCGTTTCCTCGACGCGTAGGGCCCTCGCCTGTTTGAGTGTCCACGACACGCCGCAACTGCGGGGTGCGATACGGCGTGTCTTGGACACTCAACCGGAGGCGGCACCGCTGCGGTGCTGTCAGCGGCCCCGGATAGGCTCGAAAGCATGCTGAACATGGCCGAGGGTCTCGCGCGCCTCGAAGAGCTCGCCGCGCATCCCGTGGTCGCCACCCTGGCCCGCGTCTTCGCCGACGCGGGGCGCGATCTCGCGATTGTGGGCGGCCCGGTGCGCGACGCGCTGCTCGGGCGCGTGACGCACGACTTCGACTTCACCACCGATGCCCGCCCCGACGAGATCCTCGCGCTCGTGAAGCCCGTGTCGTCGGTGCAGTGGGACGTGGGACGGGCCTTCGGCACGATCGGCGCCCGCGTGAAGGGCGAGCAGGTCGAGATCACGACCTATCGCGCCGACAGCTACGACGGCGTCACCCGCAAGCCCACCGTCGAGTTCGGCGACACGCTCGAAGCCGACCTCAGCCGTCGCGACTTCACCGTCAACGCGATGGCGCTGCGCGTCCCCGCGCGGGCGCTCGTCGACCCGACCGGCGGCGTCGAAGACCTCATCGCCGGACGCCTGCGCACCCCGATCGACCCGGCCGTGAGCTTCGGCGACGACCCGCTGCGCATGTTGCGCGGGGCGCGCTTCTCGTCGCAGCTCGAGTTCGCGATCGACCCCGACACCCTCGACGCGATGAGCGCTCTGCGCGAGACGCTCCGGATCGTCAGTCCCGAGCGGGTCCAGGCCGAGCTCGTGCGGCTTCTGCAGACGGATGACCCGGTGCGTGGCATCCGGGTCCTGGTCGAGACGCGGCTGATCGACGAGTTCCTCCCCGAGGTCCCCGCGCTGCGGCTCGAGGTCGACGAGCACCACCACCACAAAGACGTGTACGAGCACTCGCTCACGGTGCTGCGCCAGGCGATCGCGCTCGAGAAGGAGCGGAACCCGGATGCCGCGCCCGACGTGCCCCTCCGCCTCGCGGCCCTGCTGCACGACATCGGCAAGCCCGCGACCCGGCGACTGGAGCCCGGCGGCGGCGTGACCTTCCACCATCACGACATCAAGGGTGCGCGGATGGCGCGCAAGCGCCTGCAGGCGCTGCGGTTCGACGCCGCGACCACGACGACCGTCTCGCGCCTGATCGAGCTGCACCTGCGCTTCTTCGGCTACGCGGAAGGCGCGTGGACGGATGCCGCGGTGCGGCGTTACGTCCGAGACGCGGGTGACGAGCTCGAGCGGCTGCACATCCTCACGCGGGCGGACGTGACCACGCGGAACAAGCGCAAGGCCCAGCGCTTGGCATCCGCCTACGACGACATCGAATCCCGCATCGCCGCCCTCCGCGAGCAGGAGGAGATCGACGCGATCCGGCCAGAGCTCGACGGCAACCGCATCCAGGAGGTGCTGGGGCTGACGCCGGGCCGCGAGGTCGGTGAGGCGTATCGCTTCCTGCTCGACCTGCGACTCGACGAAGGCGTGCTCGGCGAAGAAGAGGCCGAGCGGCGTCTTCGGGAGTGGTGGGCTGCCCGGGGGTGAGCTGCGCTCCGGCCGAGCACGAATGGCGTGCGGGCCGGGCGTGGTGTGCCGTCGGGCGTGGTGTGCGGCCGGGCGCGAGGTGTGCCGTCGCGCGGAGTTCGTGGCCGACACGCCGGTCCGGAGCGGTCGGGAACGGCGTGTCGAGGGCGAACTCCGCACGACGGCGCGCGTTCAGCGGGCGGGGAGACGGCCGGGGCGTGATTCGACGCCCCCAAACCGCCGAATCACGCCCCGAGTTCGGGATGCCTACTCCTCCTCGTCGCGAGCGTCCTCCAGTGCGGCGATCACGAGGTGGGTGAGGTCGATGCTCACGATGCGCGGCTCGTCGCTCACGGGGTCACCGCCGCGTCGGTGGGGCTCGGCGACGGCTGAGGCGTGGCCTCGGCAGTCGTTCCGGCGGAAGGCGCCGCGTCAGTCGGGACGGGCTGAACGCGCAGGAACGGGAACGCCGGCGACGTCGCCTTCTTGATGTCCTCCACCGAGTCCCAGCTCATCACGCCCGCCGGGATCTCGTGCAGCGGATAGATGTTCCACGCGTCGGCGGCGCCGGGTGCCGTGTAGGGCACGGGCACCGGACCGCCGCCGCCATAGAAGTAGTTGTCGAAGGGAGCGTTGCCGTTCGCGTTGCCGACGGTCGTGAGCGGAGTGCCGTCCTGATCGAACAGCTGCACGGTCGGGATCGCGTTGCCGTCGGCGTCGAACGCGAAGATGTTGCGGACGCGCTGACCGTCGAGCGACAGCCCCGACGTGTACGGCGCAGCGAAGACGTCGTGCGATCCATCCCACACCACGGACTGCAGGTTGCCGCCGATCGCCGCGAGCGTGAACGGGGTCAGGACCACGGCCACGATGGTCACTGCGGTGCGGAAACCGCGGACGATCGCGTTGGGTGCCCATCGTCCACGACCCCACTGCACGCTCACCAGCACCAGCACCGCCAGGAGCACGATGCCCGGGAACTGCACCGCCCCGATCAGATACGCGACCGCACCCGACATCGAGCCGTACCCCGACCAGAAGAGTGGCGCGATGAAGAGATACAGCACCACCGCGCGCAGAATCCACCAGATCGGACGGAGGGATGCCAGCAGGTCGAGCAACCAGACACCGGCCGGATTGCGACGGATCTGTGCCTCGACAGACGTCCGGGCGTGCGCGAGACGCTGGCGGAACGGCGTGCGTTTCGCTGCGGGAGCATCGCCGCGTTCCGGGAGCCCCGCGGCCGCACGCAGCTCGGCCGCGTAGGTCGCGGCATCCGGAATCGTGAAACCGTCACCGGCCTCGGCGGCCTGATCCGACAGGTCGGCCTCGAGACCGTCGAGCAGGTCGTCGACCTCGTCGACGGGAAGGTCGTCGAGGTGCGCGCGCACCGCTGAGGCGAAGGCGCGGATGTCGTCGTGGACGGGCGTGGTGATCATCGGGCGTCTCCGATCGTGCGCAGCTTCGTGGTCGGGGTGTCGTCGAGGAGTGTGCTCATGGCGGAGGAGAAGTGGGCCCAGCTCGCGCGTTGCGCGGCGAGCAGCTCGCGGCCCTGCGGATTGATCGCGTAGTACTTGCGGTGCGGTCCCCCGTCGCTCGGCACGACGTAGCTCGACAGTGCCCCCGCGGAGTAGAGGCGCCGGAGCGTGCCGTACACCGAGGCATCCCCCACCTCGCCGAGCCCCGCCTCGCGCAGGCGTCGCACGATGTCGTAGCCGTACCCGTCGTCGTGCTGCACGACCGCCAACACGGCGGCATCCAGCACTCCCTTCAATAGCTGCGTCGTATCCACGCGCGGCCCCCTTCGCTTGTCTGCCTCGGACAGTACCACGCAGTGCGCGGTAGTGTGCGGTGCGAAGGCGTGTCGCGATCTGGATGACCCGCCGCGCGCTCGGAACAGACGGATGCTTCGCGCGACGGCGCCGTGGAGGAACGCCGAGGGGGTGGCATCCAATCCCGACGAATGGATGCCACCCCCTCGAGGCGACGATCAGGGAACGACGACCGCGCGGCCGCGCACCTTCCCCGCGTGCAGCTTCTTGTACGCCTCGACGGCGCCGTCGAAGCCATAGCGCTCGACGTGGACGCCGACGGCTCCGCTGCGCGCGAGATCGAGCACCTCGATCAGCTCGCTGCGGGTGCCCCAGTAGGGTGCGCGCACGGCCGCGCCGAACGGGGTCGAGAAGAACCCGGCGGGAAGGATGCCGCCGCCGATCCCGACGATGTGGATGAAGCTGTCGATCCCGGCGACCTCTCGGGCGAGGTCGATCGTCGGCTGCACGCCGACGAAGTCGAAGACCGCGGCGGCACCGAGACCGTTCGTCAGCTCGCGGATGCGATCCGCGGCGTGCTCGTCGGAGGTCACGGTGTGGTGCGCGCCGACCTCGCGCGCGAGGGCGAGCTTGTCCTCGCCGATGTCGACCGCGATCACGGTCGCCTGCGTGATGGCCCGCAGGATCTGGACGCCGACGTGGCCGAGACCTCCGACGCCGATCACGACGGCGGTGGCCCCGGGGTACAGCTTCTCTTTCGCGGAGACGATCGCGTGGTACGGCGTGAGACCGGCGTCGGTGAGCGACACGGTCTCGACGGGATCGAGGTCGCCGAGGGGCGCGAGGTGCCGCGGATCGTCGACGATCACGTACTCGGCCATGGCTCCCGGGCTCCCGAGACCGGGAGGGGTGATGCCCATCTCGGCCGCGTGCGGACAGTAGTTCTCGGCGCCCTTCGCGCAGGCGTGGCAGCGCCCGCATCCCCACGGTCCGTAGATGGCGTAGGCCTCGCCGATGTTCACGCCCTCGACCCCCTCGCCGAGCTCGTCGACGATGCCGGCACCCTCGTGGCCGAGCGTGAGGGGAAGTCCGTAGGTGTACTGCTCCTCGGGGAGGTCCATCACGAACCAGTCGGAGTGGCACAGACCGGCCGCCGTCACCTTGAGGCGCACCTGGCCCGGACCCGCGTGGGGTTCTTCGATCTCGACGACCTCGGGGCCTTTGCCGATCTCGCGATACTGCACTGCCTTCATGGCATCCCTTTCTCTTGTACTCTCCACCGTCCGCCCGGGGGCGGCGCGTGTCGAGGGGGTCGACGGCGTTTCCTCGGCTTGAGAACCCGTCTCATCAATGCACGTGAATGGATTTCGGATGCCGAGACGACACGTCGCACGAGGGCTCCCGGTCCTGGCATCCCGCCGTGAACCCTCGCCCCCGCGCGTGTGCGCACCTACACTGGACGCACCTCCGTCACCGCCGATGGGAGTGCCGTGCCTTCTCCGTGGTCGCGACCGCCGATCTCCCCCGAGACATCGGGGCTGCTGATCGCGCGAGCGCACGAGGAACTTCTCGCGGGCAACGAGGAGGATCGGCGGCTGAACGACGTGCGCCCGCTCGTGCAGGAGTCGTGGCGGCGGTCGTTGGCATCCCTCGTGGGACCGGAGGGACTCCCCTCGCTCGACCTCGCGAGCGACGAGCTCGAGGTGTATCGCCGCGCGCATCCGCTCGCCGGGGTGATGGACATGGTCCGGGCGCTGCTCCTGCCCGGAACGGCCGAGGAATCGGGGGTCGTCGTGGCCGTGGGCGACGCGGCCGGCCGGCTGCTGTGGGTCGAGGGCGACCGGCACATCCGGGCTCTGACCGGCGACATGGGCTTCGTCGCGGGCGCGAACTGGGCGGAGGATGCCGTCGGCACCTCGGCCCCGGGAACGGCTCTGACCCTCGACCGGTCGGTGCAGATCCACGGTGCCGAGCATTTCAATCGGCTCGTGCAACCGTGGTCATGCACCGCGGCACCCGTGCACGACCCGGAATCGCGACGCCTCCTCGGGGTGATCGACGTGACGGGAGGCCCCGAGGCGGTGACTCCGCAAGCGCAATTGCTCGTGGATGCCACGGCCCGGGCGATCGAGAGCGAGATCCTCGTCGCGCGCCTCCGGGCGCAGCAGGCGCCCCCGCCGAAGCGATCGGCGCCGGCGCGGGCCCTGCTGCGCATCCTCGGCCGCGACCGGGCGATCCTGGAGGTCGGCGGGGAGACGCTCGAACTCAGCGCCCGCCACGCCGAGATCCTGCTCCTGCTCGCCGTCCACCGCGAGGGGCTGTCGGCCGAGGCGCTGAGCGAGGCGGTGTACGGGCACCCTGCGGTCGAGACGCTCCGGCCCGAGATGGTGCGTCTGCGGCGCGCGCTCGCCCCGGTGGCTCCGCGCCTGGTGCCGGCATCCCGTCCGTATCGCCTTCCGGACGGACTCGAGACCGACGCGCAGCACGTGCTGTCGCTGCTCGACCGCGGGGCGCATCGCGTGGCACTCGCCGCGTACGCGGGCCCGGTGCTGCCCGAATCGGACGCGCCGGGCGTCGTCGAGGTGCGCGAGTCGGTGCGCTCGGCGCTGCGCGAGGCCCTGCTCGCCGAGGCGGGGGTCGATGTGCTGCTCGCCTACGCCGAGACCGCGGATGCGCGGGACGACGAGGAGGTGCTGCGGCTGTGCCTGGCGATGCTGCCGGCGCGATCGCCGAAGCGGGCGGGGCTCGTGGCGCGGGTGGAGCGGCTCGAGCGGGAGTGAGGCGCTCGCGCTTTCTGGCCCCGGGGTGGCGCATTCCAGGCGCGGTTTCCCGCCGGGGTCGGCGTATTCCCGGGCCGGCATGTCCCACTTCGTGCCGATATCGCGCCGATTTCCCGGACGAAAGAGGACACGGGTTGTGGGGATGACGTCCCGGGGGTGCCCGATGTCGGAGGCCCTCGTTACGCTGAACATATGGACGAAAAGGCGCTCGACATCTTCTCGGCAGCTCGCGCTCGGCGCGACGTGGGGCGCATTCGTGAGGCGCTCGCCGAGGTCAAGGCGGGCGATGTCGCCCGGGTGATCGTCCGTTCCCCGCGCTACGGGCTGTACGCGATCGAGGGAACCGTACGCATCGGTGTGGGCGGGCAGCCGCTCGTCGGCGACATCATCCTGGGCACGAGCTCCGAGATCCAGCGGATCGACGTGGGGATCGAACCTCCCGAGCCGGCGCTCACGGCCGATGTCGTCGACCCGTCGACCCTCCCCCACGGCACGCCCGTGCGGGTCACCTTCGCCACACCGACGAACCACACCTTCGCCCTGACCGGGCCCATCACCGCCGGCAACGATCGCTTCCTCCTCGTCGGCAGTTGGATCGTCGCCGACGACCGCACGATCGCTCCGCGCGTCATCAGCATCGAGCGCCTCGACGACATCGACCTGCACGAGGTGAACGTCCCGCCCCTGCGCTCGGTCCTGGCGGACGCCGACGTCTGACGGTACGCGCGGAACGGATGCCACGGCCTCGGGGTCGTGGCATCCGTGGTTTCCGGTGCCTGCGCCGCAGTTGTGGGGGGCGGGCGCGCGGCCGCTGGGCATGCGTGATGTCGCGTGCTGTCCGTGCGGGGCATGCGCGACGCAGCTCAGGTGAACGGATTCGGATGCGCGCAGCGGATTCGGATCGAACGGGCAGCGGCATCCGAATCCGCTGCACGTATCCGATTCCGGTGGCGAGGTCTCGGGTGCACGCGGGTGCAACCCGATGCAACCTCCCCCGGCGTACCGTCGGCGCATCGCCGCTCGAAGCCGTCGCGGCGACTCATGACCGTCGAAGGAGACACGCATGACCATCGTCGAAGAAGGCGTCTCGAGCGTCTATGCCGCCCCCGGCACCCGCGGGGCCGTCGCCGAGTACCGCTCGCGGTACGGGCACTACATCGGCGGCGAATGGGTCGAACCGCACAGCGGCGAGTACTTCGAGAACATCACCCCCGTCACCGGCAAGCCGTTCTGCGAGGTCGGCCGCGGCGACGCGCACGACATCGATCGGGCGGTGGATGCCGCGTGGAAGGCGTTCGCGTCGTGGAAGAAGACGACGCCCGCTGAGCGCAGCGTCATCCTGAACAAGATCGCCGACCGGATCGAGGAGAACCTCGAGCGGATCGCCGTCGCCGAAACGTGGGAGAACGGCAAGCCGGTGCGCGAGACGCTCGCCGCCGACATCCCGCTGACCGTCGACCACTTCCGCTACTTCGCCGGGGTGCTGCGGGCGCAGGAGGGCTCGCTCAGCCAGCTCGATGAGAACACCGTGGCGTACCACTTCAACGAGCCGCTCGGTGTGGTCGGGCAGATCATCCCGTGGAACTTCCCCATTCTCATGGCGGCATGGAAGCTCGCTCCGGCCCTCGCCGCGGGTAACTGCGTCGTGATCAAACCGGCCGAGCAGACCCCGGCATCGCTGCTGTTCCTGTTCGACATCATCGGCGACCTGCTCCCCGCGGGCGTCGTCAACATCGTCAACGGCTTCGGCATCGAGGCGGGGGCGCCGCTGGCGCAGCACAAGCGCATCCGCAAGATCGCGTTCACGGGTGAGACCACGACCGGGCGTCTGATCATGCAGTACGCGTCGCAGAACCTCATCCCGGTGACGCTCGAACTCGGAGGCAAGAGCCCCAACGTGTTCTTCGAGGACGTCGCGCTGCGGAGCGACGACGCCTACTACGACAAGGCGCTCGAGGGCTTCACGATGTTCGCCCTCAACCAGGGTGAGGTCTGCACGTGTCCGTCGCGATCGCTCATCCAGCGTTCGATCTACGACCAGTTCCTCGGCGACGGCCTCGAGCGCGTGAAGAAGGTCCGTCAGGGCAACCCGCTCGACCCCGAGACGATGATCGGCGCGCAGGCCTCGAACGACCAGCTCGAGAAGATCCTGTCGTACATCGACATCGGCAAGCAGGGCGGCGCCAAGCTGCTCACGGGCGGGGAGCGGGTCGACCTCGGCGGCGACCTCTCGGGTGGCTACTACGTCGCGCCGACGGTGTTCGAGGGCACGAACGACATGCGCATCTTCCAGGAGGAGATCTTCGGTCCCGTGCTCTCGGTCACGTCGTTCGACGACTTCGACGACGCCATCTCGATCGCCAACGACACCCTGTACGGCCTGGGCGCAGGCGTGTGGAGCCGAAGCGGCGACACCGCCTACCGCGCAGGTCGGGCGATCGAAGCCGGACGCGTCTGGACGAACACGTACCACCAGTACCCCGCGCACGCCGCGTTCGGCGGGTACAAGCAGTCGGGCATCGGCCGCGAGAACCACCTCAAGATGCTCGACCACTACCAGCAGACGAAGAACCTGCTCGTGTCGTACGCCGAAGGGGCGATGGGCTTCTTCTGATCGACCGTGTCGGGGTCGTGGCGGCGACCCGACCGCGTGACCCCCGGGTTCGTCCCGGGGGCCACGCCCGTTTGGTCAGCGCCGCGTCGTTCGCCGGCACCGCGCGATGGTGCGTGTCCCACTTTGTGCGAGTTCTCCGGGCGGAATCTGCACAAAGTGGGACACGCCCCTCGGGACGGAGGTCGCGCGTCCCGCATTGTGCGAATCGAGCTTCGATTTCCCGCACAAAGTGGGACACGCCTTCAGGAAAGGACGGATACGGATGCCAGAACTCTCCCGCGTGGACGTGACGGATGCCGCGGCCGCGCTGCTGCGTGACCTGACGGCGAAGCACGGCCCGCTGATGTTCCATCAGTCCGGGGGCTGCTGCGACGGCAGCTCGCCG
Source organism: Microbacterium sp. NPDC086615 (assembly GCF_040686055.1). Taxonomy (NCBI): domain Bacteria; kingdom Bacillati; phylum Actinomycetota; class Actinomycetes; order Micrococcales; family Microbacteriaceae; genus Microbacterium; species Microbacterium sp. NPDC086615. The sequence goes on from NZ_JBFBJJ010000005.1 coordinate 178,058, forward strand.
ATGTGTTACCCGGTGGGGATGTTCCTGATCGGACCGAGCGACGTACACCTCGGGAGCATCGAGGTCGGGCTGGACGACCCGATCGAGGTCTACATGTCGGAGTCGCAGTTCGAGTACTGGAAGTTCACGCACCTGACGATCGACGTCGTGCCGGGCCGCGGCGCGGGGTTCTCGGTCGAGGGGCCGACGGGGATGCGGTTCCTCATCCGGTCGCGGATGCTGACGGAGGAGGAGGCGGTGGCGTTCGGGCTGGTGTAGGCCTTCGCGCCCGCTCCTCATGTTCGAGCAGCAGCGTGCTCGACCATCATCCAAGTCGACTTGGACTTCGAACGCGCCGTGCCGCAGCTCATATGACAAGCTCCGGTCCCACCATCGAATGGGAATCAATGTCCGAGGTCGGTGCAATAGTTCCAACACCCTGCGAATTGCGGGCGTAATGATTGGAGCAAGAATGGCCGATGCAGAAATTAAGAACGTGCGAAAGGACCGAGAGGGCGACATTACGGATGTCGGAGTGAGGGGCTCGTGGGAGTGGCCCGTGCCGCAGGTCGTGGCTTCTATCGAGGCTGGGACAAACACCTTCTATGTCAGGCTTCCTCAGCGCGCCGACGTCTATGTGTCCAAAACGGGCACGGGGCAAAAGTTCCTCAAGACGACGGCTGACACCACAACGAAGAACAATCTGGACAGCTTGCCGCCGCTGTAAGCGCTGTCGCGATGATTCTTCGCTGGCGGGGCGTGTGGCTTGAATTCTTTCCGGGGCGCATGTCCCGCCAGTCGCGGGGTTGCAAAGCGGAAATCAGGCGCGCAACAAGGGGCGTATGCTCTTGTCGGACTTGGCGTATCCGAGCTGCTCAACGACGGACCGAATGACGGCTTTGCCCAGTTCCATAGGGACGGCGTTCCCGAGTTGCCGCTGCACGTCCGCCCGGGTTCCCTGGACTCTGAAGTCGTCCGGGAAGGACATCAACCGGAGGATCTCCTCGATCCGCAGTCTCCGTGCGCGCTCACCGGATGCCGTCTTGACGTTCTCCCAATGGAAGGGCCCAACCCAAGGCCCGGGCTGGGCTTGGAGGGTCGATGAGGGGCGATCCGGATGCAGGCGAAGCAGGAAGGTCCAGTACCGGCTGCGCCAGTCGAAGACGTTTCGCCCGTCGTATCGGTCTGTGTGCCACAGATAGTTCTGTCCGGGCGGAATCTCGGCGGCAAGTTCGCCGTAGGTGCCGTCAACGATCTCCTCGCTTGCAACTCGTGCGACGGCAGGGAGAGTCCGGAAGGCCTCGGCGGCGGTTACGTGAGGAATCTTGGTTGCGTCGACCTTGCGATCACGCTCGCTCCAACCCGAATGCGTGGGCTCTGGGAACTCCAGCTTCTTCCCGTCGCGGCGCCCGATCACGAACACGCGTCTCCTGAGCTGAGGGACTCCGTAGTCGGCCGCCAGCAGTACCCTCCACTGAGGGTTGTAACCCAGTTCTCCCAGAGCCTTGAGGAGTCTCTCGAACTGAGCGCGGTGGGTCTTGTATGTGAGCCCCTGCACGTTCTCGAGGATAAACGCCTCGGGCTGCGTGTCCTTCACAACCCTCACGTACTCGTCGAGAAGCGAAGCGTTCGGGTCACGGCTCTCACGCTTTTGCTCCAGCCAGAACCCGGACTTGCTGAACGGGGTACAAGGTGGGCCCCCGATGACGAGCGCCGCTTCGCCAGAACGGAGCTTGGCGGTATCGAGGATCTGCTCGGTGCTGATTGCGCGGATGTCGCCCGTCACTGTCGGCACACCATCGAAGTTCTCTCGGAGCGTCGACAGCGCCTGCTCGTTGTAGTCAGTGGCAACGGCGACCCGGAGGAGGCCTGAGCCCGTGTCCTCACTGACTAGGGCCTCGCCGTCCGCTCGTTCGGCGGCAAGGTCCAATCCCCCAGCGCCAGAGAACAGGCTGACGACCGGCAGCTGCTCCGCCATGGTCACCTCGATTCTTCGCCCGCGGGCGTCTTGACAGTCCAGTATCTCCGACCCGATGTTGCACCAGGCCTCCGACATGCCCCACTCGATGGTGCACATCCTCTGCGTGGGATGCTGTTGCCGTGACTGACTCGATCGACCTTGCCGCCTGGTTGCGGTCCGTATGCAGCGACTACAGCTTCGATTTGCTTGGGGTCTACCAGGAGCGCGGCGACCACGACTGGCCGGTCACTGTCGCGAACGCGGCGCAGCTTAGGCAGCTCGTTGTCGACGGCGGCCACATCCTGCCGTTGCCGAAGGAGCCGGCGTCACTGGCGAACGTCCTCGAGGTGAGTGTGGCTGACTTCGTTGCCGAACGCGCTCGCGAAGTCGGCGCAATAACCACCGTCCGAGGTACTGAGCGTGGGTACCCGGACTTGGAGTTCACGGGACCCGCTCTCGCGGGTGAATTTCACGCGGTCGATATCAAGGTCGCCAGACGAAAGTCGACTGCCAGAGGCGTAAGCAAGAACACGCAGAGCCGCATCACGCTCTACACGGGAAACACCTACTTCCGCTACCCAGCCCTGCGCTGGCCCGGTACTTTCCGTCCCTTCGCCGAATACGAATCGCATTTGGACATCATCGTCCTATACACACTCAACGAGGACACCCACTCACGCGTCGAGGACCTCGAGATCATTGTCCAGCCCGCTTGGCGCATAGCGAGCAAGCAACGATCTTCTACCACGCGCGAATACATCGGGGCCGTAGTCGACATCGATGATCTTCGACACGGACGCGGCGAGTTTCAGACACCGGAGGAGTTCTACGCCTACTGGCGAAAATACGGCTTCAAGGTGGGGAAGGTCGTCCAGCAGCAGCTGGACAAGATCCTCAAGGGCTAAAGGGGAGGGTTCTCTCCTGCAAGTTCACTCACAGCCACCCCCGCTCCACCGCAACCCGCACGGCATCCGACCGATTCCGCCCGCCGGTCTTCCCGATCGCGCTGGACAAGTGATTCTTCACCGTCCCCTCTGACAGGTGCACCGTCCGCGCGATGTCGGCGATCGAGCCGCCGTCGCGGGCCGCGGCGAGCACGTCGGTCTCGCGCTCCGTCAGCGGGGAGTCGCCCTGCGCGAGAGACTCGGCCGCGAGGGCAGGGTCGACGACGCGGAGCCCGAGAGACACGCGTCGTACCGCGTCGGCCAGCTCCGCCGCGGGGGTGTCCTTGACCACGAATCCGGACGCGCCGGCTTGCATGGCACGCGCCAGGTAGCCGGGGCGACCGAAGGTCGTGACGATGAGGGCGCGGCATCCGGGAACCTCCGAACGCAGGAGGGATGCCGCGGCGATGCCGTCGATGCCGGGCATCTCGATGTCGAGGAGGGCGACGTCGGCTTCGGACGCCCGCGCCGCCTCGACCACCTCGTCGCCGCGGCCCACCTGGGCCACGACCTCGATGTCGTGTTCGAGACCGAGCAGCGCGGCGAGGGCGCCGCGCACGAGAGCCTGGTCGTCGGCGATGAGCAGTCGGATCACCATGCCACCTTGAGTTTGAATCCGCCGAGGTCGCTGCGACCGATGGTCAGACGGGCGCCGGACGTCTCGACGCGCTCGCGCAGGCCCGTCAGTCCCGAGCCCGAGGATGCCGCAGCAGACGGTCCGCACCCGTCATCGACCACCTCGATCGACCGGCCGTCGAGCCGCACGCGGCACGCGGTGGCACCGGAATGGCGGATGACGTTGGTCACTGCCTCGCGGACCACCCACCCGGCCAGTTCGCGGCGGTCGGCGGGCACCTGCTCGGTCGATCCGGGGAGGTCGGCGGAGACCCCGGCGCTCTCCAGCGCCGCCCGCGCGGCCGCGAGCTCTCCGCTGATGCTCACCCCGCGATACCCGTGGACCGTCGTGCGGACGTCGGAGAGGGCACCGCGCGCCAGCTGCTCGATCTGCGTGATCTCGTCGCGGGCGGCCGGGGAGCCGGCATCCATCAGTCGTCCGGCGAGTTCTGCCTTCACCGTGATCACGGTGAGCGAGTGACCGAGGATGTCGTGCACGTCGCGCGCGACGCGACCACGCTCCTTCTCGGCGGCGAGTTCGGCGATCTGAGCCTGCGCATCGCGGAGACGCTCGAGGGTCGAGATGTTCCGCATGAAGCTGAACATCATGATCGAGATGGAGAGGATGATCGCCGAGTTGAGCACGCTCGTGAAGGTGTCGGCCCCGCTCCACTCCCCCACGGCGAACGAGAGTCCGCTCAGCACCCCGACGGTCGTCCACATGGTGCGGGACCCCATACGCGAGACGGCGACGGAGACTCCCACGAACGTCCACAGCCACCGCACGTCGGCGCCGAGCCACGGCCAGAGCGCGAGGCTCAGCGCGAAGAGGGCCACGGGCAGAAGCAGTCGGCGTCCGTAAGAAGGCGTGCGACGGGCGAGGGGAGCGGTCGCCATGAACAGCGCCGCGAACACCGCCACGATCGCCGTTCCGAGCACCCGCGGGGCCAGACCCGGCTCTTCCCAGAGGGTGAGCAGCGTCGGGAACGTCCAGATCAGGGAGATCGACGAACCGATGAGCCACCCGCGCTGAAACGGGCGACGGCCCGGAACGATCGCTCGTTCCGGGCCGGTCCCACTGCTCATGTCGTTCACCCTAGGCGTCACGCGCGCCGCGTGTCGCGACGGAAGAAGTACACGGTCCCCGCGACGAACACCGCGAGCCAGACCACCGCGTTGATCAGGGCGCCGAGGTCGAAGGCATCCCCCGTCAGAGGCGACCGGGCGAGCTCGCCGATGCCGTAGACGGGCGTCAGCTTGCCGATGGTCTGAAGGAAGTCGGGCATCGACGACAGCGGGAAGAACAGGCCGCCGAGGAACGACAGCAGCACCACGGCGAGGCTGGTGATCTGCGCCGCGTTCTCGCCCGGAACCATGTAGCCGACCATGAGGCCGAGCGTCGTGAACACCGCGCTCGCGAGGAGCCAGGCGGCGAGTCCGGTCACGATCCACTGCACGGGGGCGAGGGTGACACCGGCGAAGGCGGCGACGGCGTAGGTCGCGATCACGGCGATGAGGCCGAACATCATGCCCGCCATCATCTTGACCACGACGTTCGCGACGGGGTTCAGCGGGGTGAGGCGGAGCTGGCGGCTCCAGCCCTGCGCGCGCTCCACCGCGACCGACGCTCCGGTCTGGGTCGCCGACATCATGGTCCCGTACATCGCCATCGAGACCATGATGTACGCGGCCACCGACACTCCCCCGGATGCCAACGGGGTATCGGTCAGCGGAACGTCGAGCGTCTGGAACCCGACGATGAAGAACATCAGCACCGGGAATGCGACCGTGAACAGCAGGCTGCGGGGGTTGCGGAGCTTGCGCAGCAGCTCGATGCGCAGATACGTGAGCGTGAACCCGCCGAAGGCGGGGACCGGGCGGTCGAGAGTGATGGCGGTCATCGGACGGCTCCATTCGAGACGGGCGCGGCGTTGTCAGCGGTGAGGGTGAGGAAGACGCTCTCGAGGTTCTGCGCCGTGATCTCGATGTCGCGCGCGTCGGTGGTGGTGAGCAGGTGGCGGGCGAGCGCGTCGGAGTCGCTCGTGCGGATCGCGATGCGCTCGCCGGCGGCCTCGACCGAGTCGACGCCGGGGAGGGCCGCGAGGGCGGTGATGTCGGCATCCGGAAGCGTCGCGTGCACCATGCGCCCCGACACGAGGTTCTTGATCTCGGAGGTGGGGCCGTCGGCGACGATCTCGCCGCCGCGCATGAGCACGATGCGGTCGGCGTACTCGTCGGCCTCGTCGAGGTAGTGCGTGGCGAACATCACCGTGCGTCCGCGGGCGGCATCCGCGCGGATCGCGTTCCAGAACGAGCGGCGCGCCTCGACGTCCATGCCGGTGGTCGGTTCGTCGAGGATGAGCAGGGCCGGGTCGCTCACGAGCGCCATCGCGAAGCGGAGACGCTGCTGCTCGCCGCCGGAGCAGAGGCCGACGCGTCGGCTCGCCAGATTCCGGATGCCGGCCCGCTCGAGCGCTTCGTCGACGGGACGCTTCTCGGCGAACAGGCTCGCCGTCAGCTCGACGGTCTCGCGAACGGTGAGGTCTTTCAGCAGCCCACCCGTCTGGAGGACCGCGGACACGAGACCCCGGGCGATCGCGCCGCGCGGGCTGTGCCCGAAGACGCTGATCGAGCCGGAGTCGGGGGTGCTCAGGCCGAGGATCATGTCGATCGTCGTGGTCTTGCCCGCGCCGTTCGGCCCGAGGAACGCCACGATCTCGCCCGGCTTGATCGAGAGGTCTATGCCGCGGACGGCATGAACGGAACCGAAGCTCTTGACGACGCCCCGCGCGTCGATCGCGGCGGGAGTGGGGGTGGAGGAGGTCATGTCTTCATGCTGGCCGTCAGGCGGCCGAACGACCTCAGACTCTCGTCACGATGTGGGGGTGACGTTCGTCATGGGTGGATCCGTCCTCCGGTCAGAGTGCCGGCGGGTGCGAGGTCCGTCATTCGCGGGTGATCTCGAAGCCGCCCGCGCCGTCGACGGTGATCCGCTCACCGTTACGGCGGAAGTCGGCGCTGTGGCCGTCCTGGCCGATGTGCTCGAACGCCCCGACGAAGCGGTAGTAGATCCGCCCGAACTCGTCGCGGTAATGCGCGAAGACGAGGCGGGTCTCACCCGACCCGCTGCCGGCGGGAAGCGGCTCGGGGTCGCTTCCCGCGGTCGCGTCGACCGCGAGACGCTGCACGATGCGCTGGCCGTCGTCGAGCAGAGCGTTGTCCCACTCCTTGTTCGGGTAGAGCTTCGGGAACCAGACCTGCACGCTCTCCGTCAGCCGCAGCATGCCCGAGCGGTGCGCGGCGAGATCCTTGCCGAACAGGCGAGCGACATCGACGTGGCGACGAAAGCGGGCGTCGTCCTGGATGCCGACTCCCCCGCGCTCGATCCACTCGGCGGGGTCGTAGGTGCGGCCGAATCGGAACGGCACGAAGGTGCCCTTCTTGATCTGCTTGCGCTTGCGCTTGCGCAACGTACCGATCAATTTGTCGATGCGGTCCCGCGCGTCGTCGAGGGTGTGGATGTCCTGCATCTTCCACCGCCAGAACTCGACGTTCGCGGTGTCGATGACGTGACGCTCCCGAAGGCGGTCCTGCTCGACCTGATCGACGTGCTGCAGCTCGTCGATCTCCACGGCCAGCCGGAACTGCGGGAAGTAGAGGTCGAGCAGCGCGCGCTTCCCCTCCTCACGAGCGGGGACGGCCTGCTGGGTGACCCACTCGATCTCGGGATCGTCCAGACCGTGCACGATGCGGGTGATCGCCCACAGCTCGTACTGTTTGTGCACGATCTTCCGAAGGCGCAGGGCCTGCCATTCGAGTTCGGCGTCGATCGGCGTTCGCGGGGGCTTGGCATCCATCGGTTCTCTTTCCTGCGTGGTCGCGAGTCGACCGCGGGTGGGTCTTTTCATCCAAAGGGATGCCACGGAGCCGGCGTGGTCGCGCGGTGTTCGGGGTTGTTCGGATTCGACGGGCGCCCCGTGCATCCGGGGGACGGCGATGACGCACGGTGACGCGCGACGGCCGCGATGTCGGGGGCCCGGGCTAGCCTGGCGGCATGTCGGGCAAGGTGTACGTGATCCATGACAACCACTCGTGGTTGCCGCCGTTCCGCGCGGCCTTCGACGCCCAGGGGGTGCCGCTCGAGGAGTGGCTGCTCACGGAGGGGGTCATCGACCTCTCGTCCGAGCCGCCGGAGGGCGTGTTCTGGTCGCGACTGAGCGCCTCGGCGCACACCCGCGATCGCGCGAACAGCAAGGACTACGGTCGGGCGGTGCTGCGGTGGCTCTCGGCATGGGGTCGTACCGTCATCAACGGTGCCGACGTCCTCGAACTCGAGGTGAGCAAGGTGGCGCAGCACGTGGCCCTTCAGCACGCGGGCATCGAGGTCGCCCGCACCGTCGCCGTCCTCGGCACCGACGGGATCGTCGAGCGGGCTGCGGAGTTCGGGGCCCCCTTCATCAGCAAGCACAACCAGGGCGGCAAGGGCCTCGGCGTGCGGCGGTGGGACTCCGTCGAAGAGTTCGCGGCGTGGGTCGAGAGCCCCGAGTTCGAGCCGTCACCCGACGGAATCACGCTGCTGCAAGAGCTGCTCGTCGCCGAAGCGCCGTTCATCACCCGCGCAGAGTTCGTCGCCGGCTCGCTCGTCTACGCGGTGCGGGTCGACACCAGCGCGGGCAGCTTCGAGCTGTGCCCGGCCGAGGCCTGCGCGATTCCGGGTGCCGACGGTGTGGAACCCGAGCCGATGTTCCGTCGCCGCGACGACGTGGATCCTGAGCTCATCGACCGATACCTCGCGTTCCTCGCCGCCGAGGGCATCGGCATCGCCGGAATCGAGTTCATCGAGACGCGCGACGGACGCACGGTCACCTACGACGTCAACACGAACACCAACTACAACCCCGACGTCGAGGCGACGGCTCCTCGCTCGGGACCGCGTGAGATCGCGCGGTGGCTCGGCTCGCTCCTGCCGCAGGAAGTGGTCGGAGCTCGTGGCTGAGGCATCGCCGCCCCACGTCGAGTGGGACGGCTTCGGCTTCCAGACGCGCCAGGTGCATGCCGGCGAGGTCGAAGACCTCACGCACGGTTCCCGCATCACCCCGGTTCACCTGTCGGCGGCGTATCGCTTCGCATCCTTCCAGGAGGCGACGGATCGGTTCGCCGGTGCCGATCTCGGCCACCTCTATTCCCGCAACCTCAACCCCACGAACCAGGTGGCCGAGCGACGCCTGGCCTCTCTCGAGGGCGGCAGCGGAGCGATCGTCGTCGGGTCGGGGCAGGCGGCGATCACGACCGCCCTGCTGGCGCTGGCGGGCACCGGCGAACACATCGTCTCGACCGCGAGCATCTATAGCGGCACGCGCGTGCTCTTCGATCGCACGTTCGCGCGCATGGGCGTCACCGTCGAGTACGTCTGGAACCCCGACGACGAGGCGGAGTGGGACAGCCTCATCCGCCCCGAGACGAAGGCGATCTTCACCGAGACGCTGCCCAACCCCAAGAACGACGTCGTCGACATCGCCGCCGTCGCCCGCATCGCGAAGCGCCACGGCATCCCTCTGATCGTCGACAACACCATCGCGACACCTTTCCTCATCCGCCCGATCGAGCACGGCGCCGACATCGTGGTGCACTCGGCCACGAAGTTCCTCTCGGGACACGGGGCCAACCTCGCCGGGGCGGTGGTCGACGGCGGAACGTTCGACTGGGTGGCATCCGATCGCTCGTATCCCGCCATCACCGCGACGCCGATCGCCGAGCACACGTCGTATGTCGAGGCTTTCGGCCCGCGCGCCTTCGAGTTCTCGCTGCGGTTCGGGATCGCGAACGACACGGGGCCCGCGCTGTCTCCGCTCAACGGCTTCCTCTTGCAGCAGGGCATGGAGACGCTCTCAGTGCGCATGCGGCAGCACCTCGCCTCCGCCCGCACGATCGCCGAGTGGCTCGAGCACCAGCCCGCCGTCGAGAGCGTCGACTACGCGGGACTCCCGTCGCACCCGCAGCACGCTCTCGCCGTGCGCGATTATGGCGGGCTCTCGGGCTCGGTGTTCTCCTTCACCGTGCGCGGGGGACGACCGGCGGCCGAACGGTTCTTCGACGCGCTCAGGTTGTTCAGCCGCATGACGAACATCGGCGACACCCGCTCGATGGCGCTGCATCCGGCGACCACGACGCACCTCGGCTTCACGCAAGAGACGCGCGATCGCCTCGGCATCGGCGACGGGCTCATCCGCCTGTCGATCGGACTCGAGGATGCCGAAGACCTGATCGCCGACCTCGATCAGGCGCTGCGCGCGGCGGGATAGCCGGGACCCTGAGGTTATCGAAGCGTCCGGGGGCGGTGGCTTCGACAGGCTCAGCCACCTCGTGGGGCTCAGCCACCTCGCGGGGCTCGGCCCCCGCGCGGACGTTCGGGAGGACCCTGAGCTTGTCGAAGGGTCCGGGCGTGCGTGGGTGCGGCGGCTTCGACAGGCTCGGCCACCCCGCGCGGCTCGGCCACTTCGTGGGGCTCGGCCACCTCGTGGGGCTCGGCCACCCCGCGCGGACGTTCGGGAGGACCCTGAGCTTGTCGAAGGGTCCGGGCGTGCGTGGGGGCGTCAGGCGTCGCGCTGCGCCTCCAGGCGGCGCACGCGCGGAATCACCTCGGCCGCGAAGCGCTGCATCTCGGGCAGGTGCGGCGAGAACTGCAGAAGCAGCGTCGAGACCCCGACGTTCGCGAACTTTACGATGCGTTCGGCGACCTGGTCGGGCGTTCCGACGAGGTCCGGACGCAGGCCGCGGTTCGACACCGAGTACTCCTTGAGGTCGACCTGGGTGTCGAGCTTCGACTTGCTCACGAAGTCCTGGTACGAGCCGTACGCCGCTCCCCCGCGGACGTCGGTGATCCGCTCGATCTCCGCCTGCGCTTCTTCCTCGGTGTCGCGCACGATCGCGTACGCGGCCATCCCGAACGCCTCGAAGGGGGTCGCACCGGCCTCGGACCGGCGCCGGCGCATGTCCGCGACCTTCGCCGACAGCTCTTCGAGCGTCCCGCCGTGGGTGAGGTACGCGTCGGCGAAGCGGGTGATCGCGGTGCGACCGGCCTCGCTCTCACCACCGGCGTACAGGCGCGGCTGCACCCGGGGCTTCGGCTCGGTGTACGTGCCCTCGGTGCGGTAGTACTCGCCCTCGTAGGCGAACGGCGTCTCGTTCCAGAGTCCGCGCAGCACCTCGACCCACTCGATCGTCCGGGCGTACCGGTCGTCGTGGGCGCTGAACAGTCCCTCGTACTGCTTGGCCTCCTCGGCCCACCAGGCGGAGACGACGTTGAGGGTGAACCGTCCGCCGCTGATCTCGTCGATCGTGGCGGCCTGCTTGGCGGTGTGGAACGGATTGTGGAAGCCGGGGCGTACGGCGGTCATCAGCTCGAGCCTCGACGTCACCGCGGCAAGCCCGGCGGTGACGGCCCAGGCATCGAGCGAGGGAGCTTCGACGCCCTTGATGTCGTTGAGGTTGAGCTCGGGGATGAGCGTCAGGTCGAAGCCGTCCTCTTCCGCGGCGCGAGCGATCTCGGCGATGTGTGCGAACGAGACGGGGGTCTGCTCGTCGTCGACGTTGCGGAGCCACCCGCCGAAAATCGGGGTCCAGTAGCCGAAACGCACGCGCTGGGGGGAGGTCATGGCATCCATCCTTGCCCGGTCCAACGGAGTGTGTCGTCATGCGAAGACACGGGCCGTCACACACCGTTGACCGTCGTCGAGGTCGGTGCGACGGTAGCCGGGTTCCGATCCTCGAGGAGAACCCCATGACCGACATCGCCCCCACGCACGAGCCCCTCAAGTTCGCCTACTGGGTTCCCAACGTCAGCGGCGGCCTGGTGATCAGCTCGATCGAGCAGCGCACCGACTGGGGCTACGACTACAACGTGAAGCTCGCGCAGACGGCGGAGCGCGTCGGCTTCGAGTACGCGCTGAGCCAGGTTCGATACGCCTCGAGCTACGGTGCCGCACAGCAGCACGAGTCCACCTCGATCAGCCTGGCGCTGCTGCTGAACACCGAGGAACTCAAGGTCATCTCGGCCATCCACCCCGGGATCTGGCATCCGGCCGTCCTGGCGAAGTTCATCAACACCGCTGATCAGTTCTCGCACGGGCGCGCCGCCGTGAACGTCGTGAGCGGCTGGTTCAAGGACGAATACACCGACCTGGGTCTCGAGTGGCTCGAGCACGACGAGCGCTACGAGCGCGCCGCCGAGTTCATCCAGGTGCTGCGCGGCCTGTGGACGCAGGAGAAGTTCTCGTTCCACGGCAAGTACTACGACATCACCGACTTCACGCTGCGTCCGTTCCCGTACGAGGTGCCGGGGCGTGCGCACCCCGACATCTTCCAGGGCGGCAACTCGACGGCGGCGCGCTTCAACGGCGGCGCATTCTCGGACTGGTACTTCTCCAACGGCAAGGACTTCGACGGCTTCACCGAGCAGTACGACGACGTCACGCGGATCGCGGCCGAACACGGCCGTCGCACGCGCTTCGGTCTCAACGGTTTCGTCATCCAACGCGACAGTCGGGCGGAAGCGGAGCGGCAGCTTCGCGAGATCATCGCTCACGCGGACGACGGCGCGGTCGAGGGCTTCCGCAAGAGCGTGCAAGAGGCCGGAGCATCGACGAAGGACGGCAAGGGCATGTGGGCCGACTCCTCCCTCGACGACCTCGTGCAGTACAACGACGGCTTCCGCACGCAGCTGTTCGGTGACGCGCAGCAGATCGCCGAACGGATCATCGAGTACAAGAAGCGTGGCGTCGACCTGTTCCTGCTCGGCTTCCTCCACTTCCAGGAGGAGCTCGAGCGTTTCGGTGAGACGGTCATCCCGATCGTGCGCGAGCTCGAGGCGGATCTCGCGCGCACCGGCGACCCGATCGAGGTCGCCGCGCGCTGAGGGGCGGACGGATGCCGTGACCCGGCCCGTAGGCTCGGCGCATGGTCGAGACGCGGTACGTCACCCCCGACCGCTCCCGCACCGAGGCTCTCGTCGCCGCCGCTCTCCGGGCTGCCGGGCAGCCCGTGGCTCCCGCTGAGTGGCAGTGGGTCGAGCACGGATCAGCCAATCTCGTCGTCCTCGCCGGTGCCGTCGCCGTCCGGGTCGGTCGTACCGTCACGGCCGCCGCGGAGTCGCTCCGCGCGCAAGCCCTCGTCGACACACTCCCCCACCTGCCGTTCGCGGTCCCGCGCGGGCTCGCCGACCCGATGTGGGACGAGGAGATCGTCGCCGTCACGCAGCGTCGGCTGGACGGCATCCCCCATCCGAGCGGACACGGGGACGCCGATGAGCTGCGGGTCCTGCTCGACGCCTTGGCCGAGGTGCCCATCGACACGTGCGAACGGCACCTCGCGACGCCGCACGCGTTCATGGGCGGCGCGCACTGGCATCCGGTGATCGTCGAACAGGCGATCCCGTTGCTCGCTCCCGGGGTCCGGGATGCCGCGCTCCGGGCGGCCGACGCGCTTGCCGAGCTCGATCCGGTGCCTCCCGCTCTCGTCCACGGCGATCTCGCCGGCTCGAACGTGCTCTGGGGTGGGGGCGCGGTGACGGGCGTCATCGACTGGGACCTCGCCAGTGCGGGGGATCCGGCGGTCGATGTCGCGGCCCTCGCCGTCTGGCACGGGTGGGACGTCATCGAGCGCGTGTGTCCTCCCGAGGTCGTGCGGCGGGCGCGGGTCGTCGCGGCGACGCATCCGCTGCAGGTGATCGGCTTCTCGATCGTGAACGAGCGCCCGGAGGACGAACTCCTCCGCGCTGCGGCGTGGGCGAGTGTCCGCATGTGACACGTACATGTTCATCTGCCGCGAGCGGCCGTGATGCGTCAGATCGCGGATACCGTATCGGTGCCGCACTGCGGACGGCAGGTCGACGCGCGCCACCCGCGCGCGGACATTCCCGGAACGGCATACATACATAACGGCGGGAACGGAGGCGACGCGATGAGCGGCGCACGACTCGGATTCTTCACCCGACTTCTGGATGCCGGAACCGACGGCGAGCGATACCACCGAGCGCTCGCGCAGGTCCGCGCCGCCGAGCAGCACGGGTTCGCCTCTCTCTGGGTGGCGCAGCACCACTTCGACCGCGACGAGGGCGGTCTGCCCTCGCCCTTCCCGTTCCTCGCAGCGGCCGCGGTGCAGACCGAGCGCATCGCGCTGGGCACCGGGATCGTGACACTTCCCATCGACGACCCGATCCGCGTGGCCGAGGACGCCGCGGTCGTGAATGCGCTGAGCGGTGGACGCGTGCAACTCGGCATCGGCACCGGGGGAACGCCGTCGTCGTTCGCCGCGTTCCGACGTTCATCCGACGACCGCCGCGCGATCCAGGCCGAGCACGTCGAGGTGCTGCGCGACGCGTTCGGCGGGCGCGGCATCCGGGGCACGTCCTCGGTGCTCAATCCCCCGGCTCCCGACCTCGCCGTCCGGCTGTGGCAGGCGACGTTCTCCGTCGAGGGCGGCCGGCGCGCGGGGCTCGACGGTGACGGGCTGCTGCTCTCGCGCACCCAGCCGAAGGAGCCCGGTCAGACGCTGCACGACGTGCAGCTCCCGATCGTCGAGGCCTACCTCGAGGCGCTGCCGTCGGGTGTCGCGCCGCGCATCCTGGCGTCGCGCACGGCCGTCGTGGTGGATGCCGCCGATCTCGACGCCGCGTGGGAGGCGGCCGACCCGGGTCTCCGGCGTCTCGCGCGGACCTTCCTCAAGCGAGACGGCGCGGGCGACCTGCGCGACGTCGCGCGGATCACCGACACGCATCTCGGCACGGTCGACGAGGTCGTGGCCTCTCTCGGAGCCGACCTCACCCTCGGGCGGGCGACCGACGTTGCGTTTCAGGTGCACTCCGTCGATCCCGCGCACGAGATCACGCTGCGCTCGATCGAGCTCCTCGCGACCGAGGTCGCGCCGCGCCTCGGTCTCCGCACCGGGGCCGAAGCGGCCGTGGAACTGCGGAACCTCACCGCCCAGACCACGCCCGCGTGACCGCCTTCGCGCCCGGCACTCCCCCGGGGCCTCCCCTCTGTTGAGTGTCCAAGACACGCCGTAACCGGCGCGCGCATAACGGCGTGTTTTGGACACTCAACGGGCGCGGGCGGGCGGGGACAGGGGCGCGGGTGCGCGCCCGGGTCAGCGCGCCACCCCGGCGAGCATCGCCGCGGCCCGCGCCGTCTCGTCGCGGAGCGCGTCGGCGAGGGCCACCACCGCGGGGATCCGCAGCGAGTCGGCGCGCACGATCATCCAGTACGGCAGGCTCTCGCTCACCTCGTCGGCGAGCAGGCGTTCGAGGTCGTCGTGCCGGTCGGCGGTGAAGCACGGCAGCATGCCGATCCCGGCACCCGCGCGGGTCGCCTCGACCTGCACGAGCACGTTCGTTGAGCTCACGCCGTCGCGCATGTGCGGCACGACCCGGCGCGGCAGATCGAGGGCTTCGACCTGCAGCATCGAGTCGACGAAGTACACGAGCCGGTGCTGCTCGAGGTCCTCCACGCGAGCGGGTCGTCCGGCCCGCGCGAGGTAGGTAGACGACCCGTAGAGCCCGAGCGTGTACCGCCCCAGCTCGACCGCGTGCCCGCGTGACGACTGCGGCTCCCCCACGACGACCTCGAGATCGAGACCCGGGTGGAGGGCAGCCCGTCGTTGGGCCGTGACGATCTCGACGGAGAGATCCGGATGCCGCTGACGCAGCGCCGCAACCGCGGGAGCCGCGATGTAGGCGCTGAAGCCATCGGTCGCCGACATGCGCACGACGCCGGACACGGGGTCGGGTTCGACTCCTCCGCCGGCCAGGTGCGACATCGCCGCCTCGATGCGGCCCGCGGTCTCGACGGCGTGCTGACCGAGGGCCGTCAGCTCCCACCCGCGGCCGGACGCCGACACGACCCGGCCGCCGAGGGCGTCCTCGAGGGCGGAGATCCGCCGGGCGACGGTCGTGTGGTCGACGCCGCGAAGCTGTGCCGCGGCCGTGTAGCGGCCGGTGCGGGCGACCGCGAGCAGCATCAAGAGGTCGTCGGCGCGCACGGAATCGGCATCCATGTGTGCAATTCTGCACAGCTGGGACGCGTGACTGGGCATTGCCGCTCACGATCCCGCGCCGCAGACTGAACCGCGGATGTCACCGTCGACACCGAAGGAGCAGCATGGAATCCCCCGCCACCAGCCGCCGCAGTGCAGCCCCCACCACTCCGATCCGCCGGGTCGTCGCCGCCTCGATGGCCGGCACGGTCGTCGAGTGGTACGAGTTCTTCCTCTACGCCACTGCCGCGAGCCTCGTCTTCGGCACGTTCTTCTTCCCGTCGTCGGGCTCTCCGCTCGACGGGATCATCGCGGCCTTCGTCACCTACGCGGTCGGCTTCGTCGCCCGCCCGCTCGGCGGCATCGTGTTCGGCCAGATCGGCGACCGTTTCGGTCGCAAGCCGACGCTGCAGGCGACGATCATCATCGTCGGTGCCGCGACCTTCCTGATGGGATGCCTTCCCGGCTTCGCGAGCGTCGGATACTGGGCGCCCGCGATGCTCGTGGCCCTCCGCTTCATCCAGGGCTTCGCCGTCGGCGGAGAGTGGGGCGGCGCCGTGCTCCTCGTCGCGGAGCAGAGCCCCGACAGGCAGCGCGCCTTCTGGTCGAGCTGGCCGCAGGCGGCGGTTCCCATCGGCAACCTGCTTGCGACCATGGTGCTGCTCGTCACGTCGTTCGTGCTGAGCCCCGCGGCCTTCCTCGACTGGGGCTGGCGTATCGCGTTCTGGCTCTCGGCAGTGATCGTGCTGGTCGGCTTCTACATCCGCACGCACGTCGAAGAGGCACCGATCTTCCTCGAGGCGAAGGCGCAGGTCGAGAAAGAGAAGGCGATGTCGTTCGGGGTCGTCGAGGTGCTCCGCCGCTACCCGAAGGGTGTCGCGCAGGCGATGGGTGTCCGCTTCGCGGAGAACATCGTCTACTACATCGTCGTGAGCTTCTCGATCGTGTACCTGAAGGTCGTGCACTCCTACGACACGAGCCAGCTCCTGCTCGCGCTGCTCATCGCGCACGTCATCCACTTCGCCGTGATCCCGCCCCTCGGTCGCCTCGCCGACCGCGTCGGACGGCGCCCTGTTTACCTCGCCGGCGCGATCCTCAGCGCGACCTGGGCGTTCTTCGCCTTCCCGATGTTCGACACGCTCAACCCCGTGCTCATCGTCGCCGCCGTGACGATCGGTCTCGTGTTCCACGCCGGGATGTACGCACCGCAGCCCGCGGTCATGGCGGAGCTCTTCCCGACGCGCATGCGCTATTCCGGCGTCTCGCTCGGCGCCCAGGTCACCGCGATCCTCGCCGGCTCCCTCGCGCCGATCCTCGCGACGCAGTGGCTGCGCGACTTCGGCTCATGGCTGCCGATCGCGATGTACATCGTCGTGGCGTGCGTCATCACCGCCCTCACCGTGCTGTCGTTGAAGGAGACCCGCGGCATCTCGCTGCACGCCATCGACGCGGCGGACGCGGCGCGGTCGGGCCGCGCAGCGACGAAGGAGACGGCATGAGCATCGACCTCACCGGGCGCAGGGCGCTGGTCACCGGGGGAGCGAGCGGCATCGGCGAGGCCGTCGCGAGGAGATTCGCGGATGCCGGAGCCCAGGTCACCGTGGCCGACGTCAACCGCGAGGCCGCCGAACGTGTGGCGGGGGAGATCGGCGGTCGTGCCTGGGCGGTCGACCTCTCCGACACGGCCGCGCTCCGCGAGCTCAGCCTCGACGTCGACATCCTCGTCAACAACGCCGGCATCCAGCACGTGAGCCCGATCGAGCAGTTCGACCCCGAACGGTTCGCGTTCATGCTGCGGCTGATGCTCGAGGCCCCGTTCCTCCTCATCCGTGCGGCGCTGCCGGCCATGTACGAGCGCGGCTTCGGGCGGGTGCTAAACATGTCGAGCGTGCACGGTATACGCGCATCGGCATACAAGTCGGCGTACGTCACGGCGAAGCACGGCCTGGAGGGTCTGTCCAAGACCACGGCGCTCGAGGGTGGGCCGCGCGGTGTCACGAGCGTGTGCATCGATCCCGGGTACGTCCGATCACCTCTCGTCGAGAAACAAATCGCTGATCAGGCCAAAGCGCACGGTATCCCGGAGAGCGAGGTGCTGGAGAAAGTGCTCCTTCAGGATGCCGCGATCAAGCGACTCGTGGAGCCCGACGAGGTGGCATCCCTCGCTCTCTGGCTCGCGGGTCCCGACGCCGGAATGGTCACGGGCGCGAGCTACACGATGGACGGCGGCTGGTCCGCGCACTGACCGCGCTCGCCGCCCCCTGCGCCGCCCGCGGCCCCTTGTTGAGTGTCCAAAACACGCCGTAACTCCCGGGCGCCTTACGGCGTGTCTTGGACACTCAACGGGAGGCGCAGCGCGGTGGGTGCGTGGGGGCGACGCCGGTCAGCGGAGGAACACGTCCGAGACGATGCTCACGATCCAGTACCCGACGACGATCACGCCGATGGCGACCGTCAGCCACGAGACGCTGCGCTTGAGGCGGCGACCTTGCGGGGCGACGCCCGCGGGCGGGGGAGTGAGCAGGGGCGCGGCGGTCCCGACCGCGGTGGGGCCCGCCGCCGCCGCGGATGCCTGCAGCCGCTCGTCGCGCCACCGTGCCCACTGCGCGACCTTCTCCTCGATCGCCGCCACCGTCGTGAAGAGCCATTCCCACGTCCGCGGGTCGAGGGTCGACAGGTCGCGCCGCGCGTAGAGGAACAGCCAGTCGTCGACGATCTCGACATCGAGGGCGGCGGCGTTGTCGATGAAGCGCGCCATGACGTCGGGAGTGAAGAGGTAGAGCGCGTCGCGCTCATATCCTTCGGGGCAGTACAGCGCGAAGTAGGTGTCGAAGTCGCCCTCGAGTCCGAGGCGCTGCTCGCGAGTGAACGTGATGGGCAGGTTCGACGCCCCGAACAGACCGTTGTTGCCGACGGCATCCAGAACGATATGGGGGAGAGGGGTGTCGAGTCGGAGGGCGACGTACGCCCACTTGTGCGTCGTCTCGCTCTTGCCGGAGCCGGTCTTGTACGCGTAGTTTGCCACCTCGATGAACCGCGGACGGTATCCGCTCACGACGTCGCTCGCCTCGCGCGAGTGGCCCTGGTCGAAGATCATGCCGGGCAGGGGCGGGTCGTCGACGTCTCCCCGCCACTCGAGCCCGTTGGCGCGGGCGAAGCGGTCGAGTCGGTATCGCCGCTCGGCCCGTCCGCGGAACGCGCGCACGATCACCACCACGATTACCGCGATGACCGCGGCGAGGAACAGCACGAAGAAGATCGACACCGGGCTGATCGTGTTCGTGCCGGACGCGATGGTCGAGACCAGGGCGAGCAGCGCCGGGACCGTGAAGAGCACGATGGCCCCGCCGATGATCGCCAGGACGGCACCCGAAAGCCACCTCGTGCGCAACGCTCCGCTCCGCCGCAGCTCGGCCGTGAAGGCGCGCACCTCGGCGCGGTCGACGGCCGCGGTCAGGGCCGTCGGGTCGAACGGGGGAGTTCCGGATGCCACGGGCACACCTTCCTCAGAGGGTCTCGTCGTGCGCGGCCCAGGTTACCCAGCCGCGCTCACCCGGCGCCGTACCGCCCGTCAGCGCAGGAACAGCACCGGGAGCAGAAGCGTCCCCCCGATCAGGACGAAACCCAGCGCCAGCACGCCGCCGATGATCCCGAGCGCCAGCCAGGGGACGCCCCGGCGCAGGCGTCGACCCGGGGGAGCGACCCCGGGCGGTGCCGACAGCGGCAGCGGCGCGACAGGGGCGGGAGCGGATGCCACGCCTTCCGGCATCCCTCCTCCGGGGGCCACGAAGCCCGGTCCCGCCGTGCCCGGCGCTCCGCTGACCGGTGCCCCCGCGCCCGGCGCGCCCGCGCCCGCCGCCGCCAGCCCTGCCGCAGCGACCCCCGGCGCAGGGCTCGCCGCCGCCCCCGGACCCCACGGCACGCCCGGATCGGTGGCCGGCAGCAGTCGGTCGTCGCGCCAGCGCTCCCACTGCGCGAGCTTGTCGAGCAGGGCCGAGAGCAGCGAGAACGTCCAGGCCCAGCGCCCGGGGTCGAGGGTCGACATGTCGTCCGAGGAGTACAGGAACAGCCAGTCGTCGACGATCTCGACGTCGAACACGGCGGCATTGTCGATGAAGCGCGCCATCACGTCGGGGGTGAAGAGGTAGAGCGCGTCGCGCTCGTACCCCTGCGGGCAGTACAGCCGGAAGTACCGGTCGAAGTCGCCCTCGAGGCTGAGGTGCTGGTCGCGGCCGAACGTGCCGAGCGAGATGTTGTTGCCCGAGGCGTCCAGGACGATGTGGGGGAGCGGAACGTTCAGCTTGATCGCGATGTAGCCCCACCGCACCGTGGTCTGGTTCTTCCCGTTGCTCACCGTGTAGCGGTAGTTGCCGACCTCGACGAACCGCGGTTCCCGCCCGCGCAGGACGTCGACGGCGGTCCGCCCGCTCCCGCGCTGGAAGATCGAGCCCGGCAGCGGGGGCTCGCTGATCGACGGCACGTACTCCATGCTCACGGCGTGCGCGAAGCGCGCGAGCCGCCAGCGCCGCTCCTGCGCGATGCGGTCGCCGCGCAGCCCGAAGAAGAACGCCCCGACGATCACGCCGACGCACAGCAGTACCGGAAGGCCGAACAGGATGCCGATGAAGATCGCACCCTCTTTGAGCACCGACGCGAAGACGATGAGGAAGAACAGCCCGACGAGGGCGAATCCGCCGATGAAGACGAGCATCACGATGTAGACGACGATCGCGGCAACTCTGCCGCCCTCGTTGATGCGACCCTCTCGGCGCAGCCGGGTCGTGAACGCTTTCGCTGCGGCGGTGTCGACGGGGTCCACCAGCGCGCGTGCGTCGAACGGTCGAATTCCCGGCATCCGTCCCCCCACGGTCGTGACTCACATCCACCCAGGACGATTCCGCCGAGCGAGGTGGCATCCGTTAGACTATGAAGGTTGTCTGGCGACGCCCATGCGCGTATAAGCCCACGACGACGTGCAACACACCCTCCTGCTGCCGGGAAATGCCCGTCAGCCGTTCTAGTCCGAAGGAGGTGGGTTAGTGACGCACCAGTACGAACTCATGGTCATCTTCGATCCCGAGGTCGACGAGCGCCAGGTCGCTCCGAAGCTCGACGGATTCCTCAAGGTCATCACGGCCGATGGAGGAACCATCGACAAGGTCGACATCTGGGGCCGCCGTCGTCTCGCCTACGAGATCCGCAAGAAGAACGAGGGCATCTACGCCGTCGTCAACTTCGTCGCGACCAGCGAGGCCACGAACGAGCTCGACCGTCAGCTCAAGCTGAACGAGCAGATCATGCGCACCAAGGTCCTCCGCGCCGAAGAAGCGATCGCTCAGGTCGCCGCCGAAGCCAAGCGCTCCGAGGAGAAGGCCGCCCGCAAGGCTGCCGCTCCCCGCAAGGTCGAGTCCGCCGAGAAGGCTGCGAAGTAACGACGATGGCCGGCGAAACCGTCATCACCGTTGTGGGCAACCTCACGGCCGACCCCGAGCTGCGCTACACGCAGAACGGTCTTCCGGTCGCGAACTTCACCATCGCGTCGACTCCCCGCACGTTCGACCGTCAGGCGAACGAGTGGAAAGACGGCGAGGCGCTGTTCCTGCGTGCCTCGGTGTGGCGCGAATTCGCCGAGCACGTCGCCGGTTCGCTGACGAAGGGCAGCCGTGTCATCGCGACCGGTCGCCTCAAGCAGCGTTCGTACCAGGACCGCGAGGGCAACAACCGCACCTCCATCGAACTCGAAGTCGATGAGATCGGCCCCTCGCTCCGCTACGCGACCGCGCAGGTCACCCGTGCCGCTTCCGGCGGCGGCGGTGGCGGCGGTCAGCGCCCGCAGGTGCAGCAGTCCAACGACGAGCCGTGGTCGACCCCCGGCTCGAACAGCGGCAACAGCGGCGCCGACGCGTGGAGCACTCCTGGTTCCTACGGAGACGACACCCCGTTCTGATCTTCGCCGCGCTCTCGCGAGCACGACGACCCCCTGAAATTCCGGATGCCACACCCCGGTCCGCGTGACCGGCTCGGCATCCGAACCACACGAAAGAAGGAAGCATGGCTGGAAAGGCCACTGGCGACCGCCGCAAGCCGCGGAAGGGTGCGAAGAACGCAGCCCCCGCGAAGGCGATCCGCGTCGGCGTCATCGACTACAAGGACGTCGCAACCCTCCGCAAGTTCATCTCGGAGCGCGGGAAGATCCGCGCCCGTCGTATCACCGGTGTCTCCGTGCAGGAGCAGCGCCTGATCGCCCGCGCCATCAAGAACGCGCGCGAGATGGCTCTCCTGCCCTACGCCGGCGCCGGCCGCTAAGGAGCACCCGATGGCAAAGCTGATTCTCACGAATGAGGTCACCGGGCTCGGTAGCGCCGGTGACGTTGTCGAGGTCAAGAACGGGTACGCCCGCAACTACCTCATCCCGCAGGGCTTCGCCGTGGCTTGGAGCCGCGGTGGCGAGAAGCAGGTCGCGTCGATCCGCGCCGCTCGCGAGGCCCGCGCGATCCACGCGCACGAAGACGCCGTGGCCCTGAAGAACACGCTCGAGTCGAACACGGTCAAGCTGTCGGTCAAGGCCGGCAACGAGGGTCGCCTGTTCGGTTCGGTCAAGCCGGGCGACGTCGCCGACGCCGTCAAGGCCGCCGGTCTGGGCGAGCTCGACAAGCGCAAGATCCAGATCACCTCGGCGATCAAGTCGGTGGGCGAGCACGAGGCGACCGTTCGCCTGCGTGACGACGTCACCGCCGTGATCACCCTCCAGGTGGTCGCCGCGAAGTAATTTGCGACGCACGATTCGGCCCCGCTCCTGCTTCGGCAGGGCGGGGCCTTTTCGTGTCCCCGGCGGAGGACCCTGAGCTCGTCGAAGGGTCCGGGGTGGCTTCGACGAGCTCAGCCACCGTGCGTCGAGGTCGGTGGGTTTGGGGCGCGTTCTTCCGTTCGGGGCGGGGTATTCCGCGCCCCAAATGGAAGAGCGCGCCCCAAACCGTGCGGTGGGGGAGGTCCCTGAGCCTGTCGAAGGGTCCGGGCGAGCAGCGCGACACATGCCCGTCACACCCCGACCCTAGGCTGAACGCTGTGCAAGAGCGTGCCGATCGAGTCGTCGTCTACTCGGCATCCCTCGTTCTGCCGATCACCGCCCCGCCCATCCGAGGTGGGGCGATCGCCGTGGCGGCCGGGCGGATCCGGCACGTGGGGGAGCGCGAGTGGGTCGTGCACGAGCTGCGCGCCCGCGGGGTCGCCTTCGACGAGGTGCACTGGTCGGGTGTCCTCACTCCCGGGCTCGTCAACGCGCACGCGCATCTGCAGTACACCGGCATGGCCGAGGTGGGCCGCGGCACGTACGACGGCTTCGACGACTGGGCGCGGGCGTTCCAGGTCGTGTACGAGACTCCCCACGACTGGGGAGCGGATGCCAGAGCCGGAGCGAACGCGATGATCGCCGCCGGCACCACCGCCGTCGCCGATGTCGTCACCGACGTCGAGGCCGCCTCTGCACTGCACGACGCTCGTCTGCACGGCATCACCTACTGGGAGGTGATGAGCTGGACCAACGACGCGTGGGCAGAACGAGGCCGCGCGGAGGTCGAGGCGCGCCTCGACGCGCTGCCCTCGCCGCCCGGAACCGGTCTCTCGCCGCACGCGCCGTACTCGCTCGACGTCGAGCCGCTGCTGGAGATCCCCGACATCGTGCGCGAGCGGGGGAGTCGCCTCCATATCCACCTCGGCGAGGCCGCGTTCGAGCGGGAACACGGGGAGGCGGCACCGTGGCGCGAGCGGCGTCCCGCGAGCTTCCAGGCGCTGCGCGAGCAGGGATTCGGCACCGGGGCGACGGAGTTCGTCGACGAGCTCGGTGTGCTCGGACCCGATTGCCACATCGCGCACGGTGTCTACATGACCGCCCGCGACCGCGCGACGCTCCGCGCCCGCGGGACCACCGTGGCCCTGTGCCCGCGGTCCAACGCCGTCATCGGCCTCGACGAGCCGCCGGTCGCCGCGTATCTCATCGAGGGCAATGCGCTGGCCGTGGGCACCGACTCGCTGTCGTCGTCGCCGTCGCTGGATCTTCTCGCCGACGTCGCGGCGCTGCACCGGCTCGCGCGGGCGCAGGGCTACACCGGTCGCGACCTGTCGGAGCTGCTATTGCGCGCGGCGACCCTGGGCGGGGCGCACGCGATGGGCCTCGACACGGGTCCCGCGCGCACGGGGTATCTGGCGGTGGGGGCGGTGGCGGACCTGGCGTTCTTCGACATCCCGGTGTCGGACGTGGATGCCACGATCGAACACCTCGTTGTGGCCGGGTCTGCGACCGCGGCCGCGACGTTCATCGACGGCGAGGCGCGTTTCGCCTCGCCCGCCTTCACCCGTGAGACAGGAGTGCGCGCATGACCGACCGTGGTGAGACCGCTGGCGTGGGGGACGACCGCCCGCAGACGGCGCGGCTGCTCGACCTCGAGCCGCACCCGGAGGGCGGGTGGTTCCGTCGCATGTGGACGGGGTCGTACGCCGTCGACACCCCCGCGGGGGAGCGACCCGCGGCGACCTGCATTCATTACCTGTTGCAGCCCGATGAGCGCAGTGCGTGGCACGTCGTCACGAGCGACGAGGTGTGGCTGTGGCACGGCCCCGGTGCGCTCGAGCTGTCGCTCGGCGGGTCGGGCACCGAGCCGGGCGAGGCGCAGACGATCACGCTGGGTCCCGACCTCGCCGCCGGTCACGTGCTGCAGCACACCGTTCCGGCGGGGGTGTGGCAGGCGGCCCGGCCCTCGGGTGACGCCGAGGTCGTGGTGAGCTGCCTCGTGTCGCCGGGGTTCAGCTTCGACGACTGGCGCCTGGCCGACTGACAACGTCGGCGCGCTGCCGAACACCGGGTTCCGAGCGCGCCACGACACCGGATGCCGCGACAGCGCGTCGGCATCCGGTGTCTCGCGCCGAGGGTCAGTGCCCTCCGCGACTCACGAGAGCGAGCGGCGGCGGCGCAGCAGCACGCCTCCCATCAGCAGCGCGAGCAGGCCGGCGATTCCGAGTCCGAGGGCCGTGGAGCCGTCGGTCCCGGTGACCGCGAGCGTCCTCGCAGCGTTCGTCGTGAGCGGCGTCACCGAGCTCGTCGAAGCGACCGAGCCGACGACGGGGGTGCCGCCAGTGGTGGTGTGACCGCCGGGGGTTTCCGGGGTTCCGGGGGTTCCCGGGGTGCCGGGGGTGCCGGGGGTGCCGGGGGTGCCGGGGGTGCCGGGGGTGCCGGGTGTTCCGGGGGTGCCGGGTGTTCCGGGGGTGCCGGGGGTGCCGGGGGTGCCGGGGGTGCCGGGGGTGCCGGGTGTTCCGGGGGTGCCGGGTGTTCCCGGGGTGCCAGGCGTGCCGCCGGTGTGCGAGCCCTCGGTGGTGCTGTCGCCGATGACCGATACCGCGTTGCCACCGATCGTGACGGGCAGCTGGATCGGGATGACGGCCTGGTTGCCGCCGCCGATGCTGCCGGTGCCGTCGGTGACGATCCCACCGATCAGACCGCCGTCGCCGGCCCCACCTGTGGTGGTCGCGCCCGTGGAGGTGCTGTCACCGATGCCCGAAACGGCGTTGCCGCCGATGGTGACGGGTACGGCGATCGGGATGATGGCCTGGTTGCCGCCGAGGAGGCTGTCCGTGCCGTCGGTTTCGACGTCGCCGGTGGAGCCGGTGTTGCCGCCGGTGGTGGTGGCGTCCTCGCTGTGGCTGTCACCGATGCCCGAAACGGCGTTGCCGCCGATGGTGACGGGTACGGCGATCGGGATGATGGCCTGGTTGCCGCCGCCGATGCTGTCCGTGCCGTCGGTTTCGAAGTCGCCGGTGGAGCCGGTGGAGCCGGTGTTGCCGGTGGTGCCGCCGGTGGTGTCGGCGTCCTCGCTGTGGCTGTCGCCGATGCCCGAAACGGCGTTGCCGCCGATGGTGACGGGCACCGCGATCGGGATGATGGCCTGGTTGCCGCCGCCGATGCTGTCCGTGCCGTCGGTTTCGACGTCGCCGGTAGAGCCGGTGTTGCCGGTGGTGCCGCCGGTGGTGTCGGCGTCCTCGCTGTGGCTGTCGCCGATCACCGAGACCGCGTTGCCGCCCACGGTGACCGGCACCTCGACCGGTGCGACGGCCTGGTTGCCACCCGCGACGCTGTCGGTGCCGTCCGTGGTCACGGCGTCGGTCTTTCCCGGCACCTCGTCGGTGGGGACCGGTGCGACGTGCAGCGGGGGCTGCTCGGGGGCCGTCTCCGGCGCGGAAGCGGGCTCGGCAGGCACCGAGGTGTCGGCGTCCTCGCTGTGACTGTCACCGACCACCGAGACGGCGTTTCCGCCGACGGTGACGGGCACCTCGACCGAGATGATCCCCTGGTTGCCCGAGGCCACCCCGTCGCTGCCGTCGGTGCTGGTCACCGGGGCGGCATCCGGAGCGGGCACCGAGGTGTCGGCATCCTCGCTGTGGCTGTCGCCGATCACCGAGACGGCGTTTCCGCCGATGGTGACAGGCAGGTCGACCGACACGGCGGCCTGGTCGCCCGAGAGCAGACCGTCCGCTCCCGAGGTCTCCGCGGCGTTGGCGATGCCGCATCCGAGGACGGCCAGGCCGCCCCCGACGAGCGCGCCCAGCAGGGCACGCGAGTAGAACTTGCGCATGAGTGTTTCTCCTGTGTGTGAATGAGGGTGCGCGAATGCGCCGGGGTCGATTGCCGTGCGGGGCACGGCGCGACCGTCCTCAGTCAGGAGAGACGTCGGTGGCGAAGACGGGGCTCCCCGGCAGGTCGTCGTCGACGTCGTGGCGCAGAGCGAGAAGCAGCATCCCGGCGCCGAAGGCGGCGTCGGCGGGCGTTGCGACGGGGGAGGGCGCGGCGGCGGAGCTCCCGGATGCCGACGACGAGGCCGGGACGCCCGACACGCTCTGTGTGGCGAGGGGCGTCGGAGCGTCGGCGGGAACCGCGGGGGACGCGGGGGCGGCGATCTGCGTCGGCGGCGCGGAGTGCGCAGCGGCGGTGAAGAACGCGGCGGTCGCGCGAGCGTGCACGATGAGCGCGTCGGTGGGGTTGGCCGGGGGAGCCGTCGACGATGCGTCCACCAGCAGCGGGGACGCGGGGTCAGTCGCCACCGGCGCGGCCGGCGGCGTGACGACTCCGCCCGGCTCGACCGGCATCGGCACCGTCGGCACGACGGGAAGCGTCGGAATGACGGGCGTCACCGGGGCGACGGGGTCGACCGAGGGCAGCTCGCCGACGATCACCGGAACCGTACCGTCGACCGTGTCGCCCACGTCGGTGACGACGTCCCCGAGGCCCGTGTCGTCGACGATGGGTCCGACCACGGGCAGCGCCTCGACGGTGTCGACGATGGGCTCGACGATCGTGCCGCCCACGCCTGAGCCGACGACATCGGACACCCCCTGCGTCGCGTCGTCGACAACGGTGTCGACCGTGCCGATCGCCCCATCGGACACGTCACCCGCCGTGTCGGAGACGGCAGCCGCCGTGTCGGAGGCGGCGTCGGTCACCGTGTCGGAGATCTCGGTGACCGGGGCTGCGACGGGCGCGGGCAGCGCTTCGGAGACGGTGTCGGACACGGATGCCGCGGTGTCGGCGACGTGATCGGTGACAGGTTCGACGGTATCGGTGACGGGGCGGGCGACGTCGGCGACCGCATCGGTCGCGTCGTCGACGGTCGAGGCGATTCCGCCGAGCAGACCGGATCCCCCGCCGTCATCGGCCGACGCGGACGTCACCGAGAGGATGAGCGAGAGGAGCGCGAGGGCGAATGCCGCGCAGGCGCCGGCGATGAGCAATCGCAGCGTGTGCGACACTCCCCGCTTCGCCGTGGCATCCATCGATGCACCCCCAAAGAATCGTGAGCGACTCTGCGGCGGCAACGGTACGCCTGCGTCGGCGGGTTCGATAGGGCGGGGGTGAAATCTCGGTAGTCGGTAAGTAACCGCGGGATGACGGGCGACACGCCGGATGGGAAAAATGATTTGACAGCAGGGACCTTGGATGGCTAGGCGTCCGGCGAGTTATCCCCCGAGTTGTGCACATGCGAACCCCGTAGCGCACAACCTTCAAGCCGAAGTTCACGCAGGTTTCAAACAGAAAAGCTGTGGAGAGATTTATCCCTGGTCGGAGGGCTATTTTTGCCCAAAATTCGTATCCATCCACCTAGTTGTCCACAGTAGTTGTGCACAGACGTGGCGGCGTTTCCCGCAAACTCTCCACAGAGTTATCCACAGGTCTGTTTGCATGTGGAGACAGTGGTATCTAGCGTGGGGGCAGCCCCTCGGGCATCCCCCTCACCGCCGGCGCGCGTCGATGTCGGATGTTGGTGATTTCATGCTGGCGAGATCGTCCCACCCGCAGCGTTCCCGACCTTCCCACGCGCGCGCGCGAGGAGGTGAGGGGGCGTCGGAGCACTGAAGGAGAGCACGTGTCGATCGCTGACATCGCCGAAGAGCGTCTCGGAAAAGCGCCGCGCCCCGAGCGCACCCCGCCGCACGACATGCTGGCCGAGCAGAGCGCTCTGGGCGGCATGCTCCTGTCGAAGGATGCCGTGGCGGATGTCATCGAGACCCTCCGCGGCCCCGACTTCTACGTGCCGAAGCACGAGCTGATCTTCGAGGCGATCCTCACCCTCTACTCGCACGGTGAGCCGACCGACGTCGTCGCCGTCACCGACGAGCTCATCAAGACCGGCGAACTCCAGCGCGCCGGGGGTGCGGATTACCTCCACACCCTGACCTCGATCGTGCCGACCGCCGCGAACGCCGGCTACTACGCGTCGATCGTCGCCGAGCGCGCTCTGCTCCGCCGCCTCGTCGAGGCCGGCACCCGCATCGTGCAGATGGGTTACGCCGGTGAGGGCGACCCGACCGAGCTCGTCAACAGCGCTCAGGCCGAGATCTACAACGTCTCGGGCGACGACAGCGCCGAAGACTACATTCCCCTGACGGTGGCCGTGGATGCCGCTGTCGACGAGATCGAGGCCGCTCGCGGCCGCGACGGGTCGATGACCGGCATCCCCACCGGCTTCGCCGGTCTCGATCAGCTGACCAACGGCCTGCACCCCGGTCAGATGATCGTTCTCGCCGCGCGTCCGGCCATGGGTAAGTCGACGCTCGCGCTCGACTTCGCCCGCGCCGCCGCGATCAAGTCGAACGCTCCGTGCATCTTCTTCTCGCTCGAAATGGGTCGGTCCGAGATTGCGATGCGCCTGCTCAGCGCCGAGGGAGCCATCCCGCTGCAGAGCATGCGCAAGGGAACCCTCGACTCCCGCGACTGGACCACCGTCGCCGCCACCCGCGGCCGCATCAACGACGCGCCCCTCTACATCGACGACAGCCCGAACATGACGCTCGTCGAGATTCGGGCGAAGTGCCGTCGCCTCAAGCAGCGCGAGGGTCTGAAGATGGTCGTCATCGACTACCTGCAGCTGCTCACGAGCGGTAAGCGCGTCGAGTCGCGCCAGCAAGAGGTCAGTGAGTTCTCGCGTGCGCTGAAGCTGATGGCGAAGGAGCTGCAGGTTCCCGTCATCGCCCTGTCGCAGCTGAACCGTGGCGCCGAGCAGCGCGCCGACAAGAAGCCGGCTCTCTCCGACCTGCGTGAGTCGGGCTCGATCGAGCAGGATGCCGACATGGTCGTGCTCCTGCACCGTGAGGCCGCATACGAGAAGGACTCCCCGCGCGCCGGCGAGGCCGACCTGATCGTGGCGAAGCACCGTAACGGGCCGACCGACACGATCACGGTGGCGTTCCAGGGGCACTATTCGCGGTTCGCGGACATGGCGCCGGGGATGTGACCCAGCCGTGTCGATCGCGGTGACGGCGTGAGACTTCTTCTGACGTCGGGCGGCGTCACGAACGACAGCATCCGTGCCGCTCTCGTCGAGCCGCTCGGCGAGCCGATCGAGGAGTCGCGCGCGTTGGTGATCCCGACGGCGCAGTGGGGCCACCCGATGTGCACGCCCGAGGGCGATGAGGTGCGCGTGGTGTCGGAGGGGCGCTGGGAGCACTTCGCAGGCGGGGCTTAACCGGGGGGTCGATCAGCCCCGGAGGGCGTCGTCGACGGGCATCGCGCGGGTCCACCCCTGCTCGTGCAGCCGCTGCGTCCCGGCGAGGATCAGGTCAAGGGCGAAACCGAACTCGGCGTCGTCGTCGCACGCCTCTCCCGCGTGGGGAGAGGTGGTGGCCATGCGCACGATCGCGGGATACGACGTCGCAAAGGCCGCCATCGCGCGCGCCCGTTCGTCGGGATCGCTGGGTGGCTGGGGTGTCGGGAGCACGTCCCGTGTGAAGCCCCACATGCGTGTCGACAGGGCGTGCATCGTGTGATGCACGAGGTCGGCCGAGAGCCCGCCGGCGAACATGCCCGCCATGAGGGCGTCCATGTGCCGCAGGGTCAGCGGGGTCGCCAGCGGACGGGTCTCGATCGCTTCTCGAGCCCAGGGATGCGCGGCGAACGCCGCTCGGGCCGCGAAGATCCGTGCCCGCGTCGCGTGCATCCAGTCACCCTCAGCGGCAACGTCGGGGATGCCTGCGATGACGTGGTCGAGCATGTTGTCGATCAGCTCGGAACGGTTGGCGACGTGGTTGTACAGCGCCATCGGGGTGACCTTCAGCTGATCAGCGAGGGCCCGCATGCTCGTCCGCTCGAGTCCCTGCTCGTCAGCCATCGCGACCGCAGCCTCGACGACGCGCTCCCTGTCGAGGCGCGGGGGAGTTGACATATGTACAGCGTATATCCATACTCTCGATCATGCAGGCATACACCGTATATACCGACGCTTCTCCGTCCCTCTCGCGGCACACCCCGCGCCAGCACGCCCGCGCCGCCGGCATCCTCTACCTGGTGACTCACGTGACCTCGGTCGTCGCCGTGGTCGCGTATGGCGCCGGGCTTCTCTCCGCGGGAATCACGCTCGAGTTCGCCCTCGCGATTGGTTGCGCGGGAACGGGGGTGCTGCTCTGGCACCTCTTGCGCACCTTTGGACCGGTCCGCGCCGCCACCTTCGCTCTGCTTCGCGCGGTCGAGGCGGCGGTCATCATCGCCGGGACGCTGCCGATGCTCGCGATGATGTGGGCGCCGATGGCTGGTGGCGCGGTGGCGGAGGTGGCATCCGCGATGCACACCGCCTCGTTCCTCGTGGGTCAGGGCTTGGTGATCAGCGTCAACACGATCGTGCTCGGGTGGCTGCTGTGGGACACGCGCGTCGTGCCCCGTGCGCTCGCTGCGCTCAGCCTCGCCGGGGGCGCGCTCGTGCTCGCGAGCAACCTTTGTCAGCTGTGGGCGGTCATCCCTCTCAACGGGCCGGTCGCGGGGGTGGCGGCGCTGCCGGTGTTCGCCTTCGAGGTCTGGCTCGCGATCCTGCTCATCGTCCGCGGGTTCCGGGAGCCTGTCGCCAAGGACCTCTCCGCCCAGTCGAGTGGCCCGATAGGGTCTCCGGCATGACCGATCGCGCCGTGCCGAACCTGCCGTCCCGCGACTTCGACGCCACCATCGCGTTCTACGGCGGGTTCGGCTTCGAGCGTGACTACCGGGACGACGGCTGGCTGATCCTGCGGCGCGGCGACCTCACGCTGGAGTTCTTCCTCTTCGCCGACCTCGACCCCGCGAGCAGCTCGTTCATGTGCAGCATCCGCGTCGACGACGTCAACGAGCTGTATCGACGCATCACGGCGGCGGGTGTGGTCGAGTCGACGGTCGGGTTCCCGCGCGTTCATCCCGTGGTGACGCAGCCGTCGGGTTTGCGTATCGGCAACCTGATCGACATCGACGGCACGCAGTTGAACCTGATCGAGAACCTCGCGCCGTGAGACGTGGACTGAGCCTCCCTAAGC
Organism: Microbacterium sp. NPDC086615; assembly: GCF_040686055.1. Taxonomy (NCBI): domain Bacteria; kingdom Bacillati; phylum Actinomycetota; class Actinomycetes; order Micrococcales; family Microbacteriaceae; genus Microbacterium; species Microbacterium sp. NPDC086615. Next base: position 209,396 of record NZ_JBFBJJ010000005.1, read on the forward strand.
TCTTGCCATGAGCGTCAGTCTGGGGGTGGGCCCTATCGCGTATCCGATCGGTCGCGCTGACTTTCTCGGCTCGTTCTTCGACACCGTCACGGTTCGGCTCGAGGACGGTGATCGTGGCTCGCGGTTCCCGACGCTCGCGGCTCTCTACCGGGATGGTGAGTTGTCTCCGGATGCCGCCCAGCTCGCGCGCGCGGAACTGGCGAACACCAGCGCGAGCTGCGACAACACCCGCCCGCCGACGTGGTCTGGGACATCGAGAAGCCGGGCCTCGTTCCGCCGTGGGGGAGCGACATCGCCGACACGATCACCTCGCTCGGTGATTACTTCGTGACGGCCGATGGGCGGCAGCTTCTTGCGGTGATGGATGCCGCTCTGGATGCGAGCGCTCAGACGGGGAAGCCGTTGCGAATCGTCTGAGGCCTCCGAGTCGCTTCACCGAGCACTCCGCGCTCGACCCGGATCCACATGTTCGAGGCGATGGATTGACCCCAGCTGTTGGCGGTTTCGGCTCGCGCTGTATGTTCAGCTACGCCTCGAGGTTGCCGCGAGCTCGATTGAAGCTGGCAACGAACTCTGCACGGGTGTTGCCCAAGGGGAAGGCGATCGGACCATCCTGGAGCAGCGTGAGCCCCGCGTCGCGTAGGGGGCTTGCGAGCATTGGGTAGAGGTCCGCCTTGACGACCACCACACCATCGGGATTCAGCTGAGCCGCGCGCGCCACGCAGTTTGGCACTGACTGAATCAGGGAACGCCGTCGTTCTTGGCCGGTGAGAGCGTTGACAGGATGCGGGGCCAGGTCGATCAGAAAGAAACCATCAGATCGGAGCCGCTCGAGCCACGGGCCCTTTCCTGTTCGCTTGAGATCGTCCTTTGCGACTCCGTACATCGCCTCAACGACGCCTCGGAACAGGTTGTCGGCGCCGAGCCTATCCGCGTAGAAGAACCGGCGATTGCTGAGGTCGCCGCGGTCGTCGGGAGCGCTCTCCGCAATCATCAGGAGCTTCACGTGCTCCGGCTTCCAGCGAACTCGAAGCTGCGAGTACCAGGGCTCTTCGGTGATCACGAGTGCCTTTGAGCAGGAACAGTCGTCATGACCGCGATCATACTTATCGCGACGTTGGCGCCACCGGGCACAGAGCGGATTGCCGCTCCTACCTAGGAAGCCCAGAACCCCAGAGCGCAGAGCAGCCGCGTCTCGTCGTCGGCATCTGCGGGTGGCTCGACCGCCGACGGGAAGACGCCCCACTGCCGCCACTCGTCGGCGTGCGGGACCACGTGCTCGTTGAACCCGGCGACCAGCTCGGGGGAGAGGTGGAACGGGATGCCGAAATGCTTCGCGATCGAGTACGCCTGGAACGCGCGGTAGGTCGCGAGGTGCGCGAAACCTTCCGCCGCCGGGTAGTCGCCGTAGGTGAAGCGGAAGGTCTCGGCGACGTCGCCTGACCGCACGGCTGCTGTCGCCGTGTCGTTGAGCGCGTCGTAGGAGGCGATCGGGTTGTCGCCCAGTAGATCGCTGTCGGCGTACGGGTCGCCGTCCGCCGCGGCTCGGCCCGCGAGCACGTCGGGAATCCAGGCTTCGTCATACGCATGGCGCCCGAGGATGACGAGCAGCGTGGGCGATTCGAGCTGGCTCCACTCCTTCGGAACGGAAGCGGAGAAGTCGGCGGGATCGAGCTGATCGATGACCTCGCGCAGCGCGGCATCGGCGTGGAGGAAGAGGGTGGCGGGGGTCATGGTGGGGAGGGTACTCCGGGGGTCGGACATGGGCCAGAGCAATCCTGGAGCGCCACAGGTCGGTGCCATAGTCCGCAATCCGCGCCAGTACACGCGTGAGTGGACGCAAGCGGTGGCACTTCTGGTGTTCTCTTCGACCACCCCGCGATGCCGCGCAAGACAGTTGAGCGTGCGTTCCCAAACCGCCGCTCACGATCATCTAGGCTCCGATACCACGTCCGAGTCGTAACGGGCGTCAGGGAGATGTCATGACCATCGATACACGCCAGATCATCGGCGATTCCATCGACGACCTGGCAGAAGGCCTCCGTCCGTTCATCGAGCGGGTGTTCGCGGAGCGTCTCCCTCAGGGGCCGTCGTGGGTGCAGGTCATCGCTCACAAAGACGAGCTCGCGGGCAGACCCGCCTCACACCATCACGCGAACGATGTCGGACTGATGCTGCGAGTGATGACCGAGAAGTTGGGCAACCTCGGCTACCCCTTCGACGGGCATCTTTCGCGGCAAGCGACGAACTGGGCGAGTGAGATGCGCGAGGTGCGCAACAAACATGCGCACCAGGTCGAGTTCAGCCCCGCCGAAACCTATCGGGCTCTTGATTCGGCGGAGTTGCTCCTTCGCGAAGTGGGCGCGGCCGACGAAGCGCAGCGGATCGCGGCGCGCAAGCCGACGGTGCTGTCGGCGCTGGGCGGTGGATCCACCGGCCACACCCTTCCCGCGCCGCCGAGCGCGCCCCTTCCCGCGCCACCGGCTGTTCCCCTCCCGTCGTCGGCCGAGCCGGTGGCCACCACCGCGCGGCCCACAGAGTCAGCGACACCGCCGCTCACCCGCCGTCAGTTGCGCGAGCAGCCCGAGACGGACGCGTCGGTGCCCGCACCTGCGCCGACGCCGAGCGCGCGTCTTTCGCTCGACGCGGTCAGCGAGCTCAGCTATGCCATGGCGCACGCCCGCATCGTGCCCGTGCAGGAGGTACGGGTCTCGTACGCCGGGCCCGAGCTTCGCGGAGCGTCGCTCGAGATCGAGGCCGCGACGGCCAGTGGATCCCTGGGGGCTCCCAAAGTCGTGATCCTCGACCTCGCGCCCGGTCTCAAGACACTCGCGGGGCTCGACCTGCTCTCCCTCGATCCCGCTCCGATGCTTCAGGTTGACACGGAACAGCCTGGCTCCATCACTCTCACTCTGCGCGGACCGGACGGCGGATTGATCGCCGAGCATCGGCATCCGGTCACTGTGCTCGCCGCGAATCAGTGGATCGCCCGGGAGCTGCACCTCGGCCTCGAGCTCCTGGCATCCTTCGCTCAGCCGCAGGCGGCCGCGCTGACGCCCGTCCTGCAGCGTGCCTCGGACCTGCTGGGGCAGTCGAGCGGTCGCACGGAGCTCGACGGTTACCAGAGCGACAACCCGGCGAGGGTGGATGCCATGGTGGCGGCCATCTGGGATGCCGTGCGCGAACGTGACATCCGCTATGCGGAGCCTCCGGCGAGCTGGGGCCTGCGCGGTCAGAAGATCCGCACGCCGCAAGAGGTGCTCGAAGGGCGACTCGGAACGTGTCTCGACACGACGCTGACGCTCGCCGCGCTGCTCGAGCAGATCGGGATCAACTCGACGCTGTGGATGGTGAACGGACACATCTTCCTCGGGTACTGGCGGGAGAACGGCAGCCTCGGACTGCCCGCGACCACCGACAGCGAAGAAGCGGTCAACCTCACGAAGCTGGGCCGGATCTCGTTGCTCGAGACGACGAAGGTGACCGGCGGTCCAGCATCCGCCACGTTCGACGTCGCCCGCGCCGCGCCCCAGGTGTACCTCGAAGCGCGTCGGGACGAGATCCTCGGCATCACCGACGTGCGCGCCGCCCGTGAGAACGGCATCTTCCCACTGCCCAGTCGTACCGTGGGTCCCGATGGTGAGGTGACCGTCGTCGAGTATCGACCGCCGGATCGCGTCCTGGTGCCGTTCGTCGCCGACCAGCGCGATGCGCAGGGTCGCCCACTGGCTCCGCCGCGGGTGGCGCAGTGGAAGAACGCTCTGCTCGACCTGAGTCTGCGCAACCGGCTCATCAACTTCACGAGCCGTGCCGGGTACCAACTCGCGGTGCCGGGCACGGCACTCGGTCGGCTCGAGGACATGATCAACGGAGGCGCGAGCGTCACTCTTCTCGCGTCCGACGATGTTCCCGAGATCGCGCGAGAGCGTGGCATCCGCTTCGGTCGCGACCGCGACGAGGCCGAACGAGAGGCGCTTCTGGCCGACAAGAGGCAGGCGCACCTGACCGATGTCACACAAGCGGCCTACACAACGAGGCTGCGTGCACTGGCCGCGAAGGCAAAGACCGTCACCGAAGAGACCGGCGCAAACAACCTGTACCTCGCGTTCGGCACCCTGCGCTGGGAGTTCAACGACCGGCAGCTGCAATCGCCGCTCATTCTCGTCCCGGTGACGTTGGAAAGTGTGTCGCGTGGACAGTCCTTCCGTCTCGTCCTCGACGAGGCGGGCGCGTCCACGCCGAACTACTGCCTCCTCGAGAAGCTGAAGGTGAGCTTCGGCATCGAGGTCCCCGGGCTCGCGAATCCGACGACGGATGCCGCGGGGATCGACCTCGGCGCCGCGTTCGATGCGGTGCGCCAGGCGATGGTCGACGCCAAGCGCCCCTTCGTCGTCGAGGACACCGTGCATCTCGGCATCCTGCAGTTCGCGAAGTTCCGCCTGTGGAAGGATCTCGACGACAACTGGGAAGAGCTCGCGTCAAACTCGCTCGTCACCCACCTCATCCAGTCGCCGAATGAGGCCTACATCGATGCGGTACCGGCGCCGGTCGACGTCGATCTCGATGCGCTCTCGGCGCAGGTTCCCGTCTCCGCGGACTCTTCGCAGCTCGAGGCCGTGGTCGAAGCCGTCGAGGGCCGCACGTTCGTGCTCGAAGGTCCTCCGGGCACCGGCAAATCGCAGACCATCACGAACCTGCTGGCTCGGTCGTTGGCTTCCGGCAAGCGCGTGCTCTTCGTCGCGGAGAAGCGCGCGGCGCTGGAGGTCGTGAAAGATCGATTGGATGCCGTCGGGCTTGGCGCCTTCTCGCTCGACCTGCACGACAAGGGTGCGCGGCCGAATGCCGTGCGCGAGCAGCTCAGGGCAGCGCTCGACGCCACTGCCCGGCCCGACCGGGCGGCGTTGTCCGCGCAGCGGGAGGCGGCAGAGTCCAGCCGTGGCGCGCTGTCGCGCTACGCGCAGCGGGTGCACGAACCGAACGCGGCGGGTCTGTCCCTGTACTCGGCTCGATCGCAGATGTTGGCATCCGCCGCGGACATCCCGCCCTTGGATGTGCCGCATTCCCTGGTTGCGTCGGGCGATCACATCGACCAGCTGCGCACACTTCTGCGAGAGCTGCCGGCGGTCAGCGATCTCGCCCGCCCGGCAGCGACGCATCCGTGGGGGTTCGTCGACGATCCCGATATCGACGCGGTCTCGCTGCATAGCGCGGCGCGCACTTTCGACGACGCGCTCGCGGCCGTCGGTCTGAGCGAACTGCTGTCTCGCGTGCGCGATCCGCAGCAGCTCGAAGCGTGGGCGGGTGTCGCTCGTGCGCCGCGCCATCCTCTCAGTGCCCTCGACCGTGTCCAGCTCCAGTCGATTGATGACCTCCTTCGGCGGCTGGCAGCGGCCGCAGCGCAGCCGCCTGCATGGCTCGGCCAGGTCGATCCGCGGGTGCTCTCGCGGGACGTTCGCGAGATTCACGCAGCCGCCCTGGCCGCGGATGAGTCGTCGTTCTTCGGTCGCAAGAAGCGTCGGCGTGCGGTACTCGCCCAGTTCGCGACCGACCTGCGCGTCGAGCAGGCCGCGATCGACCTGCGCAGCCTGTCGGCACTGACCGGCGCCATGGCCGAGACGGCCGCCCAGGTCGACGAGATACGTGGTGAGCTGCAGCGACTGCCCGTCGTCGTCGCGGCCCCCGACGTCAATCCCTACATGCCGGGCACAGCCGACCAGGTCGTGGCCGCCCTCAGGTGGGTGGGTTGGCTTTCGACAACGCTCGCATCCGATGCCTCGACTGCCGGAGATCTCCGCTTGGACCTGCGCCGGGTGTATGAGACGACGACCCCGGATGTGGCGGCGGCTGAGCGGTACGCGGCGCTCGCTGCGGCGTGGCGGGCGACAGTCGCTGCTGCGGGAGGTCGCGCGTCGCCTGACCAGCTCGCCGCCTGGGCCGGAGATGAAGGAGTCGCATCGACCTGGGAACGCACACGTGCGGCGCGCAACCTGGCGACGACCCAACCTGTCACCCTCGGCCGCTGGATCGACCTGCTCCGGCACGTGGAGCCCCTTCGGCGCCAGGGGATGAATGTGGCGCGGGAGGCGATTCTGGCCGGGCGCATCCGTGCCGACGACGCGGCGCTCGCCTTCGACAAGGGCGTCGCGGCGGCGTCCCTCGGTGAACGCGAAGACGCGACCGCGCTCAGCGACTTCGATCCCGCGGCGCATAACCGGACGATCGAACGGTTCGCTGCGAGCTCGGCAGCCATCCGCGGCGAGCTTCCGCGGGCTCTGCCAGCTGACATCCTCTCCCAGCGGCGGTTCGACCCGACCTTCGACGGCGGCGACATGGGCGCGCTCAAACGTCAGCTCTCGCGGCAGCGGGGTGGGGACAGCGTGCGGACGCTCATGGACAAGTACGGCGAGCTGATCACCCAGATCACGCCGTGCATGCTCATGAGCCCGGAATCCGTCGCGCGATTCTTCCCGGCTCGAGCCGGGATGTTCGACATCGTGGTGTTCGACGAGGCTTCGCAGATCCGCGTCGCGGATGCCGTCGGAGCGATGGGGCGAGCGCGATCGGTCGTGGTTGTCGGAGACTCCAAGCAGATGCCTCCATCGACCTTCGCGGAGGTGACGGCCGACGTCGATGAGGCGGAGGCGGATGCTGGTCTCGTGGCAGATGAGGAATCCATCCTCACGGAGTGCACCCAAGCACGGGTTCCGAGCAAGTGGCTGTCGTGGCACTACCGCAGCCAAGATGAAGCGCTCATCGCCTTCAGCAACCACCAGTACTACGAAAGCCGTCTGTCGTCGTTCCCGGCCCCACTGCGTGACTTCACCGCGTCCACACCCGGCGCGCTCGCCGCGACGAAGCCCGACTACGGAGTTTCGCTCGTGCGCGTCGACGGTCGGTTCGAGCGTTCGGGCGCGCGCGGAGTTCTTCGGACAAACCGCGTCGAAGCGCAGACGATCGTCGATGAGGTGATCCGGCGGTTCGCCGCTGCCGGCGACACCGCGCCGTCGATCGGCATCATCACGTTCAACGTCCAGCAGCGCGACCTCATCGACAACATGCTGCGAGACGCTCCGGATGAACGCATCGGCCGCGCACTCGACGAGCGCGATGGATTGTTCGTGAAGAACCTCGAGAGCGTACAGGGTGACGAGCGCGACACGATTCTGTTCTCGGTCGCCTTCAGCAAGAACGACCGCGGAATGCTTCCGCTGAACTTCGGACCACTGTCCCGCGCAGGGGGAGAACGCCGGCTGAACGTCGCGGTCACTCGTGCGCGGCGACAGGTCGTGCTGTACGCGAGCTTCGATCCCGCTGAGCTCCGGGCTGAGCAGACCTCCGCCCGGGGACTCAAAGACCTGAAGTCCTACCTCGAGCTCGCCGCGCGCGGAGTCGCGCCGACCGATGACTCCACGTCTCGTGCGCCCGTGATCGATCGCCACCGCGACGAGATCGCCGCGGTCCTGACCGAGCGCGGACTCGTCGTGAAGACGGACGTCGGGCTCTCGGACTTCCGTATCGATCTCACGCTGGCATCCGCGTCCGACCCCGCCCAGCCGCTCATCGCCGTTCTGCTCGACGGTGAGGGCTGGCGCGCGCGCCGCACGGTGGCCGACCGCGATGGCCTGCCCGTTGATGTCCTCGGCAGGTTGATGCGGTGGCCGGGGGTCGAAAGGGTGTGGCTGCCGGAATGCCTGGATGATCCGGATGCCACGGCCGACCGGCTCGTCGCGGCGGTTGAGGCCGCCAAGGCCGGCGTCCGGTCTGTGTCAGACGCGCCGGTGGAGCGGGTCGAGAATCTTGACGCGCTTCCGGCGGAGGAGCCGTTTGAGCCTCCGCGCGGGGCAATGCCGGCAGGACAGGACGACGAGGATGCCGTCACTGTGACGCATCCGCACGTCCGCCCCTTCGTGCCCTGGACGTCCACCGCGTCGGGGGGAGTCGCCGTGCTTGATGCGCTTCCGAGTCCATCTGCTGCTCAGCGGGTTCGCTCCGTCCTCGTGGAGGCGATCGTCGCCGAGGGACCAATCTCGCGAGCACGCTTGGTGAGGCTGGTGGCGGAATCGTTCGGACTGTCTCGTGTGTCGGGGCCCCGGGCTGCGTCGATTCTTCGGCTGATCCCGGATGCTCACACCCGCCAGGGTGACGAGCAGTTCGTCTGGCCGGTGGACCTGGATGTCGCCACCTGGCGAGATGTCCGGACGAGCGCTTCGGGGGAGAGCCGACCGCTCGAGTCCGTGGCCCTGGAGGAGATCGCGAACGCGATGGCCGTTGTCGCTGAGCTCGGCGGTGGGGTGCGCGAGGACGAGATCAAGCGAGAAGCTCTGCGGCTGTTCGGTGGGAAGCGGATGACGACGCAGATCTCCGAGCGACTTGCCGAGGCTCTGACGGTGGCGGTGGCCACCCGACGGGTCGAGCTTGCGCCGTCGGGAGCCTATGTCGCCCGTTTCTGAGCGGCGACGATCGCGTTCAGCCGACGGCTAGAGTGACGTCGATCACCGTGAGGAGCGCATTATGGGGCGAGGGTTCGCCGTCGTCGATCTCGAAACGACGGGTCTGTTTCCGCAGAAACACGATCGCATCGTCGAGGTGGCGATCGTGCACGTGTCGCCCACCGGTGTCGTCGAGGGAGTCTGGGAAACACTCGTCAATCCAATGCGCGACATGGGCGCGCAGCGTATCCACGGCATCAGCGCCGCCGCGGCCGCGCGCGCTCCGGAGTTCGGCGCTCTCGCCCCGTCCATTGCTTCGCTCTTGCGCGGGCGGGTGCCTGTTGCGCACAACGCCAGTTTCGACGCACGGTTCTTGGCTCACTCGATGGAGCAGGCCGGCCTGGCGTGTCCCGATTTCGCTTACTGGATGTGCACGATGCAGCTCGCGGGAACATTCCTGCCGGGCAATCGGAGTCTCGCCGACTGCAGCGCTGCGATCGGATACGCGATGCAGAACGCTCACCGGGCCTCGGCCGACGCCCTCGCCGCGGCGGCGCTCCTTCGCGCTTACATCGGTGCGGGTCACGATCCCGCCTGGTGGGATGGGTGGCTCGCGACCCCGGGTGAGTGGCCGGATGAGCCGTTCGATACGACGGCCTGGCTGGCGCGCACGGACTCGGACACGGCGCCGCGGTCGGTTCTCGAGCGGTTGCACGTGGACGTCGCGACTGACGCCGCTGTTGACGACGGCGCCCTGAATCTCGATTACCTCGCTCTGCTCGATCGCGTCCTCCTCGATCGGTACATGTCCGCGACGGAGACCGATGACCTGATCCGTTTCGCCGCCGACCTGAACCTTTCGAGCACGGCAGTCCGCCGAATCCACCGCGCCTACTTCGACGGGTTGGTCTCGGCGGCCTGGGCGGACGACCAGCTCACCGCTGACGAGTGGGCTGATATCCAGAAGATCGGTAGCTTGCTCGAGATCGACGCGCAAACGATCGCCAGCGCCGCCTCGAAACCGGATGCCGCGGCGCCGACCCTTACCACCGGCTTCCGCCTGTCGCCGGGTGACACCGTCGTGATCACCGGCGACACGCGCCGAGATCGAGCGGCATGGTTCGACATCCTTACCCAGCGCGGTCTGATTCCAAAGGACAGCATGGTGAAGAAGGCCAAAGTGCTCGTGGCCGCCGACCCCGATTCGATGTCGGGGAAGGCGCGGCAGGCGCGGGCCTGGGGGATTCCGATCGTTACGGAGGAGGGGCTGGAGAGGTTGTTGGGGCTGGGCGCTGGCGAGTAGCGGCGGCGAGGGGCCTGAGAGCGAGGGGCGGCGCGCGGTAGGACTCGGCACGCGCCGCTCTTCGACCACATGGGGGGCGGGACCACCGAGTGTCGTGCCTAAACGAAACTCTCCGGTGAGGGGGATGTGCGTGCTCAAGCAGGGCGCCGTCATCGTCGGGTCGAGCACCATGCCCAAGTAGCGCGTGTTCTCGTCGGGGTGTCGCGCCTGTCGGGCATCACCCGCAGCTCATAGAACTTGAGTGGACGGTCGACGGCTCGATCTCGGGCGCGGAAGGGCCGCCGCGGGCGGCTTCGGCGTCGTGCACCTGGGCGCCGACATCGACGGTTTGGTGCGTATGCCCGCCGCATAGACGGGTGTGGTCGCCCTCAATCCGAGCAACGGCCGCGTTCCGCTCGACAACCCGTACTTTGGGCGCTCGGCCGGCCTGCTCGCCCGCAACATTTGGTCGCCCTCGAGATCCCGCCCGTCTCGCGAACCTAAACCGCGGGTGTCAGAGTGGTCCCGGATATTGTGGAGGAGTCGCTGTCTTGGGGGTGTGCTGCGTAGATGCGGGTTGATTCACCACTGTGGCGCGTCATGGGCGATGCCGCCCAGGCGCAAGAAGCCGAGGCGCTGGACAAGATTCGCCAACTACTCCCCGATGACGGGATCGCTCGAGCCTGGGCGAACGTCACCTTCACTGACACCCAGGGGCGACTCAACGAGGTCGATGTCCTCCTGCTCACCCGCACCGGCCTGTTCCTAGTCGAGCTGAAAGGCTGGCACGGCAACATCACCGGTGACCAGCGAACTTGGAGCCTTGGGAACCGAATCGAAAAGAATCCGCGCCTCCTGGCGAACGACAAGGCGAAACGCCTGCGCTCCGTGCTGACGGATCTCGCGCGCACCTCGAACCTCCCCACGAGTGTTGTTCCCTTCGTCAATGAGTCGGTCGTCATGCATGGCCGCCGGTCGCGGATTCGACTCGACCGGTTCGGCGCTGAGTCTGTATGGGCGCTTAACGGTTTCGACGTTCAGGGGTTGGCGCCCGATCGCGCGTTTTCAGTCCTCCTCGCGCAGCCGCCGACGCGCGAAGCGATTGACCTCCCGCGCGCGAGGCAGATCGATGCGTTGATGGATGCCGCGGGTCTGCTGCCGCGTCCCCGCCAGCGCATGATCGGCCAGTACGCTCTCGATTCGGCCGAGCCGCTCGGCGAAGGCCCCGGCTGGCAGGACTTCCTCGTCACGCACCCCGACGGTGTGACGAAGCGCCGCATCCGGCTGTTCCCCTACCCGAAGGGCGCGGATCGCGATACACGCGCCGCCGTGGACCTGCGCGCCCGGCGCGAGTTCCGTCTTACCGACGGGGTCGTCCACCCCGGGATTATCGGCCCCCTCGATTTGCTTACCCCCGAGGAGGGCCCCGCGCTTCTCTTCGCTTACGACCCCGACGAGCTGAGCCTCGAGGATTACCTCGCGCAGCACTCCAACGACCTCCCGTTCGAGGCTCGCGAGCGTATCGTGCAGGACCTCGCCGAGCTCGTGCGCTTCGCGCACGGCCAGCGGCTCACGCACCGGGCGCTTTCTCCCGTGAGTGTGCGCATACGAGACACCGGTGATGGCTCTGTCACGGTTCGCATCCGTGATTGGGACTTGGCGCGTCGACCCGACTCCGGCACCACGACCGCGACGGTGGTCTCACGGGGCATCACCGATCTGGTCGGAGTCGTCGATCCCGCCGCGCTGCTGTACCTTGCACCCGAGACCCTGCGAAACGCTACCCCCGCCTCAGCTCAGACGCTTGACGTCTACGGTGCGGGCGCGGTTGCCTTCACGGTGTTGACCGGTAAGCCGCCGGCGCTGAATCTGCCGGCGCTCGAAGCGCTGGTGGCGTCGGATGCCTCGGGACTCGACCCGCGCTCGGTGATGCCCGAGATCTCTGACCGGCTGGCCGGCGTCATCGCGCAGGCGACGGCGTTCGACGAGATCCACCGCACATTGGATATCGCCGACTTCCAGTCCGCGTTCGAGGATGCGAGACGCGACACCAGCCACGACGAGCCGGTCGCTGTGCAGACCGACCCACTGGACGCGTCGGTGGGGGAGATCATCGGCGGCCGCTTCGAGATCGCCCGCCGTCGCGGAGCCGGTTCGACGGGCGTGGCGCTTGAGGTGCTCGACTACGAGGCTGGCCGCGAAGGCGACATCCTCAAGCTCGCGAAGGACGACGCGGCCGCCGCGCGCCTGCAGCTTGAGGCGACGGTGCTCGACCGGCTTGATCACCCGCGCATCGTGAAGCGGCTTGACGGCCCCGTGGCCGTCGGCACCCGCCAGGGCTTGCTGATGACGGATGCCGGCACCGAGACGCTCTCCGACCGCATCCGGCTCGAGGGCCGCGCCACGATTGAACAGCTGGAGCGATACGGCGCCGATCTTTTCGAGGCCGTCGCGCATCTCGAGCAGCGCGGTGTGTTCCACCGCGATATCAAGCCGTCCAACCTCGCCGTCAAGCCCGACCCGGGCACCCGCAAGCCGCGCCTCACGCTGTTCGACTTCTCGCTCGCCGAAGAACCACTGGCGAACATCAGGTCGGGGTCACGGCCCTACCTCGACCCCTACCTGGGCGTGGGCGCGCGTCGACAATACGACTCGGCGGCTGAGCGGTTCGCGATCGCCGCGACGTTGTTCGAACTGGCGTCGGGCGATCCCGTGTGGTGGCCGGCGGGTGATGCGCCGGCGGGCGCCACAGATGCCCCAGTGGTGCAATCCAGCATGTTCAACGCGGGCGTGGCGGACGGGCTCGTCTCGTTCTTCCGCACGGCGCTCTCGCCCGAGGCGGCCGATCGGCATCCGTCGTTGGATGCGATGCGAGCCGCCTGGGTGACGGCGCTCGCCGGAGCCGCGTTCGGCGACGATGTCGCAGAAGCGAACGATGCAAGGGCGGATGCCGCGTCCCTCGACACGCCGCTCGCCGAGGCCGGTCTCAGTGCGCGCGCCTTGTCGGTGGTGTCGCGCGTCAACGCGACGACCGTCGGTGAACTGCTCGGCGTGCCGCCCATGGTGATCAACCAGATCCGCGGGAGCGGCGAGCAGGTGCGTCGTGAGATCAGCTCGCGCATCAGGCAGTGGCGCGACCGCCTCGCTCACACCACCACGACAGCCGAGGTTCCGACAGGCAGCGGGCGGCGCGCGGTCGAGAACTTCCTCAGCGGCATTTCGTCCAAGCCAGGCGAGTCGCCCGATGAGCGTTTCAAGCGCCTGCGCAAGGGCGGAACGCTCAAGACCGCGGCCGACGATGTGGCCCGTTGGCTACGCGATCTCGAAGCCATCGCAACAGTGGACGAACTTGCGGCGAAGCTGCTTCGCGAATACGGATCTTCGATCGATGACGAGCAGCAGCGCACGAAGGTCGCAACCGCGGTCGTGCAGGCGATTCTTGAGCTTGATGCTCGCTACCGAGACCCGAAGTTCGTCTTCCAGCGGGCAGCGGATCGCGCCCGGATCGTTGTCGCCTATGCACCCGAAGACGGCTCAGGCATGAGCTTCGACGACGCAGAGACGCATCTCGAGACGCTTCTGAACCGTGCAGCGGTCGTGGACATGCTGCTCGCGGCCGACGACGTCGTGACCGCGTCACGCCTGCGGGAGGCCTTGCGAACCGATGACGAGAATCCGTTGCGGTTGAGTGACCCACGCGTCGCTCAACTTGCGATCGGACTATCGACGCGCGGGCGGATGTCGTCGATGGGCGAGGCGTACCGGGCGGACTTGTCGCCTGCGCGGGCGGTCGAGCATGCCTTGCGGTCAGCCGCCACGCGTGAAGTCGCGGTGGTGACCATTGAGCAGCGTGTGCGCGTTCGATTCCCTGCCATTGACAGAATCCCGCCGCGCCCCGAACTTGATGCCGCGGTGAAGGCGGCGATGCCACACCTCGAGTGGCGTGCAGAGCTTGGTAAGTACGCGCTGCGTTCCACTGATGCGGCGTCCGCGACTGCTACTGGATCGTCGACGACGTGGGGACGCGCGGCCGGCGATCCTGCCGTGGCTGCCCGGCTACAGGCGTCCATTCGCGACCGAAGTGCACTTGCGCTCGTCGTCTCTCGGCGACGGCCGTTGTCGCTCGCGACGACGATGCTCGCCCACGGGTACGACCTGCGGGTCGTCGACCTGGCGGATGTCGCGCTCGACGCACTGCGAGCGACGGCGGCCGACAAGCGCATCGACTGGCAGGTGGTGCTCGATGCCGACAGAGCGGATGCCGGCACTAGCGCCCACCGCAACCTGCAGCAGCTCGCGCGCCTCGCGATCGTGCCGGTGTGGAACGAGTTCATGAACTCGTCGCAGCCGATCGTTTTCACTAACGCGGCGGTGCTTGCTCGCCTCGGACTGGTCGACCTCATCACCTCGGTGATGGACATGTCCACCTCGCGTGCAGCTGCCCGCTGGTTCCTTCTCCCCCGTCCGCTGACAGGTAGCACACCCGACCTCGACGGCGTGCCGATGCCGTATGGGGCCGATGGCTGGCTGGAACTCTCGGTCGATGCCGTCGCACCGTCCGGTACCGCAGCAAATCACACGCCGACCATCGCCGACGGCCGTACCGCTCTCACCCGAAAGGCCGGCAACTCGTGATCGACTCCGCCGCACTTCTCGCCGACCTCAAACGCGAACTCAAGACGCTCGAGGTCGATCTGCGCGTGCGCGCAGAAGACGTCGACTCGGCGTGGGGCGCACGCCTCCGGGACGAGTATCAGCGCGCACAGGCACGTGAGCGCACGGGACTTGCCTGGATCGACTGGCGCGACGGCGAGGTGGCACAGGCCGGGGTCGCTTGGATCATCGCCGCGGTGTTCATCCGGTTCTGCGAAGACAACGACCTTCTCGTCGGTGCGATCAAGGATGGCCACCCGGTCGCTCAGCCCTGGATCGCAGCTCCGGGCGATGGACTGGAGCGAGCCGTCGAGAACGAGGCCGCGTTCTACGCCGCGGCGCCGACGATGACCTCGCGCGACTGGCTGCAGCAGGCGTTCGGTACGCTCGTCGATCTCCCCGCCGGGGGACCTCTGGTCGACCGGAATCACTCGGCCGTGTGGAACGCCGAGATCTCGGCGACGGCTTCGGACGGGCTGCGCGACTTTTTTCGACGCACGACTCCCGACGGCGCGCTCGTGCACGACTTCAGCGATCCCGCCCTCGGCACGCGCTTCCTCGGTGACCTGTACCAAGACCTCTCCGACTACGCGAGGAAGACGTTCGCTCTGCTGCAGACTCCCGACTTCGTCGAGGATTTCATCCTCGATCTCACCCTCACGCCCGCGATCAAGGAGTTCGGCCTCACCGGGCTCAAGCTGATCGACCCGGCGTGCGGTTCAGGCCACTTCCTGCTCGGTGCCTTCGATCGGCTCATGGCCGAGTGGTCGACCGCAGCGCCGGGACTCGACAGAGGTGACCGCGCCCAGCGTGCACTGGACACGATCCACGGCGTCGACCTCAACCCGTTCGCCATCGCGATCGCACGCTTCCGTCTAACAGTCGCCGCGATCAAGGCCGCCGGGATCCGCACCCTGGTTGCCGCGCCAGCCTTCCGCTATCACCTCGCGATCGGAGACTCCCTGCTCGGCGGGCAGAGCCCCGAGGCGAAGCTCGACATGGGAGACGGCGAGGTGTTCGCCTATCAGGCGGAAGACCTACAGGAGCACGCGAACATACTCGCTCCCGGCCAGTACCACGTGGTGGTGGCGAACCCGCCGTACATCCAGCCGCCCGATGCTGCACTGCGTGACACGTACCGGCAGCTGTACAAGACCTGTCACGGCAAGTACGCACTCTCCGTGCCGTTTATGGAGCTGTTGTTCCGGCTCGCGAAGCAACCGGATGCCGCTGGCGGCGCGGGGCACGTCGGGCAGATCACGTCGAACGCGTTCATGAAGCGGGAGTTCGGAAAAAAGCTCATCGAGCAGTTCCTCTCCGGCGCCTACACCGGTAGGACGCGACCGTCGTACGTCGACCTCAGTCACATCATCGATACGTCGGGTGCTTACATCCCCGGCCACGGAACGCCGACGGTTATCCTCGCAGGCCGACCCCGCAAGCCTCAGGCCGACAACGTGCGGGCGGTGCTTGGCGTGCGCGGCGAGCCGGGACAGCCCGCAGAGCCTGCACAAGGCCTGGTGTGGCGCGACATCGTCGACCATGTCGAACGGCCCGGCTACGACGGGCCGTTCGTGACGGTCGCTGACATACCCCGCGAGCGGTTCGCCAGCTTCCCGTGGTCCCTATCTGGTGGCGGAGCGGGAGATCTGAAAAAAGCTATCGAGTCCGCGTCCCGCAGAGATCTCGCCGAGGTCGTCGAGTCGATGGGGTTCGCCGCGATCACTGGGGACGATGAATTCTTCGTTCGCCGTCGGCGGGTGGGCTCCACGCGATGGGAACGCACGCCGATGCGCCTGTTCGTGGAAGGTGACACAGTGCGTGATTTCAGTGTCTCCGCAGATTCGCAGGCTATCTATCCATATCCGGTATCCGAAGCTCAGCAGTCAGCGAAGACATATTGGCCTTTCCGATCGACACTTCGCGCAGGGCTTGCGTTCCAACAGACTCGCGAGGATCGCGGTGCGTGGTGGGGAACCTACATCCTGCCGAACCCACGGAGGCTGTCGGCTGATTTTCTAATCACGTTCGCGTTCGTGGCGACGCACAACCACTTCGTGCTGGACCGGGGTGGCAAGGTGTTCAACCGTTCGGCGCCGGTGATCAAGTTGCCGGAGGGTGCCACCGAGGACGACCACTTCGACCTACTCGGCGTGCTCAATTCCTCTACCGCCTGCTTCTGGCTCAAGCAAGTCAGTCACAACAAGGGCGAGGGGGGCGGGGCCAGAGTCGATGCGGGATACGCCGCCGGTGGTGACGAGGCGTGGAAGAACACCTACGAGTTCACGGCCACTAAGCTCCAGGAGTTTCCGCTTCCACCGCTTTTGTTGCGCAGCGTCGCTTCGCGGGTGGACGAGCAAGCGCGACTTCAAGTCGAGGCTTCCCCGCGAGCGGTTCTTGCCTCCGCGCCAACGGATGTGCGTCGAGCGCTTTCAGAGGCATACGAGCGGTGGGATGCGGCTCGCCGTACACTCGTCTTTCTCCAGGAAGAACTCGATTGGCAGACCTACGTTGCGTACGGTCTCGCGGACGAGTCTCTGGCTCCTCCCATCACGCAGATGGTCCCCATTGATGCGAATGAGCGTGTCATGGATGTGGGGTTGGCGCGTGCAGTGGCCGCCGGCACCGAGAAGACTGCGTGGTTCGAACGGCACGGGCGTGAACCGCTTTTCGCGCCCAACCAGAACTGGCCGCACTGGTACGGCGACCTCTGGCAGGAGCGGTTCATCGCCAAGCAGAAGAACCCCGCTCTGAGGCTGCTAGAGCGCCCGGAATACAAACGACGTTGGGCGGGTGCGTCCTGGGAGGACCTCCTCGCCAGCGCGGTCAAGGATGCCCTGCTTGACCGGCTGGAGGCTGCCGAACTATGGCGAGACAGAGCCGGACGCCCCCTCGTCCGTTCCGCTGCGCAGGTTGCGGATGAATTGCGACGCGACGAACGAGTGCGCGAACTCCTGACGATTCACTCTGGCTGGGCTGACTTCGACTTGACGATCGAGGTCGGCAAGCTTCTTTCGGCAGAGGCCGTCCCGACGTTCGCGCCGCTGCGGTACAAGCCCGCGGGTATAGAGAAGTTCCGCTCGTGGGAGCGTACGTGGGAGTCGCAGCGTGCTGAAGACCGGGGTGAGCGGGTCGAGGTCCCCCTGCCGCCCAAGTACGGGCAAGCAGACTTCGTGAAGACGAGCTACTGGTCGGCGCGAGGAAAGCTTGATGTGCCCAAAGAGCGATTCCTGTCGTTCCCTGGGGCCCGGCTCCCCGACGACACCACCGAGCTGTATGGGTGGGCCGGGTGGGACCACTCCGAGCGTGGACAGGCGATCGCACGCCTCGCCAACGAACTGTCGAGGGCGGGCGCGCCCGATGAGCAGGTCATTCCGCTGATTGGCGCGTTGATCGAGCTGCAGCCCTGGCTCGATCAGTGGTACAGCGACATCGACTCGCGTTCGGGTGTGAGCCCGGCATCCGCGGTCTCGGGCGCGACCACCGCGCTGCTCGGTCGCCTCGGTATCGGTGCCGACACTGTTCTCGCGTGGCGCCCGGCCCCCGCGACTCGTGGAAGGAAGAAGGCATGACCTTCACGCTCAGCTCTCCGCTGCGGGATCTCATCGATTTGCCGCAGCGGGTCGAGGCCGCTGACTTCGTCATCAAGCTCGACGAGGGTGTCGCACGCCACGAGCAGACGATCCGCGATTACGTCGTGACCGACGCGATCGCCAAGGCTCTCGGTGAAGGGCTCGACCTCGTCGCCGGTTCATTGAGCAGACAGTCGTCTCGCGGCGCGTTCCTCGACGGGTCGTTCGGTTCCGGCAAGTCGCACTACATGGCGGTGCTGCATCTGCTGCTGTCGGGGCACATCGCGGCACGCCAGATCCCGGGGCTCGAGGGCGTCGTCGCTGCGCGGCAGGACACTCTCGAGAGACGCCTGCTGGTCGTGGACTACAACCTGCTCGGCGCGAAGTCGTTCGAAGACGCCCTGTTCGGCGGGTACCTCGCGACTGTGGCGGCGAAGCATCCCGATGCTCCTGCCCCGATCCTCCATGCGAGCGATGGGCTGCTTGATGCCGCCAAGGCTCAGCGCGCGCGCGACGGGGACGACGCCTTCTTCGCCGGCCTCGGCGGTGGAGATGCGGCGTGGGGGGACCTGGGATCAGCCTGGGACGCGGAAAGCTTCGACGCGGCAGCAAACGCCGCCCCGGGGCATCCGGATCGTGATCGACTCGTTGGCGACCTTGTCGCCGCGTATTACCAGTTCTATGTCCGTGCGGGCGAGTGGCTGCCCATGGCCGATGGCCTTCGAGCGCTCACCACTCACGCTAAGAGTCTCGGCTACCAAGGCCTTGTCTTCCTGATCGACGAGATCGTGCTGTGGCTCGGCCAGCACCTCGCCGACCAGGCCTGGGTGCAGAACGAGATCGAAAAGGTCGTGCAGCTCGCCGAAAATGCTGCAGCGAACCTGCCGATTCCCATCACGTCGTTCCTCGCTCGCCAGCGTGACCTGCGCGACTTTCTCGGAACGCACGTCGCCGGTGCTCAGCGCGTCGCACAGGGCCAGCTGTTCGCCTACTGGGAAGACCGGTTCGACAAGATCCGGCTGCAGGCCGCCGACCTACCTAAAATCGTCCAGCAGCGACTCCTTCGCCCTGTCGACTCCATGGCGAAGCAGACGCTCGGCGCCGCGCTCGCCGAGGTGAGGCGAGACTATGCGGCTTGGGGGTATCTGCTCTCTGACGATGCGAACTCGGACGAGAAGGCGTTCGCCGATGTCTATCCCTTCAGCCCTGCACTCGTCGACACGATGGTGGCGCTGTCGAGCCTGATGCAGCGCGAGCGCACGGCGCTCAAGCTCATGGCCGAGTTGCTTGCAGATGGCCGCGACACTCTGCTCGTGCGCGATGTCATCCCGGTCGGAGACCTGTATGCGCCGATTGTGCTCGGCGGCTCGCAGCCGCTCACCGATGAGATGAAGCGCCACTTCGCCGTCTCGGCGAAGTTCTACCGTGACAAGATGCGTCCCTACCTGCTGCGCAAGCACGCGCTCAGCGAGGGTCAGGTCGCGGCCCTCGACCGCGGGCATCCGTTCATCACCGAAGACAGACTCGCGAAGACCGTCCTCATCGCAGCCCTCGCCCCCGAAGCACGGTCGCTCACGAATCTCACCGCCGCCAAGCTCGCGGCGCTCAACTGGGGCACCATCTCGGCCTTCATCCCCGGCGACGAGGCGGGTCAGGTGCTGGGCACGGTGCGCCAATGGGCGACGGAGTTCGGCGAGATCAGCATCGGCGACGGCCACGACCCGATCATTACCGCAACGCTCAGCGGCGTCGATTACGACTCGATCCTGGAGCGGGTGAGCACGGAAGACAACCTCCAGACCCGGCGCGAGCTGGTGCGCCGACTCATCACCGACGAGTTGGGGCTGCCGGCGGCATCCGTCAGTCTCGTCGGTCTGCCGCTGAGCCACGTGTGGCGAGGCCAGAAGCGGTCAGTGACAGTCAAATTCGGCAACGTGCGCGACGAGGCCGAAGTGCTCGACAGCGATCTGATCCACGGCGACGAGCAGTGGCGGGTCATCATCGACTTTCCATACGACAGTGGCGCCTACTCACCGGCGTACGACGTCGTTCGGCTTCAGAAACTGCGGGACCAGGGGAGGACGGCGAACACGATCGCGTGGATCCCGAACTTCCTCTCCGACGCGCGGCAAGACGATCTCGGCAAGCTCGTGCTACTTGACTACCTGCTCACGGGCAGCCGGTTCGAGGCGAATTCCGACCATCTTCCGCTCGGCGACCGAGGACCGGCCAGACAGACCCTCGAGACACGGCAGCGTACCCTGCGCGACGGGCTCACCACGGCCCTGCGGCAGGCATACGGCGTCAACGCTCCCGACGACCTCAACGTCGACACGGAACTCGCCGGCAACCAGATCTTCTCGCCGCTCGTCGAGGGCCTTTCGATCGCACCGCCACCGACGGGGACGCTCCTGACAGGCCTGAAGCATGCGCTCGACACGGCCTGGAAGCACGAGTTTCCCGACCACCCCGACCTGGGTGGCGAAGAGGTCACGCTCCGCCGCCTGGGCGACGCGATGGAGCTGGTGTCGGCAACGATCGAGGCAGGCGGTCGGCGGCAGGGGCTCGGGGCTGCCGAACAGAAGCTGGCGCGCGACATCGTCGCGCCCCTCCGACTTGGTGCGCTGAACGAGAACGTCGTCGTCGTCGACGCTGCGCACTTCGGCTGGACCGCTGACTTCGCTCGCTGGGAGGGCGAACTCGGAGCTGGGATCACCGTCGGGGCACTGCGTGCGAAGCTCAGCGGCTGGGGCATGACGACGGCGATGGAGAACGCCGTGCTGCTCACCTGGGCGGCGCTGGGCAACTGGGAATTCGTCGGCGTCGGACAGCCCTCGCTGCAGTCCCTGCCCGACGGTGCCGCCGGCCGCAAGGCGAACCTGCCGACGAGCGAGGACTGGGAAGCCGCGAAGACGCGTGCAGGCGCGGTCTTCGGCGTGGCGCCGGAGACGAATCTGACGCCGCGTGCCGTCACGCGGTTTGCTGGCGCTGTGAAGGCGGAGGTCGCGACGAGCGCCGTAGCCGATCTCGTCGCGCAGCTCGACGCACACAGCTCCGTGCTCGGCATCGCCGAATCGGCCACCGCGGGACGACTCGCGACGGCCCGTCGATTGAATGACCTCATCACCGCGGTGATGAGAACTCGCAACGAAAAAGATCTCGTCGAGACCATCGCGACCTTTGATCTGCCGAGCGAGCTGAGCGCGTTCGGTCGCACGTTCGGGTCAGCCGAACGCCTCGCCCGCGAACTGGGCGGACTCGACTGGGGCATCGTCTCGGCGGCGCAGTCTCGGGCGGATGACGCGTTCGAGGCGGCGCTCGTCCAGCTGCGCGCCGCCGCCGCAGTGGACGAGTCGGTGGTGCAGCTCGAGCCGAGACTCAAGGACGTGGCCGCGAGGGCGCGGGTAATCATTGTGCAGCCGAATCCAGGCCCCGTGGCGCCGCAGCCCACGCCTGGGCCAGTGACGTCCGGGGATCCGAACCCGGCGCCGGGCGCGGGAGAGCCGCCGGAGGTGTCGGACGGCAATTCGGGGACGCGCCATGCACCGCTCACCGACCTCGACCGTGTGCTCGCGGAGCTGAAAGCCGACATCGGCCGCAAGGCGAGCGTCGGCGCCGAGGTCACCATCACGTGGAAGATCGAGTGATCAATGGCAGCCCCTACCGTCTCTGAGATCGCCCTGCGTCAACACCTCGACGCGTGGCTGTCTTCGGCGAGCCGGCAAGCGCGCACGCTGCTTGTGCGCGCGCAGCCCACATGGTCGGGACCGTCTGTGATTACGGTGCGCGACACCCCGGTGCGTGTTGTCGAGGGCGTGTCGGGATTGGCTGCTCTGGACGCGATGCGTACGGCGGTCCGGGATGAGGTCGTTGTTGTGCTCACGGCGCTGACCGAGCGTGAACTCGGGTCTGCCGTAGTACTCGACGCGCATCGTCAGCGCGTGAGCGAACTCGACGAGTGGAGAATGGTCCCCGGGATGTTCGGCGTTCGCGATCCGAGCGTGCCGCGCCATGTGAGCGACCTCGGGCCGTGGATGCCGGGACTGCTGATGTCGGTGCGGCCCGATCGAGGCTACCCGCCGGCCCCGGGCGCGTCCCTCACCCCCGATCACGTGGTGCGGGCGCTCATCGTGGCGCTCCTCGGGCTTGGCAGACTCGACGACCTCGAACTGGTCACGTGTCTGACGCCGCTCGACGATCCCGGCGTACGTGCGCGGCTTCGGGAGCTGGGCTCAGAGACCCGCGAGGCGCTTGTCCGCGCGGCATCCACTCACCTCGGCCCGGCCTTCGCACTCGCCTTGCGAGCAGCGGTCGGCGGCGGGCACGTGTCGGTGATCGCGGTCGGGTTGGTCTGCGGTGAGTTGTGGTCATCGGGCGAAGTGGCGCCCGATTCCGCCACTGTCGCGGCGCGCGCCCGGATCGAGCCCTACGTCGGCACCGGGGTATCCGCGGTCGCGGCACAGAGGGTCGGTGACGCGTCGCGGAGGTTGATCGGTCGGCTCCTGGACGATGTGCACGGTCGGGAGGTCCTCGAGCAGGCCGAGGCGCTGTGCGTCGAGCTGGACTGGGCGGCTGGCGCCGCGGCATCCGACGTCCTGCTCTCCGGCCTGCGTGCGCGTGTCGCCTCTCTCGGCGCCGCCATCGAAGCGGCCGCAGAGTCGGGCGCACCGGCTGACGCAGCCGAGGTTGATCGCGCCTTTGCGTCCGTAGGGCGGCACCAGGCAGCACCGACGATCGCGCGGTCGCTGCGAACGGCAGCGATGGCGGTTCGGCTGGTCCGCTGGCTGAGTGAGCCACGCACGTCTCCCGCCAACTTCGCGGAGGCGGTGCAGCGATATGCGACAGATGGTGCGTGGGTGGAGCGCGCACTCGGTGACATCTGGGATGGTGACAACGACCGGGGGCTGGCGCACGCGTACAGCCTGCTCGCCCCCGCCGTGCAACAAGCGCGCTGGGAACAGGATCAGGCCGCGGCCCGCCTGCTGACCGGCGCGATCGGCACGGACCCCGCGGTTCCCGGCGCTGAAGAACTTCTGGTGCACACGGTCGCACCGATGAGTGGTCAGCAGCTCGTGCTCTTCATCGTGCTCGACGGAATGAGCTTCGCGACCGCCACCGAGCTCGCCGCCGAGCTTCCCGAGCGCGGGTGGTCAGAACTCGTTCGCCCTGAGAGTCTGCAACGTGGGGCCGCCGTGGCGGTCTTGCCAACCATCACGGAGTACTCTCGGACGTCCCTGTTCGCGGGGGAGTTGCTCGCAGGCAATCAGCAGACCGAGAAGGCACGCTTTGCTGCGGCCGTCGGCGGAGTCGTCTTTCACAAGGATGATCTCCGATCGGATGCGGGGCACGCGCTCCCGCCCGCGGTTACGACCGCGATCGCCGACCCCGCACGCAGGATCGTCGGCGTCGTGCTCAACACCATCGACGACGCACTCGCGACCGCCGAAGTGGATGCGCTGCGGTGGCCTGTGAGTCAGATCGCAAACCTGCCCGCGCTGCTGGACGCGGCACGGGATGCGGGGCGCGTCGTCATCCTGACCTCGGACCACGGGCACGTGGTCGAACGCGGCAGTGAACTGCGCAGTGCATCCGGCGCGGCGGCTCGCTTCCGCGACCCATCCACAGGCCCAGTACAGCCCGACGAAGTGCTCGTGAGCGGCCCGCGCGTGCTCGTACCCGGAGGTGCGACTGTGCTGGCTGTGTCGGACGGAGTGCGGTTCGCGGCGAAGCGCGCCGGCTACCACGGTGGCGCCGCCCTCGCCGAGATCGCCATCCCGATCGTCGTCGCCAAGCCCAAGGGTGCGGCGAACCCTAGCGGCTGGGTCGAGGCGCCGCCGCAGGAGCCGGTGTGGTGGAACGAACCTGCACGGTCAGGAGCCGGCGGTGTTGCGCCAATCGGGCGCATTGCGCCCGTGAAGCGTCGAGTTCGCAAGCCCGTGGCGGAGGCTCCCGCGCTCTTCGAGGCGCTCCCGGAAGCGGGGGGGGACTCCTCGCCGACACTCGCCCTCGATGAGCAACTGGTCCGCAGCGAGACTTATCGCGAACGACAGGCCCGGGGGAGCCGGCATCCGATCGACGACCAGACTGTTCGTGCGATCGTAGCTGCGCTGGTGTCGGGTTCGGGCCGCGCGCACCGTGACACGGTCGCTGTAGCCGCCGGCGTCGCAGCGGCGTCGCTTCCGGGGGTGCTCGCGTCGCTGCGGCGGCTGCTGAACGTCGACGGGTACGCGGTCGTCGACGTCGACGCCGATCAGGTGACGGTGACGGTCGACGAGGCGCTGCTGCGCGAGCAGTTTGGGCTAGGGAGTCGGCCATGACCGCGGTGAGCCCACGACGCCGGCGCGAGATCGTCGACGCGCTGCGTCGCGGCACGGTGCCGCAGCGCGGGCTCGATGTTATGGCGGTCGGTCTTGATCGCTTCACGGCGGCGCTCGGCGACGAACTAGAAGGTGTCGCCGATGGAGGCGCCGTCTTCAAAGCGGTGCGCGGTGAGTATGGAGCGGGGAAGACGTTCTTCGCTCGGTGGGTTCTCGAGACGGCGAAGCAGCGGGGGTTCGCGACTGCCGAAGTGCAGATCTCAGAGACCGAGACGCCGCTGCACCGTTTGGAGACCATCTACCGCCGCGTCACCGAGAACCTCGCGACCGAGGCCACTGCGCCAAGCGCCTTTCGCGAGCTGATCGACGAGTGGCTGCGCGTGCTGGAAGAGGACGCTGTCGTCGCAGGCGTCAGTGCGACGGACCGCGACGCGCTCGCAGAGGGGACGCAACAGCTGCTCGAACAGCGGCTGGCCGTCGTGTCCCGAACGGCGCCCGCATTCGCCGCGGCACTGCGGGCTTATCACGCCGCCACAGTTCGCAGAGATGTCGAGACGGCCGACGGGCTCATCGCCTGGCTCGGCGGGCAGCCACACGTCGCCGCGGCAGTGCGCCGGGGTGCCGGCATCCGCGGCGATCTTGACCATTTCGGTGCGTTCGGATTCATCCAGGGTTTGCTTGCAGTGCTGCGTGACGCCGACTATCGGGGACTTGTTCTCGTGCTTGACGAGGTCGAGACGCTGCAGCGTGTGCGCAGTGACGTGCGCGAGAAGTCGCTCAACGCCCTGCGTCAGCTGCTGGACGAGGTGGATGCCGGGCGCTTCCCGGGTCTCTACGTGCTCATCACCGGAACGCCCGCATTTTTCGATGGCACTCAAGGTGTGCAGCGGCTGCCGCCGCTGGCTGCGCGCATCGGTGTTGACTTCAGCGGGGATCCCCGATGGGACAACCCTCGTGCCCCACAGGTGAGGCTGCTCGGATTCCAGCGAGAGAGCTTGATGGAGCTCGGGGATCGCGTGCGTGAGATCTACGCGAGCGGCAGCGCTGCGGCCGACCGCATCGACTCGCTGGTGACCGACGAGTATCTGGCGGGCCTCGCTGACACAATCGCCGGACGGCTGGGCGGAAAGGTCGGTGTCGCTCCGCGGCTCTATCTGCGGAAGCTCGTGGACACCCTCGACAAGGTCGAGCAGTTCCCTGAATTTCAGCCGCCCGCCCCGTCAGGAGCGGTCGTGGCGGACGGTGAGCTCAACGCCGACGAGCGCGCCGCCGTCGGTGGGATCGACAGCATCCAGCTCGATGTCTGAGAACTTAGATCTCACCGGTGCGCTGGAGTATCACGTTGCGAACACGCTCGGCTGGTACGACCTTCGACCGCTGCAGAAGGCATCGATCGAGCCTGTGCGGTCGGGCGCCGATTGCCTGTTGATCGCGCCGACGGCTGGTGGAAAGACCGAGGCCGCGGCCTTTCCGGTTCTGTCGCGGATGGTCGACGAAGGCTGGCAGGGGCTCAGCGTCATCTACGTCGCGCCGCTCAAGGCTCTACTCAACAACCTGCTGCCTCGGCTCGAGCAGTACACCGGGTGGCTCGGGCGGCGCGTCGCGTTGTGGCACGGGGACATCGGTGATGGAGAGCGTCGTCGGATTCTGAGCGATCCCCCGGACATCCTGCTGACGACGCCGGAGTCGCTCGAGGCGATGCTCGTCTCTCGGCGCGTGGAGCACCACCTTCTCTTCCGCTCGGTACGCGCGCTCATCGCCGACGAGGTGCATGCATTTGCAGCATCCGACCGCGGTTGGCACCTCGTCGCGGTGCTCGAGCGTCTGCAACGACTGTGCGGACAGCGCATTCAGCGGATCGGACTCTCGGCCACCCTCGGGAATCCGGATGACGTGCTTCGGTGGTTGCAGGGATCGAATGCGGATGTGGGCGCTCCGGCACGAGTGGTGGTCGGTGAAGGTGGTTCGTCAGTCGAGCCGGACGTCGCGCTCGACTTCGTGGGCTCGGTGGAGAACGCGGCCACTGTGCTGTCGCAGATGTTCCTCGGTGAGAAGCGGCTCGTGTTCTGCGAGTCGCGCTCACAGGCTGAAGAGCTCGCGTTCGCGTTGCGGAGCAACAGGGTCGAGACATACGTGTCGCACTCGTCGCTGTCCGTCGACGAGCGTCGGCGGAGCGAGCGCGCGTTTGCTGAAGGTCGCGACTGTGTGATCGTCGCGACCTCGACTCTCGAACTCGGCATAGACATCGGCGACCTTGACCGGATGATCCAGCTGGATTCGCCAAGGTCTGTTTCGTCGTTCCTCCAGCGGCTCGGGCGCACCGGGCGTCGTGCCGGGTCCACGCGAAACGCGCTCTTCCTCGCGACCGACAACGACACGCTGCTGCGTGCGGCCGGAATGCTGCATCTGTGGGGGACCGGGTTCGTGGAGCCGGTGGTTCCTCCGCCATCCCCTCGGCACATCGCCGCTCAGCAGCTGTTGGCACTTGCTCTGCAGGAGGGACGTTTCGCTCGGGCATCGTGGCACGAGTGGTGGGCAGGGTCGCACGTTATGGACGGCGCTGACGAAGTGCTCGAGTATCTCGTCGCGCAGGAGTTCCTTGTGGCAGATGGACCGTGGCTGTTCATCGGTCCGCGTGCCGAGAAAGAGTTCGGACGGCGGAACTTCCTGGAGCTTCTGTCGACATTCATCGCAGACCTCGAGATGAACGTGCTTGAGGGGCGCCGCGAGATTGGATCAATCGCGCCGCTGTCACTCACCACGCAGGTAATCGAAGGCAGGAAGCCGCTGCTGCTTGCCGGGCGAGCATGGATAGTCGATTCCATCGACTGGGATCGTCATGTCGTCGTGGTGCGCGAGGACCTCACGAAGGGCCGCGTCCGTTGGGGATCTGTGCCGATGCCCGAGTCATTCGAGATGGTGCGAGCGCGGCGCGACGTCCTGCTGGGGGCTGATCCTCCGGTGCGCCTGTCGCAACGCGCCGTGGCACGGCTCGCAGAAGTGCGGGCGCTCCGACGTCATCATGTGGTCGAAGACGGGCTGGTGGTGGAGCGTGGCGAGGATTCAGCGGTGCTGTGGGCGTTCGGCGGGTTGAAGGCACATTCGACGCTGCTCGCCGCGTTACCGCGTGGATTGGCTGATGCGGCCGCGGCGGACAACGAGGCAATCAGGTTTGTGCTGAGTCCCGACATGGGGAAACTGCACAGGTTGAGGGTTGACGAGGCGCTCCCTCAGGTCGCGCCGCAGACTGTCGAGGGACTGAAGTTCTCCGCAGCGCTTCCCGCTGGACTAGGCGCAGCGACCCTCGCCGAGCGACTTGCCGACCGACCAGGTGCGAGTCAGATCGTGGCGGCGGAGA
This sequence comes from Microbacterium sp. NPDC086615, assembly GCF_040686055.1. NCBI lineage: Bacteria > Bacillati > Actinomycetota > Actinomycetes > Micrococcales > Microbacteriaceae > Microbacterium > Microbacterium sp. NPDC086615. Next base: position 237,007 of record NZ_JBFBJJ010000005.1, read on the forward strand.
TCTGGTAGGTCGTGCTGGGCCATGGGCGCTCCAGCCGCATCCCCCACATTCGCCCGACTATCAGAGTCGCGCCGTGGAATAGGGCGGCCTCCGCGCCGGAGTCGCCACTCTGTGTTCGTTCTGTTCGGTCACGAGGTATCGCGCTGTACGCCGCTCCTGCGCTGTTGCAGCCCAGGGCAGGCGGCTAATCCAGGTCCCCAGACGATACATCCACCGGTGAGCCGTCCGAGGGGTGCCAACGCGTCCTCGCCTATTTGCAAAATGTGCGGCGTGCGCGTTTCACGAGCGTCTTGCGCGGCGGATAGGCTGCTGAACGGGTCTCACAATGGGGGAGAGAATGATTCCGCAGGTTTTAATGGGAATTAGCGCTGTCGCGCTGACCGCGCTCGGAATCCGATCAGCGGTCAAGTCGTCGAAAGAGACGGCGAAACGCCGCAGTACGCCCGTGGAGTGGGACACGAGATTCCCGGATGAAGCTTTCCGAGGCTTCGTCAACAACACCACGCGGAAACTTCCCCGAGTGATTTCTACTCACGTCGACGGGCTCATCGTTACCATTCACGTCAAATCGAATACCGGCCTGACCAGTTGGAAAGCCGAGGTGGACTTCTGTGACTACGGCCGTCTCACCGGCCAGCACTGGATCTCCTCGGAGAACTCGCAATCGCCCATTCCGCAGGCTCTCGCTGACGCCGTTGCGGCTGAAGTGCGGGCCAGGTACGCGACGCAAGCTCCGGTCACTTAGGCCTCGAGCAGCGACGTGCGCCCTTGGCTGTGACGCCCATGCGGCGCGGCATGCCGTGCGGCGAGATGGTCGAGATCACCAGACATCCCTCGCAATTCCGCCGTGCAAGCTCGATGACATTCGGGATCAGATTCACCTCAAGTTTGTCGAGCAGCACGCGTTCCGCTCGGGCGTGATGATGAGCGCTATCGTCCCGTCGTTTAGGAAGGGGCTTTGCGCGAAAGGGGCTCTTCGGACATCCGGTGGGGGTGAGGCTCGCGGGGTGATGGTCGGTGTGTAGGGGTCGAGGTCCCCGAGGATCAGAAGCGCTAACTCTCTGA
>NZ_JBFBJJ010000006.1:0-95580 GCF_040686055.1 Microbacterium sp. NPDC086615
CTGTGGGGCGAACAAGTAATAAGTTACGCGGATCCCGCGCACTCGTCCAATCCACACCACCGCCCGGGCGTGTCGCACCCCCGAAACCGCGGAAAGACGCGGATCTCAGGTCCAGCGCTCGACACCGCCCCATCGGCCGACCCACGACTCGAGGTGCGGCTCGTCGCGCACGGGAAGTACTCCGTTCGTCACGACGGTGCCCGTCGTGAACCCGACGGCTCCGTGCCATCGCTCCGCACGGCGCCGCGCCCGACGCGAGGTCGCCTCGCCGATGGCCGTCCCGTCCGCAGACCGGACGATGAGACGCCCCTCGTCTCCCTGTCCGAGCCTCGCGAGCCGCTCGCGCAGTTCGTCGGCGTCGAGAACGACGACGGGCTGCGTCAGCCGGAGCACCACGCGAGCGTCGGGGATGTTCCCCACCACGAGCCGCGGGTCGGTCGTCAGGACTGGCACGGTGGGGGTGGCATCCAGGATCACCGTTGCACGAGGGAACGCTTCGAGGACCGAGTCGACGCACAGGAAGGTCGCCGCCGGCGCGAACTCTCCGTCCAGGTGGATGGCGAGGTCGGGGGTTCTGGGCAGCAGGCCGCGACCGGAGGATCCGTCGACGGGGATCAGGTCGGCGAGCGTGAGTGTCTGCGCATTGCCCTCGCGGGCGCGATCGACGCCCGGTCGTTCGGCCCACTCAGGTCCGTCATGCCAGGCGACGGCATCCGGAATGTGCGCGAAGACGGCGCCGGCCTGCCACGCGCGGTGGGCCCATTCCCAGTCCTCGCCGCCGTATGACGAGAAGCTCTCGTCGAATCCTCCGACGTCGTCGAACATCGCGCGTGAGCAGGCCATCACGGCACCGATGATGTACCGGTAGCTGCGGTCGTCGGAGAGCCGGAGGTTCTCGGTGCGGGCGTAAGCGTCGAGAAGCCACTGCGGCTCGGGCAGCTCGACGGTCGGGGCGATCTCGGCGATCGGCGCAGAGGGGTCCACCCCCGCGAGGGCGGCGTGCCGGCGTCGCCCCACCGTGACCGCCTCGGGCAGGAGCGCGGGCAGGCGCGTCATCGCTCGGACGTACCCCGGCTCGGGCGCCGTGTCGGCGTCGAGGAAGCACAGGATCTCTCCCGTACTCGCGGCGACTCCCCTGTTCCGCGCGGCGGCGGCCCGGAACCCGAGGTCCGGCTGACTCACGACCCGGACTCCCGGGGGCACGATCGGCGCGGAGGGAGAGCCGTCGTCGGCGACGACGATCTCGACGAGATGCGCGGGATAGTCCTGGCGCGACAGCGCGAGGAGCGTCCGGTCGAGCTCGGCCTGCTGGTCGTAGTGCGTCACGATGACGCTCACCCGCGCGAGGCGTGACGGCGCGTCCGCGACGTCGTCCCACCGGTTGCCGACCACCCACCCGGGTGCGCTCATGAGAGCACCTCGGCCCACCACCGGAGGTACGCGCGAGCGGCTTCGGCCCGATCGAACGGGATGGGGTCGACGCCGTGCCAGGTCGAGGACGGGTCGTCGACAGCCTCACGAATCGCAGCCGGCAGGGCCTCCGGTTCGACGGAGCGCAGTGTGCCCGGACGCAGGGCAGACATCTCGTCGACGTAGCGGTTGCGGACCGCGACGGGTCGACGGCCCCAGCCGATCCACGACGCCAGCGACCCGGACGCCGAGACGTGCCGATGGGCGATCACCGGAACCGCGACCGTGCGTGCCTGCACCGCCATCTCGGCGTCGTCGAGCCAGCCCGTGACCTCGGTCGTCACCCCGAGACCGCGGGCGCGCCGGACGAAGGCGTCGAGTTCATCAGCGTGACCGTCCGACGCGCGCCCGAGCACGCGAAGCCGGGGCAGTCCGGCCGCGACGGTCGCGGCGAGCGCTTCGTCGTGTCCCTTCCCCGGGTAGAAGTAGCCCAGAACGCCCACGGCGTCGTCGAGTCGGGGACGGGTCGACAGCGTGTGCGCGGTGACGGGAAGCGGCACCACGGCGACGGGCCCGCTCCACACGCCCTCTTCATCGAGCAGCGCGCGCTCATGCTCGCTGTTGACGGCAATCGCGCGTGCCGCTCGAGCGACCGCCGTGTAGAACGCTCGTCGGCGGGGCCGGTTGCGCTCTCCATCGGAGGCTTGCGGGACGTCGTGCAGGGTCACGGTCAGCGGATGACGGGCGGCCAGAGCCAGGACGTACTCGGTCGCGTCCTCGGGCGACGTTCCCCACAGCCGGTCGGTGATCTGCGCGTGGACAGGGGTTCCCGGGGTGAGCGATGAAATCTCCGCCGGGTCGATCACCCGAGGATCGGCCCCGAGATCCGTCAGCGCGTCCGCGAGTTCGCGCCCGAACACCGCGACCCCGTGGGGACCGGGGTGGACAAGAAGGATCGGGGCCGTCACGCTGCCCGCCACCGGTGCAGCAGGGAGGCGATACGCGTGACGGCTGCGGCGACGAAGTCGGGACGCTCGGCGTACCAGGCACGGTGGGCCTCGGACACGGTCGCGGCGGGAAGGATCTCGCCCTCGACGACCCAGTCGGGCTGGGGCTCGGCATCCAGGTTCCAGGCGTCGACGACCCACTCCTCGAGCGGCGCGCGCACTCCCGCGAGGATCGGGCGGCCGGGATCGACCGCTCGCCCGGGCGCGCCGAGGGCCTCGACCACCCGCTCGCCCAGGGGGACGAACACGGCGTTCCCGGGGTGGTTGACCGTGCGGGCGAGGTCGGCGACGACGGGGGTGAACAGATCGGATGCCGAGACGTCGAGCCCGAGATCCTCTCGCCGGCGCAGCTCGGCGACGGACTCCGCCGCCACCTCGCGCACCGACTCCGCCGGCAGCTCTCGCTCGACCGGAAGGCCCGCGGCCTCGGCCAGCAGGCGCACGTCGTGGTAGGCGACCAGCGGCGGATCGGGCTCGAAACCGGGGAGGCGCAGCACGACCTGGAACGGGTGCAGACCGGCGTAACGGATCGAGGGGACGAGGACCACGCGGGCACCGCTCGGGAGGGACGCCCGCAGCTGCGCGGTGCCGAGCGGGAGGCCCCGGTAATCGTCACGGACCGGCTGTGCGACGAGGAACGAGGCCCGCGCGAGCACGTCATGCAGGCGCACGGCGTCGGTTTTGGTGAGCTCGTGCACGGCCGGAACCCGGATGGTGGGGAGCGCGTCGGAGGCGATCACGAGACGCAGGGACTCGGCCTGGCAGTTGCCGACGACCACGCCGAAGCGGGCGGGAAGCGGGGCCTCGCCGAAGAACTCCGCGTAGTGGCGACGGCGCGCTATCACCGTCCCGCCGTGGTCCGCAAGGCTCGTCTTGCCACCCTCGTCGCCGCTCATGCTGTGAACGTATCCGTCGGTGCCGTCGTCGTCCCAACCGCCCCGTTGCATTGCGATGTCTCCGTCGATGCGGTACGCGCACCGACGAAGCCGCTGCACGAGGAGGAAAAAGAATCGACGCCCCCACCATCCCCCCGATCCGGGTGGCCGCCGTGCCGTCGTCGCATCCGTACGTGGACGCCGTCACGGACCGCCACGCGGTGACCCTGCTCAGCGACCCCGCGGTCCCCGGTTCGCCCGAGGGCCAGTGGTGGCCGCCGCAGATCCTGCTCCCGGCCTGGCTGGAAGCACACGCGGCGGAATTCGACCTCGTGCACCTGCACTTCGGGATCGAGTCGTACAGCCCGGACGATCTCGCAGAGACCGTGGCCGCGCTGCGGCGCACTCGGCGTCCGCTCATATACACGGTCCACGACCTGGAGAACCCGCAGCTCGAATCGCAGGACGCCCACCGTGCGTCGCTCGCCGTCCTGACGGCCGCGGCGGACCAGCTGATCACCTTGACCGAATGCGCCGACGCCGAGGTGCGCCGCGTGTACGGCCGGTCGACGACCGTCGTGCCGCACCCGACGCTGCTCGGCGCGGAGGACCCGCCCATCGGTACGCCCCACGCGACGACCCGGGTGGGCGTGCACCTGCGCGACCTGCGACCGAACATCGACGGGGTGGGCACCGTGGCGACTCTGGTGCGGGCGATCGCCGACCTCCGCGCCGAAGGCGCGCGCGTCGAGGCCGTGGTACGGGTGAACGAGCGCGTCCGCGACGCGGAGGCGGCGGCATCCATCGACCGACTCGCCGCGGAGGCGGACGGCGTGACGTTGGAGCGCGGCGACCGTCTCGACGACGACGAGCTGGCGAGCTGGCTCGCCGACCTCGACGCGTGTCTGCTGCCGTACCGGCACGGCACGCAATCGGGGTGGGCAGAGCTCTGCTTCGACCTCGCGGTGCCGGTGATCGGCACGCTCGTGGGGCACATCGCGGCGCAGCATCCCGAGGACTTCCACGCCTTCGCCGTGGGGGACCCGAACTCGCTCGCGCGGGCGATCACGGATGCCACGGCACCGGCGTGGTCGACATCCGGATCGCAGCGGCGCGCCGAGGAGGTCGCTCGGCGACGTCGCGAGCGATCCGCCGAGCGTGACCGGATACGCGCCGCACACCTCGAGATCTACCGCCGGGCTCTCCAGACGACGGATGCCGCATGAGCCGCGCGTCGCGTCCGCTGCGCGTCCTCGTCGTCGCGCCGTCGCGCTATCCGCTGCGCCAGCCCCACGCCGGAGGGCTGGAGGCGTGCGTCTGGGACCGGGTGCGGTGGTTGCAAGCGCGCGGCCACGACGTCACGCTGTGCGCGGCGGACGGATCGGACTACCTCGGCGACGTGCCCGAGTTCCGCTTGCCGACGCCCGCGTGGACGCGCCCCGAGGAGTCGTCGGACACGGACTATCCCCTCGGGTACGCCGGGGCCGTCGACGCGGCCTTCGAGGCCGCGCGCGATCGGCTGATCGCCGACCGCCACCTCTACGACGTCGTCGACAACCACAGCCTTCATCCGGCGCCGATCCGGTGGAGCCGAGAGGCCGAGATCCCGGTCGTCACGACCCTGCACACCCCTCCCCTCGAACCGCTGCTCGAAGCGGCCGAGCAGGTGCGTGACAGCGCTCACCGCTTCGTCGCCGTCAGCCAGGCGACCGCACGCGCGTGGTCGGTGGAGGGGGTCGACGCGTTCGTCTTCCCGAACGGCATCGACACCGACCAGTGGACCCGCGGCGAGGGCGGAACGTCGTGGGTGTGGTCGGGTCGTGTGGTGCCGGAAAAGGCCCCTCACCTGGCGATCGAGGCGGCGCGCGCCGTCGGCGCTCACCTCGTGCTGGCCGGGCGGATCGGCGACGTCGACTATTTCGAGCAGGAGGTCGTGCCCCGGCTCGGACCGCACGCGCGCTACGTCGGACCGCTGCGGCAGCCCGAGCTGTGCCGTCTGGTCGGATCGTCGGCGGTCGCCCTCGTGACGCCGATGTGGGAAGAGCCGTTCGGGTTGGTCATCGCCGAAGCGCTGGCCACCGGCACCCCCGTCGCCGCGTTCGACATCGGCGGGGTGTCGGAGGTGCTCGCGGGGATGCCGGGATCGGCGACCGTCATACCCGGCGACGTCGTCGCGCTCGGGAAGGCCGCGGCCGAGCTCGCCGCCCGGGGCGCGCGCGAGCCCCTGACCCGGGTGTGGACGCGGCGGGCCGCGGTGCGGCAGCACTCTCTCGCGCAGCGCTACCGGGAAGTGGAGCGCGTGCTGTCGCACACCGCTCAGCCCGTCGCCGCACGACGCGCGCCGGCGGTGTCGTGGTGATCGGCTGGTACGTCCACCACCACGGCTTCGGGCACGTCGCTCGATTCCTCGCCGTACAGCCCCACCTGCGGGTTCCGGTCATGGCGTTCTCGTCGTCGACGCGGCCCGCCGGACTCGACCCCGCGGTCGAATGGGTGGAGTTACCCCCGGATGCCGATGCCGTCGAGACCGCGGACGGTACCGTCCTCGATCCACGCAGCGCCGATCCGACGGCACGAGGGGCGCTGCACTGGGCCCCGCACGATCATCCCGGACATCGCGCCCGACTTGCGACGATCGCCCGCGTCGCCGCCGAGCGACACCTCGGGGCCTTCGTCGTCGACGTGAGTGCCGAGGTCGTCGCTCTCGCTCGCCTCCTGGGCCTGCGCACCGTCGCGGTGACCCAGCCGGGCGCGCGGACCGACGCTCCGCATGCCCTCGCCTACCGACTGGCGGATCGCATCGTGGCGCCGTGGCCGCACGGCGCGGTGCCGACCCCCGGCCTCACGGCGCATGCCGATCGCGTCGTCTGGACCGGGGGGATCTCGCGGTTCGACGCACGCACACGCGAGAACGCCCGCGAGCCACGGGCGGTTCTTCTGCTCGGACACATCCTCGACCCCGCCGTCCACACCGAGCTCACCACCCGACTCTCGGCCGGCGGATGGGATGTCCGCTCCATAGGACACGAGGACCACGCCCGCGTCGACGATCCGTGGCCGCTGCTCTGTCGGAGCACGGTGGTCGTGAGCGCGGCCGGGCAGAACAGTGTCGCGGACCTCGCGGCATCCGGGGCTCGAGCCGTGGTGATCGCCCAGGACCGACCTTTCGACGAACAGCGGGCCACCGCGGACGCTCTCGAGAGGTGGGGACTCGCGCGAACGGCGGACTCCGCCGCTTCGGCCGCTGAACTGGCCTCGGTCATCGAGCGAGCCGGAGACGACGACCCCGATTGGACGCGCTGGCAGGTCTCGGGGGCCGCGACGCGGATGGCTGCGGCGATCGAGGGGATGCTGCCGTGAGGACCGCCGTGATCACGGTCGCCTCCGCAGCCAGGCGCGAGCATCTCGAGCGTCAACGGCGAGTGCTCGCCGAGGTGTCGAACGACATCGTGCGGGTGGAGGCCTGGCTCGACGAGACGTTGCCGGATGGCATCCGGGATGTCGGGACCCACACGCTGCACGTGCCGCCCGGACCCCGAGGAATCAGGGTCGGCGAGGGACGGAACCGTGCCGCCGAGCGGGCGATCGACGCGGGAGCCGAGCTGCTCGTCTTCCTCGACGTGGACTGCCTGCCGGGTCCGGAGCTGCTGCCCGCGTACCGGGCGGCGGCGCGGACGGATCCAGCCGCTCTCCTGGCGGGCCCGGTGACCTATCTCACGAGCGTCCAGCGCCCGGGAAGCGCCTCCGACCTGCCGTTTCTCCGGCGCCCGCACCGCGCGCGACCGGCGCTTCCTCTCGGTCAGGCGCGCACCGCGACCGCCGCCGAGTACGACCTGTTCTGGTCACTGTCGTTCGCGGTGACGCCCGCGACCTGGCGGCGGATCGGCGGGTTCCACCCCGGCTACGAGGGGTATGGCGCCGAGGACACCGACCTCGCGTGGACGGCGCGCGAGCGAGGCGTCGAGATGCGCTGGATCGGTGGGGCGGATGCGTTCCACCAGTGGCATCCGGTGTCCTCTCCCCCGTGGCAGCATCTCGACGACATCCTGCGCAACGGCGCAAGGTTCCATGAGCGGTGGGGCGAGTGGCCGATGGGCGGGTGGCTCGACGCGTTTGCCGCGGCCGGCGCGATCGAGCGCCGGGGTGAGGCGTGGGTGCGCACGGATCGCGGTTGAGTGTCCGAGAAACGCCGTAACCGCGCGGGGAGTTACGGCGTGTCTTGGACAGTCGACGAGAGTGGCGCGCGAGAGAGCCCCGCGCCCGGAAAGGGGTGCGGGGCTCCCGCGGGCGGTGGGTCAGGCGCGGCGGAGCCAGACCGTCGTCTCGGCGGGGAGCGTGTCGCCCTCGAGCGCGGTGCTCGACAGAAGCACCTCGCCCGCGGGGAGCGCGGCCGGCTCGGTGCCGAAGTTCGTCACGACGGTCCAGCCGTTCGGACGCTCGAAGGCCACCACGTCATCGCGGCCCGTGTCGATCCACTCCAACTGCTCGTCGGTCTGCAGCTCGTGGCGCAGGTCGAGCGCGCGGCGGTAGAGCGACAGCGTCGAGGCGGGGTCGCCATCCTGCAGATCGACCGCGTAGGTACCGAACCACTCCGGCTGCGGGAGGTGCGCACCGGTCGAGCCGAAGCCGAACGCGGGGCCGTCCGCGGTCCACGGCAGGGGCACGCGGCATCCGTCCCGACCCTGGTCGATCCCTGGGCTGCGGAAGAACGTCGGATCCTGCCGGTCGGCGTCGGGGATGTCGGCCACCTCGTGCAGCCCCAGTTCCTCGCCCTGGTACAGGTACGCGGATCCCGGGAGGCCCAGCACGAACGTCGCGGCGGCGCGGGCCCGGCGCTCGCCGCGCGCGGCGTCGAGGGCGGGCGACTGGCCGCCCGAGAGCAGCCATTCGTTGCCGTGCTTGAGCGTGGGGCGACCGTCGGCTCCGCGCTCGGCATCCGGGAGCCCGTACCGGGTGGCGTGACGGACGACGTCGTGGTTAGACAACACCCACGTCGTCGACGAACCCGACTGCGCGGCGAGCGCGAGGTTGTCGGCGACGATGCGGCGGAACTGCCCCGCATCGAAATCGGCCTCGAGCAGATCGAAGTTGAAAGCCTGACCCAAGCTCTCGATGCTCGCGTACAGCGGCACGCGGGAGGGGTGGACCCACGCCTCGGCGACGGCGGTGCGCGGCGGGTCGTACTCGTTGAACACCGCACGCCACTCGGCGTAGACCTCGTGCACGTCGTCACGGTCGATCAGGGGGTGCTTGCCGTCGAAGGGCAGCGCCTCGAGCTCGGCCCGCGAGGGCAGCGGCTCGCTGAGGTCCTTCGTCAGCATGTGCGCGACGTCGATGCGGAAGCCGTCGACGCCGCGGTCGCTCCAGAAGCGCAGGGTCTTCACGAAGTCGGCGCGCACTTCGGGGTTGGACCAGTTCAGGTCGGGCTGCGACACGTCGAAGTTGTGGAAGTACCACTGGCCGTCTTCGACGCGCTCCCACGCCGAACCGCCGAACACCGAGAGCCAGTCGGTGGGCGGCTCGGAGCCGTCGATCCCGGTGCCCTCGCGGAAGATGTACCGCTCGCGCGCGGCCGACCCGCGGCCTGCGGCCAGCGCCTCCTGGAACCAGGCGTGGTCGTTCGAGGTGTGGTTCGGCACGATGTCGACGACGACACGGATGCCATGGGCGTGGAGCCGCTCGATGAGCTCGTCCATGTCGGCCAGGGTGCCGAGCTTCGGGTCGACGTCGCGGTAGTCGGCGACGTCGTACCCTCCGTCGGCGAGCGCCGAGGGGTAGAAGGGGCTCAGCCAGACGGCATCCACCCCCAGTTCCGCGAGGTACGGGACGCGCGAGGTGATGCCCTTGATGTCGCCGAGGCCGTCGCCGTCGGTGTCGGCGAAGCTGCGCGGGTACACCTGGTACACCACGGCCTGGCGCCACCAGTCGGGGGCGTCGGAGAGTTCGCGGGTCTGCACCGAGGGGGCGGTGGTAGTCACGTGCGGGGTTCCTTTCGGGGTGGAGGGACGATCAGCCCTTGACGGCGCCCTGCGTGACGCCGGCCATCACCCATCGCTGGGTGAAGAGATAGGCGACGATCGCGGGGGCCATGGCCATGAGGTAGGAGGCGAAGGCGACGTTGTAGTTGTTGCTGAACTGCGTCTGGAACAGGTTCTGGCGCACGGGCAGCGTCTGCAAGGCCGGATCGCTGATGATGAGCGAGGGCATCATGAAGTCGTTCCACGCGTACAGGAACGCGAAGATGCCGACGGTGGCGCTCATCGGGGCGAGCAGCGGGAAGATCAGCCGCCAGAACGTCTGCCACGTCGTCGCGCCGTCGATGCGCGCGCTCTCCTCGAGCTCCAGCGGGATCGAGCGCAGGAACGCCGTGAACAGCAGCACGCTGAAGCTCAGCTGGAACATCGTGGCGAGGATGATCACGCCGACCGGGTTGTCGAGACCGACCCGGCCGGTGAGCTGGATCTGCGGGAGCGCGACGACCGGGAACGGGATGAACATCGCCGCGAGCAGGTAGAAGAACGAGTACCGGAAGAGCTTGCGATCCCAGTTGCGGGCGATCGCGTACGAGGCGAAGGCCGCGAGGATGATCGTCGCCGCGACCGTGCCGGCGGTGACCAGGAGGGAGACGGCGAGACCGACGGGGAACTTCGTCAGTGTCCACGCCTGTACGAAGCCGTCGAAGCTGATCGGCGAGGGGAACGAGAAGGCGTTTCCGTCGACGACCTGCGTCCCGCTCTTCAGCGCCATCGAGATGGTCACGTACAGCGGCAGCAGCACGGTCAGCGAGCAGAGCACGAGGATGGTCGTCGCCGACCAGTTGATGCGCTCGGCGCCGACACGGCGGATGCGGGGACGGGACCGCTGCTTCGCGGGGACGGTGATCTCGGCCTGCTCGAACGCGAGCGCGGGCTGGTTGAGAGCGGTCATGACAGGGTGTTCCTTCCCCGGGTCAGGGAGAGCTGGAGGAGCGAGATGACGACGGCCACGACGAAGAAGAGCGCCGCGTTGGCCATCTGGTAGGCGTAATCGCCACCGTTGAAGCCGAGGATGATCGACATCGCGACACTGCGCGTCGCGGTACCCGGGCCTCCGCCGGTGAGACCGACGATGATGTCGTAGGCATTGAGGAAGCCCTTGAAGCCCAGGATGACGTTGATGACGACGTATCCGGCCACGAGCGGCAGCGTGATGCGAAGGAGCTGCTGGGTCTTGCTCGCCCCGTCGAGGCCGGCGGCCTCGTAGACGTCGCCGGGCACCGACAGCAGCCCCGCGATGTAGATCAGCAGCGTGCCGGGGATCGCCTGCCACGCGGTGACGATGACGATCGCGACCCACGCCAGATCGGGGTTGGCGAGCAGGCTCGTCTCGAGCCACGGGATGCCGAGCGAGGCTCCGGCCTGCGGGACGGAGTTGCTGAAGAGGAAGTTGAAGACGTAGGCGATGATGATGCCCGAGATCACCATCGGGATGACGAAGACCGTGCGCAGCGCCTTCTTGAAGCGGATCTGCGCGGTGAGGCCCACCGCGAGAAGGAACGCCGCGACGTTGACGACGATGACCGTGGCGACCGAGAACCCGAAGGTGAAGAGGTAGCTCTGCAGGATCGCCGGGTCGCTGAAGATGGCGATGTAGTTCGTCAGGCCGGTGAAGTTCCACTCCCCCAGACCGATTGAGTCGGTGAAGCTGAAGAAGATGCCGATGATCCCGGGCACCGTGATCGCCAGCGTGAACAGCACGAGCGTCGGCAACAGGAAGAAGTAGTAGATCGGCTCGACCCGGCGGGTGCTGCGACGCGCGGTCGCCTTCCCGCCGGTCACGATCGTGGTGGTGGTGCTCATCGCGCGGCCTCCTCGCCGGATGCGTCGTTCGTCGAAGCCGGCGGCTGGCGGAACGCGAGCCGCGACCAGTCCTGGTCGAGGGTGTTCAGGGTGGCCTGCGGGGAGGCACCGAACAGCATCGCCTGCGCGTAGTTGAAGACCGGAATGGTCTTGGGCACGAGCACCGAGGCGCCCTGGTAGATGCGGCCCTCGTCGTAGTACGGAACCATTCCCGCGACCCGGGGGTCGCTCGGCGAGGGGGCGTCCTTCGTCGGCGCGAACCCGAGCTGCGACTCGTTGTACGTCTCGATCACCCCGGGCTGGTACAGGTACTCGAGGAAGTCGCGCGCGGCATCCTTGTGCCGGGACGCTTCGGGGATGATGGCCGCGAGGTCCATGTTGACGCGGACCTTCAGGTCTGCCGGGTCATCGGTCATGGGCAGCGGGAAGGTGCCGACGGGCAGGTCGGGCGAGGTCTTGGCGATCTCACCGAGCGCCCACGGGCCCTGCAGGTACATGGCCGCCTGCCCCTGGGCGAACGCGAGGTTGCCGTCGCCGTAGGCCCGACTCTCGGCATCCGGGTTCGTGTAATTCCGGGCGAGCTCGAGCATGCGGTCCATCGGCTCGCTGAAGTCCTTCGCGAACGACACCGCCGACTGCGGCCCGACCTCGTCGCCCTCGGCGGCGAGCGCGTCGAAGAAGTCGATGACGTCGAGCGATCCGCCGACGGAGTAGTCGTACCAGCCCTGTCCGACAGTCCAGTCGTCTTTGAAGGTGCCGTAGAAGGGCGTCACGCCATTGGCCTTCAGCGTCTCGGAGACCTGGAGCAGCTCGTCCCACGTGGTCGGAACCTCGAGTCCGTACTGGTCGAAGATCTGCTTGTTGTAGATGACCGAGGCCGCCATGACCGAGTAGGGCAGCGCGCTGGTGCGCCCTTCGCACGAGCCGTACTGGTCCATGAGGGGCTGCAGGTCGTCGCGCACCGTGCTCGCGGCCGTCGTGCCCGAGAGGTCGCTCAGCGCGCACCGCTGGACGAAGCGGGCGGTCTCGTAGTTGTAGTTCGCGAGCATGATGTCGGGCGGGTTGCCGCGGACGAAGCTGGCCGACACGACGTCGACGCCGGAGCTGTCCATCTCGACGCGCACCCGGTCTTGCGAGGCGTTGTACTCGGCAACGACGTCGTTCATGAACGACAGCGCCTCGCGCTTGCTGAAGGTGAAGCGGATCGTCTCGCGACCGTCGGCGGAGCAGCCCGCGAGCATCGCCGCCCCGAGCACCCCCACCGCGGTCGCGGCGACCCATCGTCGCCCGGCCCTCGTCTTCGTCGACACCAGCTGCCTCCTCCGCTGCACTGCGAATATGTTGTGTCGGTGAGTAAATCTACTCGCCAAATCAATGTAGTGCAGGCAGTATTGCAGGAGAACTCAGGGGGGTCAAGAGAGCCGATGGATGCCATGACGACGACGCCGTCGCTGCGCCGCCACAACCTCGACGCGGTGCTGACCCGCGTCTGGGACGAGGACGCCTTCACCGCCAGCGACGTGATCGCCGCGGTCGGGCTGACCCGCTCGACGGCCATCGACGTGCTCGACGAATTGACCGCGCGCGGGCTCCTCGCGGAGATGCCCAACGCCCGCGCGGTCGGCGAGTACTCGAAGGGGCGCCCCGCGCGCCGCTTCGCCTTCCAACCCGGCGCAGGGCTCGTGGTCGGGGTCGACGCGGGACGCGGTCACCTCACCGCGACCGTCGCCGACCTCCGCGGCACGACCCTCGCGACCTCGCGGCTCACCGTCGACCCCGAACTCGATTCGCCCGAGCGACGCCGCCGCGCCGCCGAGGCGACGGTCGACGCGGCCCTCACGCGCGCGCGGCGCTCGCGCGACGACCTCGTCGCGCTGTGTGTCGGCGTGCCCGCGCCGGTCGACCGGGCGGGGCGGTCCCCCGTCCACCACGACGGCTTCTGGGCGCGCATGAACCCCGACTTCGTCGACACCTTCGCGGCGTGGGCGCCCGTCGTACGCGTCGAGAACGACGCCACCCTCGCCGCGGTGGCTGAAGGGACGCACGGCGCGGCGGTGGGCTGCGACGACTTCGTCGCGCTGCTCGCCGGCGAGCGGTTCGGCGCGGGGATCAGCGTCGACGGTCATCTGCTCCGCGGCGCGCACGGAGGGGCGGGCGAGACCGTCGCCTTCGATCAGGTCGAGGGCGTCGGCAGCGCGTGGGGCCTCGCACCGCGGTGCGTGGATGCGGCGCGGGCGGCTCTGGCATCCGGAACCCTTCCGGTCGACAGCGCGCTACGTGGGATCGATCCCGAGCGCCTCGATGCCAAGACCGTGCTCGACCTCGCCGCCGCGGGCGATATCGGAGCCCTCGCCGCGGCACGCGCGGTCGGCCCGGCGCTCGCCGGAGTGGCGGCGATCTTCGGCAGCCTCTTCGACGTGGAACGCGTGGTGGTGTCCGGAGCGATCGCTGCCGGTGCGGGACCGATCATCGCCGCGGCGATCGAGGCGATCCCCGATTCGCTGCACCTTCCGGCGCCGCGGATCGTGGCCTCGACGCTCGGGGCCGACATCGTGTCGATCGGGGCCGTCTCCGCCGCCGTCGAGTCGGCGCGCGCTCGCGCGCTCGATCTCGAGGCGTTCGCCCTGCCCGAGGACCGGGCGCGGGCGTGAGGGGCAAGCCCCCCTCGCCGTGTCGGACCCCCCGGATAGCGTCGAGAACCTCGACCCCGATCGAGAGGAGACCGGATGCCCTCGTGGCCCGAACACGTGATCTGGTGGCACGTCTATCCGCTGGGCTTCGTCGACGCCCCGATCCGCGAGAACGAGGGTCCGGATGCCGCGCCGGTGCACCGCCTCGACCGCCTCGAGCCGTGGCTCGACCACGTCATCGAGCTGGGGCTGAACGGCCTGTTGCTGGGACCGGTGTTCGCCTCCGAGACGCACGGCTACGACACGGTCGACCACTTCCGCATCGACCCGCGACTGGGCGATGACCGGGACTTCGACCGACTCGTCGCGGCGGCTCGGGAGCGTGGCATCCGGATCCTGCTCGACGGCGTGTTCAACCATGTGGGGCGCGGTCACGCGGCTTTCCGGGACCTGACCGAGAACGGGCCGGGCCTGTTCTGCGGGCGTTGGATCGACGGACGGTTCGAGGCCGACGTGTTCGAGGGGCATGACGCGCTCGTCGCGCTGGATCACTCCTCCCCCGCCGTGGTCGACCTCGTCGCCGACGTCATGTGCCACTGGCTCGAGCGGGGCATCGACGGCTGGAGATTGGATGCCGCGTACGCGGTGCCGTCGTCGTTCTGGGCCGAGGTGCTCCCCCGCGTGCGGGAGCGCTTCCCGGAAGGGTGGTTCCTGGGCGAGGTGATCCACGGCGACGCTCCGGCGATCGTGCGGGAGTCGACGATGGACTCGCTCACGCAGTACGAGCTGTGGCAGGGGATCTGGCACGGCATCGCGGACCGCAACCTCTTCGAGCTGCGGCACGCGATCGAGCGGCACGACGAGATGCTGCGGACCTTCGTGCCGCAGACGTTCGTCGGGAACCACGATGTGACGCGGATCGCCTCAGCCGTGGGGCGCGACCTCGTCCCGCATGCCCTCGCGGTGCTCTTCACGGTCGCCGGGACGCCGTCGGTGTACGCGGGCGACGAGTTCGGGTGGACGGGAGTGAAGGAGGAACGCGTCGGGGGCGACGACGCGGTGCGGCCCGCGTTCCCCTCGACCCCCGGGGAAGCGCAGGGCGACGAGCGCATTCTGCAGGCCCACCGCGCGCTCGTCGCGCTGCGCCGCCGAAAGCCGTGGCTGTGGCGGGCGCATACCGACGTGATCGAGGTCGCCAATACCGCTCTCGCCCTGCGGACGGCGGTCGGCGATGACGCGGTCGTCGTCGCGCTGAACGTCGGCGACGAGCCGGTGTCGCTGCCGGTCGCGGACGGGCTGACCCCCGTGGCCGGCGAGGGGTGGCCGACGGACGGGCGCGTCGAGCTCGGGCCGCGCGGGTGGGTCGTCCTGGAAGCGTGACATCCTCGGGGTCCCTGAGCATGTCGAAGGCAGGTCCCTGAGCCTGTCGAAGGGACCGGGGCCGTCGCACCCCGGTGGCTTTGACAAGCTCAGTCACCTCACGCCACCCCTGCCGGAGACGGCTTCGACGAGCCCTGCCACCGCTTACCGCGACCCGTGACCGTCCTCCCTCCGCGGGTCAGGCGCCGGCGCGGAAGCGGTGCTCGGGACGACCCGTCGAGCCGTACCGGAGGCTCACCTGCACGAGACCCCGTTCGGCGAGAGCGGTCAGGTGTCGTTGCGCGGTCGCGCGCGAGACGCCGATGCGCTCGGCCACCTCGGTCGCCGAGGCCTCGTCCGCGCCGAGAGCGGCGAGCACCGTCTGCTCGGTGGCCGAGCGCGCGAGCGACGGTCCCTCGCGCTCCCCGCGCATCACGGATGCCGCGCGGTCGATGTCGTCCTGCGACAGGGGCCGCGAGCTGGTCAGCAGGTTGCGGTACCGCGCGTAACGGTCGAGCCGCTCCGCGAGCACGCGCGTGTCGAAGGGCTTCACCAGGTAGGCGAGCGCCCCGGCGGTGAATGCACGCCGGACGGTCTCGGCATCCGTCGCCGCGGAGAGGACGAACGCGTCGATCCCGGCCGAGCGGACGAGCTCGATGCCGTCACCGTCGGGCAGGTAGACGTCGGCGACGAGCAGATCCGGGCGGTGCGCGGCGAGGGCGGCTCGGGCCTCGCCGACCGTGCGCGCGGGCTCGAGCGCGACGAAGCCGGGGCGCGCGGCGACCGCGTCACGGTGCAGTCCCGCGACGCGGAAGTCGTCGTCGACGACGAGGACACGGATACCGGTCATTCGTTCTCTCCTCGAAGGACTCCGGGCAGACGGGCTGCCACGACGGCACCGTGCCCGTCGCCACCGGGATCGACGACCCACACGTCGCCGCCCCGGCGTCGCGCGAACTCGCGCGAGAGCGGCAGACCGATCCCGAGGCCGTGGACCGCCGAGGGGTCGTCGTCGCGCTCGCGCGGGGCGAAGGCGGCGTCGACGTCGGCGATCCCGCCCCCGGTGTCGGCCACCGTGAGCACGACCGCGTCGCCGTCGCCGAGCACCGCGACCTCGACCTCTCGAGGTTCGGGGCCGGATGCCGTGGCGGTCACGGCGTTGTCGACGAGGTTGCCGAGCACCGCCACGACGTCTTCCACGTCGTCGACGGTGCCGCGGAGGTAGGTGTCGTCGGACACGCGCAGCACGACTCCCCGCTCGCGTGCGGCGAGCGCTTTCGCTCCGAGGAACGACTGGAGCATCGCGTCGCCGACGAGGTCGATGCCCGGGACGGCCCAGTCCACCGAGCCGCGATCGACGAGATCCGCGAGGAATGCGCGAGCCTCGTCGGCGCGGCCGGCGTCGAGCAAGCCCACCGCCGCGTGCAGGCGGTTCGCGTTCTCGTGCCGCTGCACACGCAGGGCGTCTCCCATCGCGCGGACGCTGTCGAGCCTCCCCGACAGCGCGGCCACGTCGGTGCGGTCGCGCAGCACCGCGACCCGGCCGAGCGCGCGAGCGCCGCGGCGCACCGGACGCACGTCGATGAACACGACTCGGCCCCCGATGGGCAGCCCCGTGCTCGCGCCGTCGCCGGCCAGCGCGGTGGCGACGGCCGACGGGAGATCGAGGTCGGCGAGAGGGCGGCCGACGGCATCCGTGATCCCGAGAAGACGTTCGGCGGTGGCGGTGCACACGCGCACGACCCCCGTCTCGTCGATCGCGAGGACGCCCTCATCGGCGCCCTCGAGCACGGCGGTCTGCGTCTGGACGAGGGCGACCAGCTCTTCGGGCTGGACGCCGAGGGTGAGGCGCTCGAGCCGGCGGCGCATGAGCAGCGCGACGAGCGCCCCGATCGCGACGGCGAGCGCCACGGCCACGGCGATCCCGCCGACGAGCGCGGGCAGATCGTCGAAGACGCTCGCGCGTTCGAAGCCGACGCTCACCTCACCGACCGGCACGCCCCCGTCGGGCGCGTACACGGGGACTTTCGCGCGCGCGGACTCCCCGAGCGTTCCGGTCTCCCATGTGACGACCTCACGGCCCGCGAGCGCGTCCGCGAAGCTCGTGCTGACGACCTGGCCGAGGCGGTCCGGATCCGGGTGGGCCAGACGGATGCCGTGATCGTCGGTGATCACGACGAACAGGCCGCGCGTGCGCTGGGTGACGTCGGCGGCGTAGTGCTGGAGGGCGCCGTCACGCAGGGAGGCGGCATCCGGAGTCCCGGGGTCAGCCGAGTACTGCGCGACGAGGTCGCGCACCTCGGGCGCTTCGGCGACCGCGCGGGCGATGTTCAGCGCCGATGAATCGGCCTCGGCCTTGAGCTGCTGCACGCCGAGCCAGGCGAACACCGCGGTGCACACCGCGACGACGGCGATCTGGGTCGCGATCTGCACGACGAGCATCCGGGTGGCGAACCGCATGGGAACCTCCGGGCTCGACATCGTCGCGCGCGGCAGCGACCGCGACGGCGTGCGCGAAATGCGCAGAACACACGGTACGCGCATAACCCCGCGCAATGCGAGCAAGCGCGCGGTCGAGGTCTCGGCATCCGTAGGGTCGCCGCATCGAGAGCGCGAGAGACGCGCCCGTCCCGACGAAGGAGTCGCGATGACCCCCCTGATCCTTGCGTCCGAAGCCGAAGAGTACGCGGTGGCCTACACGCCCGCCGACGGCGTGCTCGTCGCCCTCGGCTTCCTCATGGTCCTGTCGTTCATGGCGCTGATCATGACGCGGCGCCTGACCCCCATGGTCGCCCTCATCGTGGTGCCCACGATCTTCGGCCTGATCGCCGGCGCCGGCCTCGGTCTCGGCGACATGGTGATCGACGCGATCAGCAAGATGGCGCCCACGGCGGCCCTGCTGATGTTCGCGATCATGTACTTCGGCATCATGATCGATGTCGGCCTGTTCGACCCGCTGATCCGCGTGATCACGCGCGTGCTGGGCGACGACCCGGCCAAGATCGTGCTTGGCACGGCGATCCTCGCCGGCGCCGTCTCGCTCGACGGCGACGGCTCGACCACCTTCATCATCACGACCTCGGCGATGCTGCCGCTCTACCTGCGCCTGGGGATGAGCCCCGTCGTGCTCACCTGTGTCGCGGGCCTGATGAACGGCACGATGAACATCGTCCCGTGGGGCGGTCCGACCGTCCGCGCGGCGACCGCACTGGGCCTCCAGCCGACCGACGTCTTCGTGCCGATGATCCCCTCGCTCGCCGCGGGCCTCGTCGTCTCTCTTGCCTTCGCGTGGTTCCTGGGCCTCGCCGAGCGCAAGCGCCTCGCGGGCGTCGTCGACACCTCGAAGCTCGACACCCCCGGGGTCTTCGGTCGTCTCGGCGGTCCGGCGCTGGTGCGCGGCGCGGAGCCCAAGCCCGGGGCTGCCGCCTCGCTGCGCACCGGGAACATCGTCACCGTCCGCGGCGGCCGCGACGCCGTCGCCGCGACCCAGCTGGTCGACACGGCCGACACCGCGATGGCCGACACGATGCTCGACCCGAACCGCGCGACGCTCCGCCCGAAGCTCATCTGGTTCAACCTCGCGCTGACCGTCGCCGTCATGGTGCTGCTGGTGATGGACATCTTCCCGCTCGCGTTCGTGTTCATGGTCGGCGCGGCGCTCGCCCTCATCGTGAACTTCCCGAAGCTGCGCGGACAGGCCGACGAGATCGTCGCTCACGCGCCCAGCATCGTCGGTGTCGTGTCGATGGTGCTCGCGGCCGGCGTCCTCGTGGGCGTGCTGAACGGCACCGGCATGGTGACCGCGATGGCGTCGTGGATCACCGAGGTGATCCCGTCGTCGATGGGGCCCTTCCTCGCCGTGATCACCGGCATCCTGTCGATCCCGTTCACGTTCTTCATGTCGAACGACGCGTTCTACTTCGGCATCCTGCCCGTGCTCGCCGAGAGCGCCGCGAACTACGGCATCGCCCCGGTCGAGATGGCCCGCGCGTCGATCACGGGCCAGCCCGTGCACCTGCAGAGCCCGCTGGTCCCCGCGATCCTGCTGCTCGTCTCGCTCGCGGGCGTCAACCTCGGCGACCACCACAAGAAGGTGCTGTGGCGCGCGACGATCGTGTCGCTCGTGATGCTCGCCGTCGGCGTGCTGGTGGGCGCGGTGCCGCTGCTGGGCTGAACGTCTCGCTCGACATGGGCCCCGGATGCCATGGCATCCGGGGCCCTTTCCGCGTCGGGCAGGGCGAGGGGCGGGGCGGGGCGGCGGCGTCGGCGCCGTCGGGTGGACGCATAAACGCTATTCGCGCACAGAAACACGTGCACACCGCGTTTATGCGAGTGGATCGCGTTTATGCGCCGCGCGGGCGGCGGCACCGGGGAGGGGCGCGGGGGCGGCGGCGGGGGCGGGGACGCTAAGGGCGGTCGGCACACGCCCGACGCCCGCGAACAAGCACGCGAGCGAACGGCGCACCTCAGCGCGCGAGCGGCGCCGACGACCGTACGACGAGCCGCGTCGGCAGGGGTGTGCTCTCGGTCACCGTGTCGGGTTCCTCGACGAGCAGAAGCACCTTCTGCATGAGGATCTCGCCGAGGGCGGCGAAGTCCTGTCGCACCGTGGCCAGTGAGGGGTAGACGAAAGCGGCCTCGGGCACATCGTCGAAGCCCACCACCCCGATGTCCTCGGGCACGCGCAGCCCGCGCTCGCGCAGCGCCGAGAGCACGCCGATCGCCATGTGGTCGTTGGCGACGAAGATGCCCTCGCCCGGCGACAGATCGGCCTCGGACGCGATGCGGTATCCACTCGCCGCCGACCAGTCGCCGTGCACGGCCGGCGTCGACTGCGCGCGAGCGGTCGCGATCTCTTCGCGCCACCCACGGATGCGCTCGACGGCGTCGGGGTTCCGCGCAGGGCCGGCGATGTGGCGCACGGTGTCATATCCCGCCTCGAGCAGGTGCCGAACGGCGCTGCGCGCCCCGCGGTACTGATCGATCGCCACGAGGCGAGGGTGAGGACGGGCACTGGCCGCCGCCGCCACGATCGGGACGTCGATGTCGAGCGCCTGGACCGCCGCGAGCACCTCCGTGTCGACGACGACGAGGACGATGGCATCCACGCGCTGCTTCAGCAGGCCGTCGATGGCCGCACGAACCGGGGCGACGTCGCTCTGCGGCGAGCTGATCGCGTCGACGTTGTACCGGGCCGCGCGCGCGGCGAAGTTGAAGTTCGTGGCGATCGAGGTCGGGCCGTAGTCGACGGTGCCCGGGGTGACCAGGCCGATCGTGCGGGTGCGGCGGGTGACCAGCGCACGGGCGGCGGGTGACGGGCTGTAGCGCAGCTGCGCGATCGCCTGCTCGACGCGCGCGCGGGTCGCGGGGCGCACGTTCGGCATGTTGTTGAGCACGCGCGAGACGGTCTGGTGCGACACCCCGGCGAGGCGGGCGACATCGAAGATGTTGGCGGTCCGCGAGGCCTTGTCTTCAGCCAACGCCGCCCTCGTCTCCGCTCGTATGACCGGCCACGAGCGCGAGCAGCGCGTCGGAGGTGAGGTCGGCAGCCGGCACGATCTGCGCGAGGACGCCGTCGCGCATCACCGCGACCAGATGAGCGACGCGCAGCACCTCGTCGAGCTCGGCCGAGATGTAGACGATCGAGAGCCCGTTGTCGCTGAGCTCTCCCACCAGCCGCTGGATCTCGGCCTTCGCCCCGACGTCGATGCCGCGGGTGGGTTCGTCGAGCACGATGAGCCGTGGCGACAGCGCGAGCAGACGCGCGAGGAGCACCTTCTGCTGGTTGCCGCCCGAGAGCGTGCGGACGGGACGGTCGATGTCGGCGGGCCGGATGTGCAGCGCCTCGACCCAGCTCATCGCGAGCTCGCGGCGCCGCGCGTTGGTGAGCCGGTGGAAGATCCCGCGCTGCGCCTGCAGCGCCAGGGTGATGTTGTCGAGGACGCTGAGGTCGCCGATGACCCCCTCGGTGCGCCGGTTCTCCGACGAGTAGGCGACGCGGCGGCGGATCGCCTCGCGCGGCGACGACAGGCGGACGGGCTCGCCGTCGATGCGCAGCTCGCCGCCGTCGGGGCGGTCGACACCCGTGAGCGAGCGCGCGAGTTCGCTGCGGCCGGATCCCAGAAGCCCCGCGACCCCGATCACCTCTCCCTCGGCGATGTCGACATCGGCCTCGCGAAGACGGGCCCCGGATGCCAAGCCCCGGGCGCTCAGCACCGACGGGCCCTCGGTGGTCTCGATCTCGCGCTGACCGAGCGGTGCGAGGACCTCGGCGGTCGCGCCGAGCATCTTCTCGACGAGATCGATGCGCAGCAGCTCACGCGTGCCGTACTCGCCGACCAGGCGTCCGCCGCGCAGCACCGTGACGCGGTCGCAGATCTCGTACACCTGATCGAGGAAGTGCGAGACGAAGACGATCGCGATGCCCTGCGCCTTGAGGTCGCGGATGACGCGGAACAGTTCGGCGACCTCGTCGGCATCCAGGCTCGACGTGGGCTCGTCGAGCACGAGCACCTTGACCTCGGTCGAGACCGCCCGCGCGATCGCGACCAGCTGCTGCACCGCGAGGGGATGCGACGACAGCACCGAGGACGGGTCGACGTCCACGCCGAGCGACGTCAGCGCCTCGACGGCGCGCTCGCGCATCGCGCGGTGGTCGATGACGCCCCAGCGACGCGGCTCACGGCCGAGCGAGATGTTCTCGGCCACCGTGAGGTTGGGCAGGAGGTCGATCTCCTGATAGACGGTCGAGATGCCGACCGCCTGCGCATCCGCCGGAGAGGAGAACCGCACCTCCCGGCCGTCGAGCTCGATCAACCCGGAGTCGAGACGGAGTGCACCGGTGATCGCCTTGATCAGCGTGGACTTGCCGGCGCCGTTCTCGCCCATGAGCGAGTGCACCTCGCCAGGGAGGAGGCGGAAGTCCACGTCGGACAGCGCCGATTCGACGCCGAAACGCACCGTCGCTCCGCGCACCTCGAGGAGGGGCGGAGCGACGGTGGACATGGGGTCAATCATGCCCGCGTGTAGCGGTGATCGCTAACACGGCGCGGGAGCATCACCGGCTGAGCGCGGAGCGCGACACGATGATGCGCTGTACCACCACGAACAGCAGCAGGAGCGCGCCGACGGTGATGCGCGTCCAGGACTGCTCGGCGCCCGAGAACGAGATGATCGTGCGGATGAGGCCGTACACGAACACGCCGATCATCGAGCCGATCACGAACCCGCTGCCGCCGGTGAGGAGCGTCCCCCCGATGACGACCGCGGCGATCGTGTCGAGCTCGGTCCCCACGCCGTTGAGGGGGTACCCGGCACCGGAGTACGCCGTCAGGACGATGCCCGCGAGGCCCGCGCACACCCCGCTGATGACGTAGACCGACAGTTTCGTCCGCACGACCGGCAGACCCATGAGCCGGGCCGACTGCTCGTTGCCGCCGACCGCGTAGACCGTGCGACCGAAGCGCGTGTAGCGGAGCACGAAGGCCGCGATCGCGACGGTCAGCAGGGCGATGATGCCCGTGGGGGTGATGTACCAGCCGGCGAACGAGAACCGCGTGGACTGCAGCCACAGGATGCCGTCGTTCTCGACCTTGATCGACTCGAGGCTCACCACGAACGCGAGTCCGCGGGCGAGGAACATGCCGATCAGCGAGGCGATGAACGGTTGCACGTCGAAGAACTGCACGAGCACGCCGATCAAGAGGCCGATCGCCGCGCCGATGAGCACCATCGCGGGGACCGCCACGGCCACCGGGACCCCGTCACCGAGGAGCTTGGCGCACAGGATGCCGGTGAACGCCATGACCGCGCCGACCGACAGGTCGATGCCCCCGGTGAGGATGACGAAGGTCATGCCCACGGCGAGGACCAGGAGGTACGCGTTGTCGAGCAGGATCGACGACATGATGCGCGGCAGCTGGAAGTTCGGGAAGTAGGCCATCGAGCCCGCGATCATGATGATCAGGATGGCCACGGCGGCGAACACCGGGACCCACGAGATGTGACGGCTGAGGAAGCGCCGGTACGCGCTGATCGACGACGCGGCGCCGCGCTCCGGGGCGGTGAGAGTGGTCATCAGGACAGCACCTTTGCGTCAGGACGGCGGGTGAGCGGACGGGCGGCGGAACGACCGGCCGTCTGGAAGAACGAGCGGAACCGCGGCGACTGCAGCAGCACCACGATGAGCACGGCCGCGGCCATGAACACCGGGCTGACCGCGGGTGGGACGCCGAGGAAGGTGATCGTGCTCTTGAGCGTCTGGATCGTGAAGACGCCGACCACGGTGCCCGCGATGCTGAACTTGCCGCCCGCGAGCGAGGTGCCACCGAGCACCACCGCGAGGATGGCATCCAACTCGATGTAGAGGCCCGCCGCGTTCGCGTCGGCCGCCATGATGTTCGAGCTGTAGAGGATGCCGGCGATACCCGCGAGCGTGCCGCTGGCGATGTAGGCACCCCAGATGATGCCGCGCGAGCGGACACCGGCGAGGCGGCTCGCCTCGGGGTTGATGCCCACCGCTTCGGTGAGCATGCCGAGAGCGGTACGACGCTCGAGGACCCCGACCACGATCACGGCGACGATCGAAACGTAGAACGCGAAGGGCAGGCCCAGCACGTAACCCTGCGCCATGAACTGGTACGGGTCGCTGTTGATCGTGGTGATGAAGCCCTTGGTGATCAGCAGGGCGACACCGCGGCCGGCGAGCATCAGCACAAGCGTGGCGATGATCGGTTGGATGCCGAGCACCGAGACCAGGAACCCGTTCCAGACGCCGAGCAGCAGAGCGGTTCCCACCGCCGCGACGATCGCGATCATCACGACGCCGAGGTTCCCCGGTTCGGGGGACGCTTCGATGATGGTGAGCGCGACGGCGCCGGACACCGCCATGATCGCGCCGACCGAGAGGTCGATGCCGCGGGTGGCGATCACGAGCGTCATGCCGAGCGCGACGAGCATGAGCGGTGCGCTGTTGCGCAGGATGTCGATCAGCGACCCGTAGAGCTGCCCGTTCTGCACCGTGATGCTGAGGAACGACGGCCGCGAGATCGTGTTGACGGCGATCAGGGCGATGAGCGCCGCGATCGGCCAGACGAGGCGGTGCGTGAGGAACTTCTTCATGCGATCTTCTCCCGATCGGACGGCGATGTCTCGGGGGCGGTTGCGGGCGTGGTCGGCTCCGCCTGACCTTCGGCGATGTATGCCACGAGGCCGTCGAGATCGACGTCCTTGGTGGCCAGTTCGCCGATCTTACGACGGTCGCGGAGCACGGCCACGCGCTGGGCGAGGCGCAGGACCTCTTCGAGCTCGGAGGAGATGAAGATGACCGACAGGCCCTTCTCAGCGAGCTCGGCGACCTTGCGTTGGATGTCGGCCTTGGCGCCGACGTCGATGCCGCGCGTGGGCTCATCGAGGATGAGCAGCTCCGGTGCCGTGGCGAGCCAACGGGCGAGCAGCACCTTCTGCTGGTTGCCACCCGAGAGGTTGCGGATCAGGGCGTTCGGGTTGGCCGGGCGGACACCGAGGGCGGTGATGTACTCGTCGACGATCGCCTGCTTCTCGGCGGCGCCCACGCGACGGAGTGCGCCGCGACGGGCCTGCACACCGAGGATGATGTTCTCGGCCACCGTGAGGTCGCCGACGATGCCCTCGGCGCGACGGTCCTCGGACGAGAAGGCGATACCGCGATCGAGCGCGTGTCGGGGCGAGCCGGTGCGAGCGGACGAACCACCCACCTCCAGGGAACCGCCATCGGTGCGGTCCGCCCCCGCGATGAGACGCGCGAGCTCCGTACGGCCGGAGCCGAGGAGACCCGCGAGCCCGACGACCTCGCCCCCAAACACTTCGAGGTCGACGGGCTCGAGGGCGTTCTTGCGGCCGAGGCCGATGGCCCGCAGCACGGGGGTGCCGGACCGGTCGATCGGGCGCTCGGCGCTGGCGGAGATGGCATCCAACTCGCCGAGCTCGCGGCCGATCATCTTGGCGACGAGTTGTTCGCGGCCGAGTTCTTCGACGGGGTACTCCCCCACCAGCGTGCCGTTGCGGAGCACGGTCAGGCGGTCGGAGATCTCGTAGATCTGGTCGAGGAAGTGCGAGACGAACAGGATCGCGACGCCGCGGTCGCGGAGATCGCGCACGACGCCGAAGAGCTGCTCGACCTCGCCGCGGTCGAGGCTGGACGTGGGCTCGTCGAGGACGAGCACCTTGGTGTCGACCACCATGGCGCGACTGATCGCGACGAGCTGCTGGATCGCGATCGAGTGGCTCGCGAGGATCGACCGCGTGTCGATGCGCACGCCGAGCTCGGAGAGATGACGTTCGGCGGCCGCGTGGGTCGCCTTCCAATCGATCATGCCCGCGCGGCGGACCTCCTGACCGAGCATGACGTTCTCGCCGACGGTGAGGTTCTGGCAGAGGTTGACCTCTTGATAAACGGTGGCGATGCCCGCCGCCTGCGCGTCGGCGGTGGCGCGGAAGAGCCGCTGCTCGCCATCGACGCGAATGGTGCCGGCGTCGATGCCGTAGACACCGGTGAGGGCTTTGATGAGCGTGGACTTGCCGGCGCCGTTCTCGCCCATGAGGGAGTGGACTTCGCCGGGGTAGAGGGTGAAGTCGACCCCGTCGAGGGCCTTCACTCCGGGGAAGGTGATGCTGATTCCTCGCATCTCGACCACGGCGGCCTGCGGGCCGGGGGCCGCTGCAGCACGTTCGGATGTCATGCTCGATCGCTTTCTGGGGTACCGGGAGGGTGTGCGGGGCCGGTCGCGGCCCCGCACACCCCGGGAGGGAGGGATCAGTACTTGCGGTCGGGCAGAGCGGCCTTCGCCTGCTCCTGGTCGAACGCCTGGTCCTCGACGATGTAGCTCTTGTCGACGGACTCGCCGGCCACGACCTTCTTGACGACCTCGGCGACCTTGTCACCGAGCAGCGGGTTGCACTCGACGATGTAGTTGAACTCGCCGTCGGCCAGGGCGGTCATGCCGTCCTTGACGGCGTCGATCGTCACGATCTTGATGTCGGTACCGGGCTTGAGGCCGGCGGCCTTGATCGCGTCGAGGGCGCCGAGGCCCATGTCGTCGTTGTGCGCGAACAGCACGTTGATCGTGGAGCCGTACTTCTGCAGGAAGCCCTCCATCACCGTCTTGCCCTCGGCGCGGGTGAAGTTGCCCGTCTGCGAGTCGAGGACCTTGATGTCGGTGCCCTTGATGGCCTCGTCGAACCCGGCGGCACGGTCGGTCGCTGCCGACGAGCCCGTGGTGCCCTCGAGCACGACCAGGTTGGTGGGCGTCTTGCCGAAGTTGTCGGCGACCCAGGTGCCCGCGGTCTCGCCTTCCTTCTTGAAGTCGAGGCCGACCCAGCTCGCGTACAGGTCTTCGGGAGCGGAGACCGTGCGGTCTTCGAGGATGACGGGGATGTTGGCATCCTTCGCCTCCTTCAGCACGTCGTCCCAGCCGTCGGTGACGATCGGCGCGAGCACGATCGCGTCGACGCCCTGGTTGATGAAGCTGCGGACCGCGGCGATCTGCGCCTCGGGCTTGTTGTCGGCCGCGTTGAAGATGAGGTTGAAGCCGTTCGCCTCGGAGAACGCCTCCTTCATCGACTCGGTGTTGGCGCTGCGCCACCCGCTCTCGGAGCCGGTCTGCGCGAAGCCGACGGTGATGACCTTGTCGTCGCCGCCCCCGCCGCCGGCGGTGTTGCCCCCACCGGCACAGCCGGCCGTGGTCAGAGCGATCGCGCCCACCAGAGCGAACCCGGCAAGAATCTTCTTCGCCTTCATGTTGAAACCTCCTCGTTTCGCCGGCACCGCTGCCGGTTCATGTGATGCAGCCCCCTCGGGTGGGCTGACTCGTGAATGTTAGCGCTCACACAATTAGCTGTGTCAAGAAATATCGGCAGCCGAATCATCACGAATTGGTAAATGTGAAGCTTCACACTCTGTGACTCGGGACCGCGGTGGATCGCGCGAAGCGTGTCGCCGTGTTGCACGCGACGACGCCGAGGCACGCGGAAGCGCCTACCGTTTGAGGTATGACTTCCCTTCCGCATGCAGCCCCCGAGAGCACCCCCGCGATCGGCACCTCGGTCTCGGCGGACGACTTCAAGCGCGCCTTCCGCGGACACCCGGGCGGCATCGCCGTGATCACCGCCTACGGCGAGAACGGGCCCGTCGCGCTGACCGCATCGTCGGTGTCGTCGGTGAGCGCCGAACCGCCGCTGCTGATCTTCTCGGTGTCGGCGCTGTCATCGGCGACCCCGACGATCGTCGCGGCCGACACGATCGTCGTGCACCTGCTCGACGCCGAAGACATCGGTCTCGCGCGCACCGCCTCGACCAGCGGGCTCGATCGCTTCGCCGACACGTCGACGTGGTCGCGCCTTCCCACCGGCGAGCCCGTCTACCACGGCGTACGCGCCTGGCTGCGGTGCAAGATCGTCAGTCGAATGGATGCCGGTGGCTCGACCGTGATCGCCGCACAGGCCCTGCAGGTCGACGTCGAGCGCGACCTCGAGCCCGGCGAGCCGGGCGCCGCGCTGGTCTACCACAACCGCACCTGGCACCGCCTCGGCGAGCACTCGCGGCTCGACTGACCCCGGCTCCGCGCTCCGCCGGGCGCCCCGCCGCGGCCGCGGCCGCGAGACTGCATACAGCTGACATCTCCACTGCACGCTGCAATGGAGATGTCAGCAGCGTGCAGTCTCACCCCAACATCGCGGGAGAGCGACGCCGTCAGCTCGTGACGATCTCGACCACGGCGGCGCCGTCTGCGGGAGCCACCACGCGCGAGACACAGCAGCACATCTTCGAGCGGGCGTCCTTCTGACGCTCGCTGTAGAACACGTCGCGGTGGTCGATGTCGCCCTCGAGGCCCAGCACCCGTACCTCGCACAGACCGCACTCGCCCTTGCGGCAGTCCCACATCATGTCGGCGCCGGCCGCCTCGAGAGCCTCGAGCATCGACTGGTTCGGACGCACGCGCGCCTCGATCCCGGTCGCCGGGATGCGCACGGTGAACTCCTGCGCGTCGAACCATCCGCTGTTGCCGAACGTCTCCATGCGGAGGTCCGCGATCGGGCGGTTCTGTTTCATCCACTCCCGGCGGATGGCATCCATCAGTCGGATCGGCCCGCAGACGTAGACCTCGGTGCCGGAGTCGATGCCGGAGACGAGATCGGGGACGACCAGCGAGGTGTTCTCGTCGCGCACGTGCAGGCGCAGGCGCTCACCGTGCACCTCGCGCAGGTCGTCGACATACGCCATGAGCGGGCGGCTGCGACCGGCGTAGAGCAGACGGTAGTCGGCTCCGCGGGAGCGGAGACTCGCCGCCATTCCGATCATCGCGGTGATGCCGACGCCTCCCGCGATGAGCACGTAACGCTCAGCCCCGGGCCTCAGCGGGAAGTCGTTCAGCGGCTGCGTGAGCTCCAATCGGTCACCGGGCGCGAGGGCGTTCATGACGGCCGCGCCCCCGCGGCTCACCGGTGAGGTGTAGACGCTGAGCGCGATGCGGCGGCCGTCGTCGGTGGCATCCACGATCGAGTACGACCGCCGGTCCCGCTCGCCCGCGATCGTCAGACGCACGTCGACGTGAGCTCCCGGCGCGACCGGTGCCGGGTCGTCGACCTCGATCTCGATGCGGCGGATCTCGGGCGTGAGGGAGCGGGATGCCACGACCGTGCCGCCCTGCCAGACCTCCGTGCGTGAGACCGCCACGTCAGCGCACCAGCTGAGCGCCGCGGCGCGGGGCGGGCGCGTGGTCGCGGCCCTCGGCGAGCAGCATCCGCTCGAGGATGCGGCGCACCCACATGCCGCCCGCATCGATGTTCAGGCTGTAGAACTCGTAGTCGGGGTTGGCGTCGATCGCGGCCTGCTGAGCGGCGAGCATCGCCTCGTCCTCACCGAAGACGCCGTGCACGCCGTCGCGCAGCTGGGTGGTGATGAGCTGGCTGTCGAGACGGTAGTTGCGCTGGAACGACCAGAAGTAGTGGCTCGAGCGCGCGGTCTCGGGGGTGATCGTGTTCATCACGTAGCCGTTGACGCCCTGCGAGCGGTCGCCCTCGGGCGCCCCGGTGCCGGCCTTGGCGACACCGACGTCGATGCAGATCGTCGACGGCGCTTCGAAGTGGATGATCTGCCAGCGGTCGACGCGGCCCGAGAAGCCCGGGAACTTGTCGCGCATGTTCTTCAGCCAGAACGGCGGCGCCTCGATGTCGCGCATCCACCGCTCGACGGTGACGGTGGTGTCGGTGTGGCTCGTGACGAACTCGCTCTCGCTGAGCTCCTTCTGGCCGATGCTGCTGGAGTGCACGAACTCCTCGTGCGTGAGGTCCATCAGGTTGTCGAGGATGAGCTGGTAGTTGCACGGAGCGTGGATCGTCAGGCCGTCGCCGGTCCAGGCGGCATCCGTCATCTGATGCATGTCGGGGATGAGCGCGGGGTCGGCGAGAGCGGGATCGCCCACCCAAACCCACACGTAGCGGTACCGGTCGACGACGGGGAACGAGGGGACGAGGGCGCTGGGGTTGATCGTCTCCTGCGCCGGCATGCTCGTGCAGCGCCCGCGAGCGTCGTAGGTGATGCCGTGGTAGGGACAGCGAATGTCTTCCGGGCCGACCAGCGCGCCCTGCGACAGGGGCGCGAGACGGTGCCAGCAGGCGTCGGCGAGCGCGACCGCGCGGCCGTCCTCGGTGCGGTAGAGAGCGAGAGGACGACCCGCGACGGTCCGGGCGAGGATCTTCTTGCGCCCGACCTCGTGGTCCCACGCGGCGACGTACCACGCGTTCCGCGGGTGATCGAGCAGCTTCGCGGTCACTGTCTCCTGCATGGTGCACTCCCTTGTCCACTCACTATCAAGATAGTTATAGCGGAGAAGATACGGTGGAAGCTCGGCATCCGCAAGCGCGAAGGAGGCGGCCGATGAGCCTGCGCTACGCCCTCCTTGCCCTGCTGACCGCCCAGCCCATGACCGGATACGACCTCGCGAAGGCCTTCCACGTGTCGGTCGGGCACGTGTGGCACGCCCCCGACTCGCAGATCTACCCCGAGCTCAAGCGCATGGTCCGCGACGGCTTGCTGGTCGATGAGTCGGTGCCGTGGGGCGAGAAGTCGACGAAGACGCAGTATTCCGTCACCGACGAGGGCGTCGCCGCGTTCCGCGCCTGGATGCGCGAGCCGATCGACTACCCGAGCGAACGCGATCCGGCGCACCTGCGCGCGGCCTACTTCGAGTGGACCGAGCCCGACGTCGCGCGACGCCACCTGCAGGAGCACATCGCGCAGTACGAGTTGCGCCGCGCCCAGTGGCAGGCGCAGTTGGATGCCATCCGCCGGCGCACGCACCCGATCGTGGAGCGCCGCCTCGCGAGCGACACCGAGCACGATCACGACGCGATCGTGGCCTTCAAGGTGTTCACGTACGAGGGCTTCCTCGACCGCGCCGAGGGCGAGATCGCCTGGGCGCGGCACGGGCTGGATCTGCTGGACCGGCTAAACCCGGGGGCGTGAGCCGAGGCGCGAACCCGGGGCCTGAGCCCGGGGGCGGATCCGGGGCCCGAGCCGCGGGCGTGAACCCGGGGCCTGAACCCGGGGCGCGAGCCTCGGGGCGAGAGTCCCGGGCACGTGAGCCGGGAGCGGGCGCCCCTCAGCTCTCGGCCGGAAACGCCGCCGCTCGCAGCAGCCGCGCCAATTCCGCCCGATCGGCGCGCGAGAGCGCCGCGTGCGCGCGCCGCTCCCCCGCCTCGACGTCGACGAGAGCACGACGGTAGAGCGCCCGCCCCTCGAGGGTCGCGGCCACGACGTTCGCGCGGCGATCGCGCGGGTCGGGCTCTCGCGTGACGAGCCCGCGCCGCTCGAGGTCGTCGATCAGGGCAACCACCTGGCTCGGGTCGAGCCGCAAGAAGGCCGCGAGCTCCCGCTGCGAGGGCCGCCCGCCGGTGACGGCGAGGGCGAGGACCGAGTACGAACGCACCTTCAGCCCGTGCGCCGCGAGCGCCTCATTGCCCGTCGCCTGCGACACCGCCGCCGCGCGCGCGAGCAGGAAGCCGAGGTCGTCGGCGAGGGGAGCGTGCTCCAGCCGCGACGCCTCGCCGGCGTCGTCGTCGGCCGCGGGAGTCATGAGGACAGTGTAGCGAAACTCAATCATTGACATTTTCAACGAATGGATGGCACGATGGCGGCGACACGAAGGAGTTCACCATGTCGCTCACCGGCAAAGTCGCCATCGTCACGGGTTCGGGGCGCGGCCTCGGCCTCGCCTACGCCCAGGAGCTCGCCCGCCAGGGGGCAGCGGTCGTCATCAACGACGTGGATGCCGCCACCGCCGACGCCGCGGTGAAGACCATCGTCGACGCGGGCGGACGCGCGGTAGCCGTCGCCGCCCCGGTCGGCCCGACCGAGACCGCCGATGCACTCGTCGCGGCCGCGGTGGACAACTTCGGACGCCTCGACATCCTCGTGACCAACGCCGGGGTCCTGCGCGACACGGTCCTCTGGAAGATGAGCGACGACGACTTCGACACCGTCATCGGCGTGCACCTTCGCGGCACCTTCACCACCGTCCGGGCCGCCGCGACGTACATGCGCCAGAACGAGATCCCCGGGCGGATCATCTGCATCGGCTCGCCCACGGGCCAGCGCGGCAACTTCGGCCAGACCAACTACGCGGCCGCCAAGGCGGGCATCGTCGGCATGGTGCGCACCTGGGCGCTCGAGCTCAAGAAGGCCGGCATCACCGCGAACGCCGTGATCCCCGTCGCCGCCACCGCGATGACCGCGACGGTCCCCTACTTCGCCGCCGCCGTCGAGGCCGATGCTGCGGGGGAGCCCATGCCCGCGTTCTTCCGACACGACCTCGGCTTCGGCACCTCCGACGACGTCGCCGGTCTCGTCGCCTACCTCGCCTCGGACGCCGCCGCCGGCGTGACGGGTCAGGCGATCGGCATCGGCGGCGACCGCCTGCAGCTGTGGTCGCACCCCGAGCCCGTCGCGACGGCGTATCGCGAGGGCGGCTGGACGTTCGAGGCCCTGAACGACGGATTCGCCGAGGCGGTCGGAGAACTCCAGAGCGTCGGCGAGCGGTTCCCCGCCCTGCCCACCGAGCTGCAGCGCCCCACTCCGACCGCCTGACGACCATGGTCCGCTATGAGTCCGCCATCGATGTCGAGGCGCTGAAGGCCATCGACGTCCACGTGCACATCGAGGTCGACGGGCACGGCCACGCGTCGCTGCCTGACGACCTGGCGGCAGCCGCGAGTCGCTACTTCGCCGTCGATGCCGCTCGCCCCGACCTCGACAGCATCGCGGAGTACTACCGCGAACGGTCGATGGCCGCGGTCGTGTTCACGGTGGATGCCGAGAGCCACCTCGATCACCCTCCTCTCTCCAGCGCGGACATCGCCGCGGGGGCCGCGCGCCACAACGACGTCCTGATCCCCTTCGGCTCGGTCGACCCGAACCGCGTCGACGCCGTCGATCGAGCGCGTCGGCTCATCGAGGATTCCGGAGTCCGCGGGTTCAAGTTCCACCCCACGGTGCAGAACTTCGACCCCAGCGACGAGCGCCACTACCCGCTCTACGACGCCTTGCAGGCAGCGGGCGTGGTCGCGCTCTTCCACACGGGCCAGACCGGGATCGGGGCGGGGATGAAGGGCGGGCGGGGCCTGCGCCTCGGCCTGTCGAACCCGATGCTGCTCGACGCGGTCGCGGCCGACTTCGGCGACCTGCAGATCATCATGGCCCACCCCTCGGTGCCGTGGCAGGACGAGGCGATCTCGGTGGCCACGCACAAGCACAACACGTGGATCGACCTGTCGGGATGGAGCCCGAAGTACTTCCCCGAGCAGCTCGTGCGAGCCGCCAACTCCTTCCTGAAGAGCCGCATCCTGTTCGGCTCGGATTTTCCCCTGCTCACCCCCGACCGCTGGATGCGCGACGTCGAGCAGACCGCCCTGAAGACCGAGGTGATGCCGGGGATTGTCAAGGACAACGCCGCGCGCCTCCTCGGCCTCTCGACCCCCTCCAAGGAGAACTGATGACCACCACCATCGCCTACGACGACATCGCGGGCCTCGCCGGCACCGACCTCGGCTGGTCGGACTGGCTCGAGATCACGCAGGACCGCGTCGACCTCTTCGCCGACGCGACCGACGACCACCAGTGGATCCACACCGATCCCGAGCGCGCGAAGGGCGGCCCTTTCGGCGGCGCGATCGCCCACGGGTTCCTCAGCCTGTCGCTCGCCGTGAAGTTCTGGACAGAGCTGCTGGACGTCACGGGCGTGACCACCAAGGTGAACTACGGCCTCGACAAGGTCCGCTTCATCTCGCCCGTGAAGGTCGGCGCCCGCGTGCGCATGAACGCCGTCGTCGCCGAGATCACCGAGATCGCCGGCGGCTACCAGCTCGCCGTCGACCAGACGATCGAGATCGAGGGCGGCAGCAAGCCCGCCGTCGTCGCACGCGGCCTCTACCGCTTCTACGCGTGAGCCGCCCGGGGCCCGCCACGCGCGGGCCCCGAACCCCTTCGCGAAATCCGCACTCGAAGAAGAGACCGCGCATGAGAACCCAAGGACTCGGAGCCTGGCTCCCCCGCCGCAGGCTGCGATCGCCCGAGAAGACCGCCGTGGT
The DNA here is from genome assembly GCF_040686055.1 of Microbacterium sp. NPDC086615. Classification (NCBI taxonomy): domain Bacteria; kingdom Bacillati; phylum Actinomycetota; class Actinomycetes; order Micrococcales; family Microbacteriaceae; genus Microbacterium; species Microbacterium sp. NPDC086615. The sequence goes on from NZ_JBFBJJ010000006.1 coordinate 33,741, forward strand.
GTTCGGTGAGAACCAGCGACTGACCTACCGACAGCTCGCGGACCGCGCCGAGGCGGTGTCCGCCGTCCTGGTCGAGGAGGGCGTCGGCGCCGGTGACACCGTCGCCTACCTCGGCGAGAACAGTCCCGATTTCCTCGTCACGCTGTTCGGCGCGGTGCGCATGGGCGCCGTCTTCGTCCCGGTCAACACCCGGCTCGCGGGGCCCGAGATCGCCCACGTCCTCACCGACAGCCGCGCCCGCGTGCTCGTCCACGACGCTGTGTTCGACGACCGGCTCGACGCGATCGAGGCCGGTCTCGCGAGCCCGCCACGACGCATCCGCACGGGAGCGTCCGGACGCAACGGCGAACCGGGCTTCGATCGGAGAATGGATGCCGCCGGCCCCGCCCCCGCTCTCGTGATCGCCGAACCGGGCGCCCCCGCCGCCGTCGTCTACACCTCGGGCACGACGGGTCGCCCCAAGGGCGCCGTACTCACGCACGAGAACCTGACAGCCGTGGCCGTGAACACGATCATCGACTACGACGTCGTCTCGGACGATGTGGCGCTCATGATCTCGCCGCTCTTCCATGTCGCCTCGCTCGGCATGGGCGCCCTCCCCGTCGTCCTCAAGGGCGGGACCCTCGTCCTCGAGAAGGGGTTCGAGGCCGGCCGCGCGCTCGACCTCGTCGAGCAGCACCGCGTGACGATGATCTCCGGCGTGCCCACGACCTTCCAGCTCATGGCCGACCATCCTTCCTGGGCGAGCACCGACATCTCGAGCCTGCACACCCTCACCTGCGGCGGATCCGCCGTCCCGGACCGCATCCTGCGGGCGTGGGAAGAGCGCGGACTGTCGTTCTCGCAGGGGTACGGCATGACCGAGACCTCGCCCGGGGCGACCTCGCTCGCTCCGCACATGACGCGGGCGAAGCAGGGCAGTGTCGGTCTCCCGCACTTCTTCACCGAGGTACGCGTCGTCGACGATGAGGGGCGCCCGGTCCCGGCCGGCACCGTGGGAGAGATCCACGTCACGGGACCGAACGTCTTCGCCGGCTATCTCGGTCTCGACGAAGCGACGCGCGCGGCGAAGACCGACGACGGGTGGTTCCGCTCCGGCGACCTCGGTTACCTCGACGCCGACGGCTACCTTTACATCTGCGGACGATCGAAAGACATGATCATCTCCGGCGGCGAGAACATCTACCCGGCCGAGGTCGAAGCCCTGATCGCCGACATACCGGGAGTCACGGGCGTCGCCGTCATCGGCATCCCGGACAATCGCTGGGGCGAAGTCCCGCTGGCCGTGCTGACCGTGAGCGAGGGGACGATGGTCGACACCACCGCCGTGCGCGCGCACCTCGACGGGCAGGTGGCGCGCTACAAGCTCCCCAAAGAGGTGGTCGTGATCGAGGCGTTGCCCCGCACGGCATCCGGAAAGGTCATCAAAGCCGAGCTGCGCGAGCGCTTCGGCGGCACCTCACTCTGAAGCCTCCTCATGCCCGGGACCTGTCGATGACGACGCTCAGCGTCACCGCCGTGGTGATGTCCTTGACACCCGGGTGGCCCGCGACGAGGCGCCAGATCTCGCTCACGCGGGTCGTGTTCGCAGCCTCCACGTGCACGACGAGGTCGAGTTCGCCGGCGACCACGTCGCACCGGCGTACCTCCGGAATCGCCTCCAGGGATGCCACGACGTCGTCGCCTCGCATCCGGTCATGACGCTGGACGAGCAAGGTCGCCACGGCCGCGTCGGCACCGGGGCCGACCGTGATCGCCTCGCGGATCGTGTAGCCCTCGATGTGCCCGTCGCGTTCGAGTCTCTCGACGCGCTGACGAACGGCGTTGCGCGAAAGTCGGACGACGCTTCCCAGCATCGCGTGGCTCGCGCGGGCGTTGCGCCGGAGCTCTCGCAGGAGTTGCTCATCGATGTCATCGAGTCGGCGCATGGGAAGCCTTGCCTTCGACAGGGGACCGTGGCCGCCACCCCGCGAACGGCCACCGCCTCGTGTTCGTTCGAGGGTCGGGGGATGCCCCGCATCGTGGATGCGATCGAATCCCGACCCCGCGGCAGGGTGGGGCCGCCGAAGTCCCGGCGGGGCGATGAGCGGCGCCCCTCCGTCGCCCGTGGGGGGAAGGGGAGCCGTTCATCGTCGTCCGTTCTCGTTCTCGTTCTCGGGTCTGCGGCTGCGGCCGTCAGACCTGCTCGGGGACGACCCAGCTCTTGCGGATGGTCTTGGTCACGACCCAGGTGCCCGTGTCGCCGGCCTCCATGAAGAACACGCGGCCGGGAGCGATGACATGCACGCAGCCATCGGCGTCGGTCAGCGTCCCCTCGCCCTCGATGATGTGGAACATCTCCGCGTGCGTCCACGACCACGGGAATTCACCGGGCTCGCACATCCACGTGCCCACGCGCAGGCCGCCACCGCTCGCGATCGGGGCGGTGAACTGCTCGGGGTCGCCGGAGGTGGCATCCGGGACCAGACCCTTCGAGGTCAGAGCGAGATCGGAGGGAAGGGCATCGATGATCATGATTCTCCTGGTGGTGAGGACAGGTCACAGGACCTGGTCGAGGAAGGCTTTCAGGCGCTCCGTCTGGGGATTGTCGAAAAGGGATGCAGGAGGACCCACCTCGACGACCACGCCGCGGTCCATGAAGACCGCCTGATCGGCGACCTCGCGGGCGAAGCCCATCTCATGCGTCACGACGACCATGGTCATGCCGGCGCGGGCGAGCCGACGCATCAACGCCAGGACGCCCTTCACCAGCTCGGGGTCCAGGGCCGACGTCGCCTCGTCGAAGAGCATGACCTCCGGCTCCATGGCGAGAGCACGGGCGATCGCCACGCGCTGCTTCTGACCGCCCGAGAGCGATGCCGGGCGCATGTCGGCCTTCTCGGCGAGCCCCACCTCCGCGAGGCGCTTGTGCGCGACCTCCCGCGCCGCGGCCGCGCTCACGCCGCGCACCCGCCGGAGGGGGAGCACGATGTTGTCGAGCACGGTCCGGTGCGGGAACAGGTTGAAGTGCTGGAACACCATGCCGATCCGGCGGCGCAATGCGTCGTCCGACCCCGTGAGGACGTCGACCCCGTCGAGCAGGACGGCTCCGCCCGACGCCTCTTCCAAACGGTTGATGCAGCGCAGCACGGTCGATTTGCCCGATCCCGACGGACCGATGATGCAGGTGGTCTTCCCGGCGGGAACCTCGATGTCGACGCCGTGTAGCACGCGAACCGGTCCGAAGTCCTTCGTCAGCCCCCGCACGGAGAGCGAGCCCGCCGCCGGTGTGAAAGCACCCGTGGGGGCGGTGAGGATGTCGCTCATCGTTGTGCTCCGTTCTGCGGCGCGGTGGTCGGACCTGCCGACAGGATGGGGTCGGGAAGCACCGTCTCAGCCGGAGCGTCGTTCGCCGGGCGACGACGACGGCCCAGCGGACGCCCGTCACGGAGGCGACGGTCGATCACGTTGACCAAGTGAGTGAGGGGCACCGTGATGATGAGGTAAAAGATGCCGGCGAGCACCAGCGGCGAGAGGTTGCCGTTGGTGATGGCGGCGTCCTGCCCGATGCGGAACAACTCGCGCTGCGACGTGATCAGGCCGAGGAAGTACACCAGCGACGAGTCCTTCACGATGGCGATGAACTGGTTCACCAGCGACGGCAGCACCTGACGCACCGCCTGCGGGATCACGATGAGTCGCATCGCGTCGCGGTGCGTCATGCCCAGCGCGCGAGCGGCCTCGAGCTGGCCCTTGTCGACCGCGAGGATTCCCGCGCGGAAGATCTCTCCGAGGTAGGCGCTGGCGATGAGGCTCAGCGCCAGGATGCCGAGAGGGTAGGGGTTTCCGCGGGTGATGCCGTTGAACAGCGGGGCGAGCCCCGTTCCGATCAGAAGGATCGTCAGGATCGCCGGGAGCCCTCGGAAGATGTCGGTGTAGATCCGACTGAGGGTGCGCAGCAGACGTGACCGGCTCGTGCCCATGACGGCCAGGCCGAGTCCGAGCACGATGCCGATGACGGTGGCCGCGAGCGACAGCAGGAGGGTGTTCCAGATGCCGTAGGCGAGCATGTCGGGCAGCGCTCGCAGCATCGACGTGACGTCGAAGAAGCTGCGCGCGATGTTGCCCAGGGTGTCAGCGAGGTCCATGGGTCACTTCGTCGGCTGGAACTGGTCGGGAACCGGCTGGTCGGGGAAGAACTTCATGTCGATGCTCAGCCAGGTCCCATCGGCGATCATGTCGGCCAGGGCCCCGTTGACGGCATCCTTCAGCGCCGTGTTCTGCTTCGACACGGCCATGCCCACGGGGTAGTCGGGGACGGGGATGTTGATCGCGATCTCCTGGCGTCCGCCGGACTGAGCCGCGTAGTCCTCCGCCACGGGGAAGTCGAGGAAGTGCGCGTCGATCGTGCCCGCCGTGAGACCCGCGATCGCGCTGTTGTTGTCGGGGAAGCGCACGATCTCGACGCCGGGGAAGTTCTCCTGGGCGTAGCTGTCCTGGATCGTGCCCTGCACGACGCCCAGACGCTTGCCGCTCAGGGTCGCCTCGTCGTCGGTGATCCCGGATGCCGGGGAGGCGAGCACGGAGATGTAGGCGATGAAGTAGTGGTCGCTGAAGTCGACCGTCTCGCGACGCTTCTCGGTGTCGCTGATGGAGGCGGCGGCGAGGTCGAGCTGACCGTTCGCGACCGCCGGCAGGAGAGCGGAGAACTCCTGCGTGACGAACTCGGTCTGCAGGTCGAGACGCTTGGCCACTTCGCGTGCGATCTCGACGTCGAAGCCCTGGAGCTCGCCGTTGTCGGTGTAGGCGTAGGGCTTGGTGTCGCCCGTGGTGCCGATACGGAGCGTGCCGCTCGAGATCGTGTTCAAGCCGTCGTCGGAGCCGCCGGCGCTCGGCCCGGCGCAGGCCGAGAGGCTCAGGCCGAGGGCGACGGCCGCGGTGGCGGCCAAAAGGATTTTGGAGCGCTTCATGGTCAGGCTGCTTTCTTGGTCGGGTGGTGGGGGTCGTCGGCCCAGGACGTGCCGTCGTACTCACGGTCGGGGCTCATGAACTGGATGTCGGTGAACGGTTCCTCGTCGAGGGCGAGCTCCGCCAGGAGTTCTCCGATGGCGGGCGCGTGCTTGAAGCCGTGACCGCTGTCGCCGCCGGCGAGGACGAGCCGGGGGTCTCCGGCGACACGGCCCAGGAGGAACTGCTTGTCGGGGGTGTTCGTCACCATGCAGGGGATCGCCTTCGCGGGCGTCGGCTCGAGATCGCGGAACGCCCCGTCGACAGCCTTGGACAGGGTCGCATAGTCGCTGGCGGGGCGGATGTAGCGGTCGACGGTGTCCGCATCGGTGTCGGTGAACACACCACCGATGTCCTGCAGGCCGATCTTGACCGCGTAGCCCTCGCCGTCCGTCGCATCCGCGCCGTGGCCCCAGAGCGCCAGACCGCTGGGAAGCTGACGGATGAAGACGGGGAAGGCCGAGAGGTCGAACTGCCCGTCGGGCTCGATGTCAGAGGGGTCCGAGCTCTCGAACCAGAACATGGGCATGCGCCGGGGCGACAGGGGCAGGTCGAGGAACTTCGAGGTCCACGCGCCGGCGGTCATCACCGCACGACGGGCGCGCAGAGTCCGCCCTCCCGCCTCGACCTCGACGCCGTCGTCGATGAGACGGACGTCGGTGACCCGCGTGTCGGTCAACACCGTCGCGCCCAGCGAGACGGCCACCTCTACGGCTGCTCTGACGCCGAGCTCGGGGTAGCAGACGCCGGCGGCAGGATCCCACACGCCGATGTCGTCGGGACCGAAGCCTCGATACTGCGGGAAGCGCTCGCCGAGTTCGTCGTGCTCGATGACCTCGACCTTGAGGCCCGCATCGGTGGCGGCGCGCAGCGTCCCCTCGACCACGTGACCGTCGGGCGGGCCCACCATGAGACCGCCGGTCTGCCGCAGCAGCGTCTGGCCGGTGCGCTCGCCGAGGTCGTACCAGAGGTCGCGAGCTCGTGTCGCGATCGGTGCGAGACCGGGGTGCTCGTGGCAGGCGACACGGAAGACGCGCGTGGTGCCATGCGTCGAGCCCAGGTGGTGACCGATCCCGTACCGTTCGACCCCGATGACGCGGACGCCGCGCTCGGCGAGACGCCAGAGGGCCTGAGATCCCCACGCGCCGAGTCCGACGACGATGACGTCGGCATCCAAAAAGTTGTCTGACATGACATGCTGCCTTTCCCTCCCGGTGTGCCGGGGTGCGCATCAGTCTGCTCAAGCGCACGCTGGCTTCGCCAAATACAATTTTCGATGGTTGTGATACCCAGCAGGTATGAATGCCGCCGAGGAGGCCCCATGGAAATCCGCGAACTGACCTACTTCATGGCCGTCGCCGAAGACCTGTCGTTCACGCGGGCCGCCGCCCGTCTCCAGATGAGCCAGCCGCCCCTCAGCCGTGCCATCAGTCAGCTGGAGAAGAAACTCGGGGTGCGGTTGTTCGACAGGCGCTCTCGAGCCGCGCCGCGCCTCACCCCGGCGGGGCACCTCCTCGTCCGCGAAGGACGCCGCATCCTGCAGCAGGTCGAGCAGACCGAGTCGCTCCTCGACTCCGCCGTTGCCGAACTGCATCCCCTGCGCATCGTCAGTGTCAGCTCGGTCCTCGCCGGACTGCTGCCCCCTGTCGTGCGGGCCTTCACGGGGTCGCACCGCGAAGCGCGCGTGCTCATCGAGGAAGCGGAGGAGCGTCCGATCCTGTTCGATCTGGCCCGGGTGACGGCGGATCTGGGATTCACCCGAGTCCGAACCGTCGACGATCGCTTCGAGTTCGACCGTGTCGCGATGGAGCCGCTGGTGGCCGCCCTTCCCGCGACTCACCGGCTCGCCGGACGCGGCGAGATCTCGCTCGCCGAGCTCTCGGACGAGGACTTCATCATGTTCAACCGCGAGGACTCCCCCCAGGCGTACGACCGTCTCGTCCTCTCCTGCGTGCGAGCGGGCTTCAACCCCCGCATCATCCTGCACGCGACGAACGACCTGTCGATTCTCAGCACGGTGTCCTGCGGCCTGGGCGTGTCGCTCATGCCGTACATCTCGTCTTTCGTTCCGATCCCCGGCGTGCACTTCGCCACCATCTCGGAGGAATGGGCGCGCACGCCGCTGACGATCGTGTGGTTGTCGGGTCAGCCCAACCCCCTTACGGCGCTGTTCGTGTCGTACGTGCGCGCCGAGCTCACCGCCCGGCGCGACGCGGATCGACGAGCCGGTCGCATCACCTTCGATCTGCTCGCCCCCTGAGCCCCACCGCACGCGGCACCCTCGGCCCTCCGCACCACAGGACAACGGCTCGCACCGCACCTCGACGACGAGCGATCCGCTCGGTGCGGGGAGCGGATCGTCGCTGGTGCGCGGTGCACCTTCGCCTCGAACCTGGAGGAAAGACCCGTCTAAGGAGTTTCGATGCGTTCGTACAATCTGGCCCTGATCGGTTTCGGTGGAGTGAACCGTGCCCTCGCACAGCTCATCGACGAGGACCAACCCCGTTTCCGCGAGCTCGGCTTCGAGCTGAAGGTGGTCGCCATCACCGACCTCGCGATGGGTTCTCTCATCCAGGCCGACGGCGTCGATCTCGGCGAGATCCTCGCCCTGCCCCGCGGCACGACCTTTGCGGGCCACGACGGCGGTTCCGCCGAAGCGGACAACGAACGCGTGATCCGCGAGAGCCCGGCCGACGTCGTGGTCGAGGCGACGTTCACGAACCCGCAGACCGGAGAACCCGCGGCCTCGCACGTGCGCTGGGCGCTCGAGAGCGGCAAGCACGTGACCACCACGAACAAGGGCCCGGTCGCCCTCCACGGCGCCGCCCTGAACGCCATCGCCGCCGCGAACGGCGTGCGCTTCGCGTACGAGGGCAGCGTCATGAGCGGCACGCCGGTGCTCGGGCTCGCCCACCGGCAGCTCGCCGGGCTGGGCTTCTCGCGCGTGCAGGGCGTTCTCAACGGCACCAGCAACTACGTCCTCAGCCGTATGGAGGCGGGGCTGAGCCTCGACGCCGCCGTCGCCGAGGCCCAGGCCCACGGTTACGCCGAGGCCGACCCCACCGCCGACATCGGGGGGTCGGACGTTCAGCTCAAGGTCACCATCCTCGCGAACGAACTGCTCGGCGCCGACATCTCGCCCGCCGACGTCGAGACCTTCGGCATCCAGGACATCACCGCGGACGACGTCGCCGCGGCGGCCCGCGAGGGTCGACGCTGGAAGCTCATCGGTTCGGCGGAACGCGACCAGGACGGCGCCGTCACGGCCCGCGTCGCCGCGGAGGCCGTCACCGCCGATCACCCGCTGGCGAATGTTCCCGGCGCGACCAATGCCGTCTCGTTCGACACCGATCTGCTTGGCACGGTCACGGTCACCGGACCGGGTGCCGGCCGCATCGAGACCGCCTACGCGCTGATCGCCGACCTGATCAGCATCGACGCCTTCGAGAAGGATGCCGCTCGTGTCTGACACGCACACACTCGACGTCCTCACCGTCGACAATCTGCTCGTCTACGACAAGTTCTCGGGCGACGTCGTCGCCGCTCTGCCCCAGAACGACGTCGACGGAGCCCGTGACGCCCTCGCACGCGCCGTCGCGGCGGCGCCCGCGGCGGCGAAGACGGCCAGGCACGAACGGGCCGCGGTGCTCGAACGCGCCGCCCGCATCTTGGACGAGCGCTCCGAGAACGTCGCGCATCTCATCGTCACCGAGGCCGGCAAGACGATCCGCCAGGCGCGCAAGGAGGTCTCACGAGCGATCAACACCCTGAAACTCTCGGCGCACGAGGCGACAGCCAACGCCGGCGAGGTCATCCCGTTCGAGTCCTTCCCCGGCGGTGAGGGTCGGCGCGGCTGGTTCAGCCGCGAACCCCTAGGGGTGATCGTCGCGATCACGCCCTACAACGACGCCCTGAACCTCGTCGCCCACAAGATCGGCCCGGCGATCGCGGGCGGCAACACCGTCGTGCTCAAACCTTCCCCGCACACCCCGCTCACGGCGCAGCTGATGGTGGACGTGCTCGTCGAGGCGGGCCTGCCCGACGACGTCATCACCGTCGTGCGCGGTGACAGGTCGGTCGCTCAGGCGCTCGTCTCCGCACGCGAGGTGCGTCTGGTCTCGTTCACCGGCGGGTTCGCAACGGGGCGCGCGATCGCCGCGGCCGCCGGCATCAAGAGGCTCGCGATGGAGCTCGGGGGAAACGCACCCGTTATCGTCTTCGCCGACGCCGACCTCGACAGCGCGGTGTCGGCGTGCGTCTCGGGGGCGTTCTGGGCCGCGGGGCAGAATTGCATCGGTGCTCAGCGTCTCCTCGTGCAGCGAGAGATGTACGAGCGGTTCGTCGCCGCGTTCGTCGAGGCGACCGGGCGGCTCGTCCACGGCGACCCGCGTGAGGAGACGACCGATATCGGTCCGATGATCAGCGCGAGTGCGGCGCACGCGGCGCGTCAGACGGTGCTCGACGCCGTCGCTGCCGGAGCGCACCTGCGGATCGGCGGCACCGTGGAGGGCTCCGTCATGGCGCCGACGGTGCTGACCGATGTGCCGCGCACGTGCACGGTGTGGACCGAGGAGGTCTTCGCGCCGGTGGTCGTCATCGAGCCTTTCGACTCCGAAGAGGCCGCGATCGAGGCCGCCAACGACAGCGAGTACGCACTGCAGGCCGGGGTCTTCACGCAGAATCTCTCGCGCGCGCTCCGCGTCGCCGACGCCATCGAGGCCGGTGGCGTGATGGTCAACGATTCCTCGGACTATCGCCTCGACGCGATGCCGTTCGGCGGAGCGAAGTACGGCTCGATGGGTCGCGAGGGCGTGCGCTTCGCCTACGAGGAGATGACTCAGCCGAAGGTCATCTCGATCCTGACCTGACGGGCGGACGGGCGGGGACCCGCTGATCAGGGAAAAGAGAGAACTCCGAATTCTCTCGCAGCCCCGCCCCTGCCGGAAAGGCACCGCCGTAGAGGTCAGGCGGGGTCAGCCGTCGACGTGGGCGGCCGTTGCTGTGCGGTGCCCGCCGGAGGGCCCACCGCGCTTCGTCAGGCGCGTGATCCCGGTGATCACGGCGACGATCACGAGCCCGATCGCCAGGCCAAACACCGCCGACATCGTCGTCTCCACGATCCACACGACGACCGCTCCGGCGGCCTCGATCGCGTGGGTCACGACGTGCACGACGTCGTACGGTCCTGCCCACAGCGTCTCGGCGAGATTCTGCAGCAGGAGGTGTCCACCGACCCACAGCATCGCGACGGTGCCGACGATGCTGATGACCCGGAACACCGCCGGCATGGATGCCACGATCCGCACGCCGAAGCGGCGGACACCGCGCGAGGGGCTCTTCATGAACCGCAGGCCGATGTCGTCGATCTTCACGAGCAGCGCGACGGCACCGTAGACCACGACCGTCATGGCGAGACCGATGATCAGGAGGGCGCCCAGCGTCATCCAGATGCCGAAGTCGGGGTCGAGACTCGACAGCGCGATCAGCATGATCTCGGTGCTGAGGATGAGGTCGGTGCGCACGGCACCGAGCACGAGCTTCTTCTCATCGCGCGGGCCGTCGTCGTCGTGCTCTCCGTGGCTGACGCCGAACCACTCGAGCACCTTCTCGGCGCCTTCGAAACAGAGGAAGGCGCCACCGACGATGAGGAGGTATGGAAGCACCATCGGCGCGAACGCCTCCAGCAGCAGCGCGATCGGGATGATGATGACGTACTTGTTGATGATGCTGCCGAGCGCGATCTTCCACACCACCGGGAGCTCGCGCGCGGGTGTCAGCCCCTGCACGTACTGCGGAGTCACGGCGGCATCGTCGATGACGACGCCCGCGGTCTTCGCGCTCGCCTTCATGGCGGCGCTGAGGATGTCATCGACAACGGCGAGCAGACCGACAGACATAGGTTCTCCGGGGTCGAGGGGATGCGGCGAGAGGCCTCCAGCGAGGATATCGGCGTCGGCGACCCTGAGGGGCGCGCTGCGGACAACGCACCCCCCAGCACTGAGACGCGACGGGGATCAGACCGAGACCGGGCTGTCAGGGACAGCCTTCGCGGAATCCTCCACGGGCGCAGCGTCTTGGACCGGCGGCGCAGGCGCCTTCCGCGCGACGTGTCGCCAGATGAATCCCCCGCCGAAAATCACGACAACGACGCAACTCCAGTGCGTCACCGCGAAAAGCAGATCGTTGTTGGTGAGACCGAGGACCAATGGAGCCACACCGTCCCAGGTCCCGTGCAGAACGGCGACGCCGACGTACGTGCCGAGCACAAGCCACGACAAGCGGAAGCGCCCCTTCTTCGCGGCGGCCGCGAAAAGGGCGGCACCCAGCAGGGAACTCCAGAGAACGTGCATGAACGGGGCGTAAAGGCCGCGGTCGTACGCCTGGAACACCGCCGAGATGATGGGGTCGGCACCTGTCGCCGACATGTTGATGTAGCCCATGGACTCCAGCACCGCGAAGCCGAGACCGACCGACCCGCCGATGAACAGACCGTTGCGAGCGCTCTTGGCGATCTTCCACCCCACGGCCACGATGAGCACCCCCTTGGCGAACTCCTCGACGAAGCCGGCCGACAGCAAGGCGATCACCCCCTGGTTCCCGAAATGAGGCTGCGGAAGCTGCTCCACGAGCTGATCCAGCGTCGCGCCGAGTGTGACGGCGAGAGTCCCACCGATGACCGCCGCCACAACGAGGTTGATCGCGGTGACTGTGTCGGTCGTCCGGAGACGGTGCAGCATGATCCAAAAGACCGTCGCGGGCACGAGTGCTGCGCTTATGAAGACCCACGCCGGCAGAACGAGCACGTTTCGCAACAGGTGCAGAAGAACGATGCCCATGTAAAGCCAGATGAGTAGCCCGCCCACGAAGAACCAAACGGTGTGGGTCCTTCGGTGCTCCCGTCGGTGTGGCGCGTGTTTGTGCGGCGCGTGTTTATGTGTGCGAGTGGTGTGCTTCCCTGCCGTGGTCACGGCTCTCCCCCTGTCCGGAACGCCCAGCGCGCCCTGAGTCAGAGTGTGGCAGAGCACATCACCCCGTCGTGGCCGAATTTCACCCGACACGCTGCCTCGTCCACTGCCGGGCGGCGCGATGCTGAAAGGATGCCCGTCCTCACCACGCTCCCTCCGTTGCTGCTCCTCGTCGTCCTCGGCGTCAGCGGGGTGAGCAAGCTCCTCGATCTCGACTCCGCGGCGACGACGATGCGGGCCCTCCGCCTCGGGGCGCTTCCCGCCCGACCGACCGTCGCGGCGGTGGCCTCGGTGGAACTCGCCGTCGCCCTGGGGCTCGCTTTCGGCACGCGCGAGCTCTTCTCCGGGGCGGCCGTCGCCTCCCTCGTCGTGACGCTGGCCTTCCTCGCCGTGGCCGTCCGCGCACAGCAGCAGCACTCCACCGACGAATGCGGATGCTTCGGGCGGGTGGCATCCACCCGGGTCGGCCCGTGGATGACGGCGCGCAACGTCGCACTCGCAGTCCTGGCGTCGGCGACCTTGGCGGGCGCGATCATCGACCCGCCGTCCAACGCTCTCCTCACGCGCACGCTCAGCGACCCCTTGACCGCCGTGTCGCTCGTCATCGTCGTTGCGGCGATCGCCGTGATCGGAGCGTCCTTCGGGCCCGATTCGGCGACGGCGACCTCGGCGGCGGAGTTGCCCCTGCTCACCCCCGACGGAACGGTGGTGGTTCCGCGGCAGCGCGCCCTGCGCGGTCGCGCGCAGCTGCTGCTGTTCGTGCGGCGCGGCTGCGCGCCGTGCGAGGCGCTGATCGAGCGCGCGACGACCGACCTGGCCGAACTGGATACCATCGACGTCCGCCTCATCGGCGCCGTGGGAGATGATCATCGGCCCGCGACGGACGAACCCGTCCACACCGATCTGTCGGGGACGTTCGCCGAGTCCCTCGGCGTTCCTCCGGAGCGGCCCGCGGGGATCCTCCTGACCACCAGCGGCGACCGGCTCCTCCCTTTCGCCGTGGGTGCCGACGAGACGAATCTGCTCATCGACACCGTCGTCGCCGCCCTCGCCGAGCAGAAGCTCGACTGACGCATTCAACGAGAAAAGCCCCGGCGAACCGGGGCTTTTCTCGTTGTGCGGAGACGGAGGGATTTGAACCCTCGGTCCCCTTACGGGGACTCCACCTTAGCAGGGTGGTGCACTAGGCCTGACTATGCGACGTCTCCAGGTGATCAGCGCCGAAGGCGCGAGCACACCGGTTCATACTACCCGCTCGCGCCCTGGCATCCGAATCCGAACCGGCCGGGATGCCAGGGCGAGAGCGTCAGCGGACGTTGCCGTTCGAGCAGGTCGCCTGCGCCGCCGTCTGGCCCGCGATCTCCGACGGCAGCGTGATCGCCGACGAGGAGGGGTCGGGGGTGGGCGCGGCGCTGTCGGTCGGCGCCGGGGTGGCCGTGTCGGTCGGCGTGGGCTGGGCGTTCTCGTCGACGACCACGCCGTCTCCGTCGCTCAGGTTGCCCGAGAGCTGCAGCGGCTGGTTCGCCGCGAGCGCGGCCCAGAGCGTGTCGGCCGCGTCGTAGTCGGGCACGACACGGTTCGGGTCGGCCGAGTCGGTGAACGTCGGGTACTGGATGAAGACGATCTCGCTGAACGGGACGTCCTTCACGGCGGACGCGATCTGGACGAGCGTCAGCGGGTTGGTCAGCGACGTCGACGGATCGACGTTGCGAAGCGCGGTCGAGGCGAGCTTGTAGAGGGTCGCCGGGTTCGACAGCACCTCCTGGCTCTTCAGCTTGTTGGCCAGGCGCGACATGTACTGCTGCTGGTTCGAGATGCGGCCGAGGTCGCCGCCGTCACCGACCCCGTGACGGGTGCGCAGGAACTGGAGCGCGTCGAGGCCCTGCACCGTGCGCATTCCGGCGGGCCAGTCGATGCCCGTGTACGGGTCCTTGATGCCGTTCGCGATACACACGTCGACGCCACCGATCGCGTCGGTGATGTTGATGACGCCGCCGAAGCTGACCTTCGCCGCGAACGGGATCTCGAGTCCGCTGAGCTTCGAGATGGTCTGCACGACGCACGACAGTCCGCCGTACGAGAAAGCGCTGTTGATCTGCTGCTTGCTCATCGCGGAGGTCTCGTTGCCGTTGGCATCCGTGCAGGAGGGGATCGGCACCATGAGGTCGCGCGGGAACGAGATGACGGTCACGCGCCGCGGCTCGTCGGAGATGTGCACGAGCATGTTGACGTCGTTGAGGCTGCCCTCGGAGTCATCGCCCGAGCAGCGGTCGCCGAACAGCGAGGCGAAGGCGGGCTCGCACTCGTCGGTGCCGACGAGCAGCATGTTGACGCCGCCCTTGAGCTCGCCGATGTCGGGCGGAACGGCGGGCTGGCCCTTCAGCTCGACCGCGTCGGCGGTGAAGCTCGACGACAGGTCGTAGATCGCGTACGCACCGACGCCGAAGCCGGCGACGAGAAGAACGGCCAGGCCCACGGCGACGCCGCGGAGGATCTGGCCGGCGGGGCTGAGCGTCCGCAGACGTCCGTGACGCGCGACGGTTCTCTGCCCGCGCGGGGTCGTGCTCTTGCTCACTCGGGTCCTTTCGGGGACGGATGCCATCGGCCGGGCATCGCATCACACCTGGGCCGCGGCCACAGGTCGGAGCCATCTTAGGGACGCGCGGCTGAGAATCGTGTGAGGGTCAGGGGAATCTCACACGGAGCGCGGACCGACACGGCGGACGAGGCGCCAGAGATTCCCCCGGCGGCGCTCGACCGAGAGCTCGTCGCACACCGCAGCCGCGATCGCGAGACCGCGGCCCGATTCGGCGAGCGCGTCGGCCATCGTGGCGGCGGCGAGGTCGAGGTGCACCGGCGGCGCGGAGTCGCGCAGGACCGCGCGCAGCTCGTCGCCGGCCGACAGCTCCACCGACAACGACACCTCGTCACCGCCCCGGGGCGCGTGCACGGCGATGTTCGTGGCAATCTCGATCACCGCGAGCGAGAAGAGCGAGAAATCGTCTTCGGCGATGTGCGGAACGCTCTGGGCCAGTTCCTCGAGCGCGCGGTGCAGCCCTTCGACGAACGCGAGAGTCGCGGCCCCCTCCCGGGTGACGGTGATCTCAGACACCGTCGAACGCCCCGTCGGCGTCGGGGTACACGTGGAGGACCCGATCAAGATTTGTCAGGCGCAACACCTGTCGCACCTGTTCCCCTGCGGCGGCGATCCTCAGGTCTCCCCCGGCGACGCGTGTCGCCTTCAACGCGCCGATGAGTGCCCCGAGACCCGAGGAGTCGATGAAGTCGACTTTCTCGAGGTCGACGACGAGCCGGGTCCGACCCGCCGCGACGAGATCCGAGACCTCCGCTCGGAGCTGCGGGGCGACCGCGGCCGTAAGCCGTCCCTCGACCTCCAGGACGACCGCTTCCGCAGACTCGCGTCGTTCGATGTTCATCGTGCTCCTTCCCGGGCGATGTCGCCGTCGCGCGCCACCACCATCACCGTCACGTCATCCGTGGCCGTCGCCCCGCGCGCGAGGCGCGCGGCCTCGTCCAGCGCGCCGGCGATGCCGCGCTCGCGGAGAACGCGCCGTACGTGTCCGAGCGGATCGGACGGGTCCAGCACATCCAGCAGACCGTCGCTGCACACCATGAAGATGTCGCCCGGAGCGAGCCTCGTCTCGGCTTCGGCACGGGCGTCCGCCAGCCCCATCCCCAGCGGCATCCCGGTGGAGAAGAGGTGCTCCCACGTGTCGTCCGCGCGCAGGATGTAGCCGAGACTGTGCCCGGCGTCGACGAAACGCAGGACGCCCGTCGGCGCCTCCAGCTGCGCGTGGAACGCGGTGGCGAAGGTGCCGAGGTCGGCGACGTCGGCCTCGAGCAGGCGGTCCGCCTCGCGGATGGCATCCAGGAGTCCCCGATCGGGGAGCGTGCGCAGCGAGGCGCGCAGGCCGGCCGCCAGGAGGGCCGCGCCGAGGCCCTTGCCCATGACGTCGGCCAGCGTGAAGCGAACCCCGTCCCCGACCGGGTACCAGTCGTAGAGGTCGCCCGACATCTGGCCCGCGGCGACGGTGACGGCCGCGATCTCGTATCCGGGGAGTTCCGGCGCCGTGCGGGGGCGCAGGGTGCCCTGCACCGCCACGGCGTCATCGAGCTCGTTCTGCCGGAGGATCTCGGACTGGACCCACGCGGCCAGGTCGCGGAGCAGGTCTTCCTCGCGCTCGTCGAGCGAGCGGGGTTTCGTATCGAGCAGGCAGAGGGTCCCGATGCGTTCGCCCCCGGCCGCTTGCAGGGGATGACCGGCGTAGAAGCGCAGGTGCGGGTCTCCCTCGACGAAGGGGTTCGCGGCCCAGAGCTCGTCGGCGCTCGCATCGGGGATGACGACGGTGCGCCCCTCTCGCACGGTGAAGTCGCAGAACGCATCTTCGCGCGGCGCCTCGCGCCCGCCGAGACCGATCTCGGACTTGCGCCACTGCCGGTCGCGGTCGAGGAGCGTCACGCTCACCATGGGCACGCCGAACACCTCCTGGGCGAGGCGCGTGACGCGGTCGATGCGCTCGTCGCGCGGGGTGTCGAGGATGCCGAGCTCCTCGATCGCCCGCTGCCGGGCTGCATCGTCGAACTCCGGAATGGTCACACTCATCGGCTCTCCTTTCGCGACGACCGCCGCCCGTGCTCGGCGAGCCGCTCAGCCTCGGCGACGGGGTCGTACCCGGTGAAGGTCGCCGCTTGGAAGAGCACGCTGAGCACCACGAGATCGTAGATCGCCCACGCGATGTTGACGGCGGTGCCGATCGGCTCGGCACCGTTGACGAACAGGCGGATGGCGCCGACGATGATCGCCACGACCAGCAGCCCCATGACGACCAGCTGGGTCTTGATGAGGTGCCACTGCGGCCCGTTCGTGCTCGGACGCGTCTTCGGGGTCACGGCGAAACCGAGCGGGATCCGCAGGACGACGTTCGTGAACGCCGTCGAGCACGCTTTCAACCACACCGGGAACAACGCCAGGCTGTACTGCTGCCCGCGCCACGTGGGCGCCCCCTTCGCCGCGACGAAGAACAGCAGCTGATTGACGAGCATGAACGGGATGAACCGCGCGAAGAAGTCCCCCGCGTACGCGTGGACGGGAAGGATGCCGAGCACCAGGAACATGATGGGGGCGGCGAAGTAGACCACGGCGGCGTACCCCGACAGGTAGCTCCACATCGTGGCGAAGTACATCAGTCGCTGGGGCAGCGACATGCCCCACTGCACGAGCGGGTTCTCGCGCAGGAGAACCTGCATCGTGCCCTGCGCCCAGCGCAGCCGCTGGGTGAGCATCGTGCCGAGGTCCTCGGGGGCGAGGCCGTCGGCGAGCAGCTCGTGGTGGTAAACGCTCTTCCAGCCCATGCCGTGCATGCGCATCGACGTCGCCATGTCCTCGGTCACCGAGATGGTCGCGAGCGGCATGACCGGCTGCGCCTCACCCGCGCGGTCCACGCCGATGGTGCGCAGCACCGCCTGCACGGCCTCGAGCGCGTTCAGCGGAGACAGTTCGCGCGTGGCGAGCGCCGCGACCGCCTGCTCCACGTCGAACGCCTGCTCCTCGGGGCTCGATCCCGCGCCCGCGGGGCCGGCCAAGGCGGCCAGCTCGCGGAGGTCGTCGTCGATCCCCGCGACGTCGGACGCCACGATCGACTGGGTGGCGGCATCCACTCGGCGGTGCAGGCGATACGTGACCTCGCCCAGCGGCTCACGCGCCCGCAGGCGCGACCGGGCTTCGGCGACCCCTGCCGACACCTCGTCGAGAGCCGCCGAGACCGCGGGGTCGGATGCCGCGGGTGAGGTGCGCGCCTTCTCGATCACGCGCGTCGCGCTGCGCAACGCGCGGGCGACCGACTGATCGAGTTCGCGGACGTACCCGACGATGCCGAGCTGCATGAGGGCTTCGCGTCGCAGGATGGCGTTCGAGCCGCAGAAGAAGGCGGCGTTCCACCCGTCCTTGCCCTGCTGGATCGGACCGTAGAACAGCGGAGCCTGGCTGCCGAGGGGATCGCCCGTGGCGACGTTGCTGAAGACCTGAGGCGTCTGGACGAGCGCCACCAGCGGGTCGGTGAAGTAGCCGAGCGTGCGGTCAAGGATCTCGGGTCGGGGGATCATGTCCGCGTCGAGGATGAGGATGAACTCGCCGTCGGTGGCCTGTAGGGCGTTGTTGATGTTGCCGGCCTTCGCGTGCCGGGGACGATCGTCCCACTCGGCCCCGCGCGAGATGTACCCGATACCGGCGGCCTCGGCGCGCTCGCGCATCTCGGCGCGGCCGCCGTCGTCGAGGATCCACGTGTGGTGCGGGTAGCGGATGCGCTGCGCGGCGAGAGCCGTGGTCATCACGAGGTCGATCGGTTCGTTGTACGTCGCGATGAAGACGTCGACGGCGAGACCCTCGGCCGGCGGGGGCGGCGCCGGTCGGCCGCGGGCCTTCCACATCATCATCCCGAACAGGCACACGTCGATCAGGCTGTAGGTCTCGGCGGCGATGAGCGGGACGGCGATCCACCACGCGTCCCAGTTCAGCGAGAAGAACCACCGCCACGAGACGTAATTGACCCCGAGGAGGACCGTGAGCACGACGACGATCCGTAGGACGAGCAGTCGCCCTTCGCTGATACGCGTGTCGTCGGTCACGGCATCCGTCCTTTCCGGCCCGTTCATCGCGGCACCACCGCGAAGAGGAATCGCGTGCGCACCATGAGCCACAACAGGGCCAGGACCACGACGTTGGCGAGGGTGTCGAGCAGGAGGTCGCCACGGGTGAGGAACGGAATGCTGGCGACCGCGAGGGCGAAGAACACGTGCATGACGAACACGTACAACGTGGACTGGCCGAGCGGGATGAGGAAGCCGCCGGCAACAGCGGCGATCGGCTTCCAGAAGGCCGTGAGCAGCGCGTAGAGAGCCACCACGAGCACGAGGACGTTCAGCAGCCGACCCGGGGCGAGATAGGTGCGTTCGAACAGCGCCCCGTAGACGCCGCGGAAGGCGTTGTCGGAGACCAGGGCGAGGCGCGGGTCGCCCGGGGCCGGCGCATACGGGTTGTTCCAGGAGAACAGCATCAGCGCGACGGCGACCGCCACGATCGCGATCAACGCGACCCGGCCCGCCCGCGTGGCGAACCAGGCGATGATCTCTCGGCGATGGAACCCGGCGACCATCCCGACGATGAAGAGCATCTGCCAGACCAGCAGCGGAAACGAATCCTCGAACTGCGCGGGAACGAGCCGTAGCCGCGTTGTGTATCCCACCAGGTAGAGCGCGAGACTCGCGCCCAGCACCCACGGCCACCACCGCCGCCCGAGCGCCCACAGCACGAGCGGAGAGATCAGCAGCAGGACGACGTACAGCCCCATGACGTTGAACTGCCAGGGCCCCATCCGCAGGAGCAGGAAGTCGATCACGACCTGCGGATCGACGGGGTACTGCAGCAGGCGGTCGGCTCCCGCGTAGAGGTCGTACACCCGCCCCGTCGCACCGGTACCGGCGGCCCCCGTGCCCTGATCGGTGAAGGTGGTGACCGCCCGACCGTTGAGGAAGGGAAGGAGCGACAGGAAGAAGATCAGCACCACGACGACCAGCGCGGTGCGGTAGAGCTTCCACGAGCGCCCGGCGGTGCGGATCACGACCTCCCCGATGCCGCCCGACACGAGTTTCGGTCGATAGACGAGACCGAGCACGGCGCCCGAGAGCAGGACGAACAGCTCCGCGCCCGAGACAACCCCCAGGAACTCCTGCGTCCCGATCTGGAGATAGCTCGCGAGACCGAGGTGATTCACGACGACGAAGACGATCGCGAGACCGCGCAAGAGGTCGATGCGGGCGTCTCTCGCGGGCGATCCGACGTACCGCAATCGCCGCGCCCGGGCCGAGCCGCGTGCCGCGAAGATCACGAGGCCGGCGATCAGGGCGACGACCACGGCGACGAGGATCCAGCCCAACCACCCCTGCACCGGCATCGACGCGGCTGACTCGCCCGACGGTTCGCGCACCGGGCCGAGCACCAGGTCGGATGAGCGCAGGTCACTGACGAAAGCCGAGCGCACGGCATCCGACGACAGGGTCACAGACCAGTCGATGACGGTCTCGCCCACGACTCCCCGCCTGGTGGTCGTGTCTTCCCAGATGACCGCCGCGAGCGAGGGAAGCCGACCGGATGCCACCGCCCCCTCGATCTGCCGCCACCAGGCCGACTTGACCTCGAGCTCGGACGAGCCGCCGACGCTCGCACTATAGAAGGCCGCCGTCTCGATGAGCAGGGGCCGGTCAGGCGACGAGTACGTGCCCGCGAAGTCGGGGGCGCCGGACCCGTCGGTGCCGGTCAGGCGCGAGACGAACGCATCCGGCCCCGGCACGACGTTGCGGGCCTCCACCCCGCCCGTCTCGTCGAAGTAGAGCGACAGCCCGACCGCGTCGACCGCGGCGTCGCCCGGGTAGTAGGGCGCGTATGGATCGTCGGCGGACGTGAGCGCGCCGTCGCCGTCGGTGTCGGTCCCCGCGGGCGCGGGGGTGGACGTCGCCGCGAAGGGGTAGTCCCCGCCCCAGAACGGCGACCAGACGACCGCGGCACCGGGGAGCCGCTCGTGCACCACGTCGGCGAAGAGCGCGAACGCCGCGCGATACTCGTCGGGGCGCTGGCCCCACCCCACCCACGTGGTGTTCATGTCGGGTGCGAAGCTGAGGTACAGGGGTGCGCCCGGGGGCTGAGCGATCTGGTCGAGCGCGTCGACGAAGGCCTCCGCGTCCCCGCGATCGAGCTCGGCGAGCGGCACCGTGGGGGTCACAGCGACCACCACGATCGCCCCGACCGCTGCGGTCTGGTCGAAGAAGCCCGACAGATATCCCTTGTCCGTATCCGTGAGGGGATAAGAGACATCGCGCTGATAGATCGCGCTGGGTGCACCGAGTCGTTCGGCCTGGTCGACGACGCTGTCGCTGCTCCAGTCGAGGATCGACCCGAAGTACGCGGCGTCTCGCGGGACGAGGTCTGTCGGCTCGCCTCGATCGGATGCCAGGGCCGGGGGCGCGCCCAGCAGAACGACGAGAAGGGCGGCGAGGAGGGCGATCGCCGATCGGCGGACACCAGCCAGGCAAGGGCGGTTCCGTGGAGTGGTGTACTCCTCGAATTCCCGGTTCTGCACGTGGAGCCAGCCCCCGATTCCGTCGACTGACTGGACCCTATCGAAAGGCTGTGAGGGTGAGGGCGGGTGGTACGGAGAACGCAATACAGGCGTCCGGAGCCGCAAGCGACGGAAGGTTCGCGGCTTTCCTGGCCGCCCGCCGGCGTGGGCCCAACTCCGTTCGGATCCCGCTCAGCCGGTCATAACGAGAGAACGCGGACCCCTGCGGGGCCCGCGTTCTCTCGTTGCGGAGGGTGTGGGATTCTCCCCACCGCCCCTCCACCGACCGCTTCGCACTCGGCGGAGCCTCCGGCGGCGTGGGCCCAACTCCGTTCGGATCCCGCTCAGCCGGTCATAACGAGAGAACGCGGACCCCTGCGGGGCCCGCGTTCTCTCGTTGCGGAACCTGCGCGATGGCTTTCGAACCCCTCGTGGGAGACACAGCGGCTCCTGGATTGGGTGGCCTCGCGTGATCGGTCGGGCACCTAGGACCGATTATAGAACATAGCTTCGATTCTCGCCATGGCGGCCCGACGCAGTGGCTTTCCAAGTCCTCGTGGAAGACGCAGCGGTTGCTGGACTGGATAGAGAAGCATGCAGGTCACTAGCTCCACCAGTAGCCAAGACGGTCGCTCTTCGACGGGAGCAACCGACTCTCCTTCTCCTAGAAGAGCGGGAAGCGCGCTTCGGTGTGTGGTTCGGCCTGCCATCCTGGCCTCATGGGAACGGACGCTTGGCGGAACTGGCGCGCCTTCGATGGAGGAAATCCGGAGAGCGAAAACGTGGATGAAGATCTGTACTCTGACCGCTCCTTCGTCGGAAGCTCTCCCGCCCACGGTCCCTACGACCTGTCACTCGTCTTCGGCAGAGGCCCGGATGCGCATCGAACGGGCATGCGGCTTGCGCTGAAGCTTCACCTGGCAATTCACACCACCCTGCTGCCGGAGATACTGCGGGATGGGGAGTTGGTCAGCGCGAACTCCGATTCGTATCACGGTGGCTTTATGTCCGATGAAATCGTCGCTCTGATCTCGCTCTCGCTGGGGGTGCGACTACGCACCGCCGGCACTAGCCGCTTCTCGGGACGTTATCTCGCAGACTCGACGGCCAGACCCTTTTATGTCGAGGTACCGCCGCTCACTACGCCCGGCGATAGAGGCCGCGAGCACATCCCCGCAACACAGACACGCGGTACGGACATCGGAGACCTAGTGCGACTGGATTCTCTTCCCGGGCTATCCGAGTCCGATCAAGTCCCCCTGGTACGCGCAGCCCGAACCTATGCGCAGGGGCTGTGGTGGTCAAACGAAGATCCCAACCTCGCGTGGTTGCAGTTCGTGTCCGCAGTCGAGGTCGCCGCGAATCACAGCCAGGCGGTGAAGTCGACTCCTGCGGAGCTGGTCCAAGAACTCTGGCCGGAGCTGTGGGCAACGCTATCGGGCGCTGGCGACGACATACAGGCGCGGGTGTGTGAACAAGCGGCGCCTCAAGCCCGCAGCACGCGAAAGTTCATCGATTTTCTAGAAGCCTACGCACCTGAACCGCCAGAAAAACGGCCGCCCTACAGCCGACTCGATTGGAGTCGCATGCGAGAGCACGCTCGCATGATCTACGGTCACCGTTCGCGTGCGCTCCATGAGGGGAAGCCCTTCCCGCTCCCAATGCTTAGCCAGCCCGGGTCCGAGGAAGAGGGCACGGTCCAGGAGGTCCCCTACGGCCTGAATGCTGGGGGGATGGGCGGAGTATGGGACGCTCTCGAAACCCCAATGCTGCTCTCGACATTTGAGTACATCGCGCGAGGTGCACTGCTGAACTGGTGGGGCACGCTGTCATCAAACCATCAAGGCTGACGCAGTCACGGCGCGAGTCGTCAGGATCGTGGCAAAGAGTCTACTTGTTGCCACGGCTTCGACTCACTGCCGATTCGTCTACTCGCACCATTCCCAACTCCGGTAACCCTAAGACGTACCTTGGACCCCGCCGGGTCAACTCCTTTTTGATTTCGTTCCGAGCGATCTCGATGCGACCATTGATTTCAGTCATCTGAATGTCGCACAAACTTGCGAGCCTGAGAGCACCAGCACGAGACATGCGCGCAAACATCCCAAGCTGTGTTCCGACGCCAACGACCTTGAAGGTTTCCTCAGCCTCACCGCTGATGACCGCAAATGGTGATACTTGCTCGAAAGCGTTTACCGAATGGGCGATGAACTTGTTGCGCATCGCTATCAAGTAGTCATGGGCTGCACGGTCTTCGTCATCGAACACCGTCACATCGGGGCGGGCCGCGTGCCGTACGCCATTTGCAAAAGCGCGCGCGTACATAACCACCGCCGTCATCCAAAGCGCTTGATTTGGAGAGTCCGGCTCGACTTCATAGCGTCCCAGGTCGGCGAAGGCGGAGATGAACTGACGTGCCATCTGGAAGTCTCTGTGGAGGCTCGTCAGGTCTGCCAGCCGCGCCACCAAAGTGCTATTCGGAACCTGCACGACACGTTGACCTGGCGGCAAGCCCATGACAGCCCGGACGCGCTCTCGATCTGCCTTCGAGGGACCCTGATCGCTCACGACAACACCGTATCGAGGTCGGGAGAGGTGAGACACCGGACCGGGACGCCGCACACCGGGTGTTAAGGGTCGTAGTGTGGCGGACATGGTGACGGTGGGAGCGTTCGTTGCGGCAGGCCGTGCGGTGAAACCGGCTGTCGAAGGTTCGCGAGTTGCAATCAGGCTGCTGCGCAGACTGGGTACGTTTGACATCCGGTGGATCGAGCTTGGTGACGGCCCGGCCCTCACAGCCTCGGAGACGGTGGACCTTGAGGCTTTCCTCGCCCAGCGCGAATCTCGCGCGTTGTTGAGCGTCCTCGCCACGACTCTTCTCCTTACTGAGTCCGACGAACAAGCACGCGCCCTCGAAATCGTCAGGGAGCACTTCATGAACGCGGCACGTCAGTACCGTGCCGCCCACAACAGCAAGTGGCTCGATCGCAGGGAAGCCATCTGGCAGAGCATCGTCCGAATGTACGACGAGGCCACCCCGGCCGGTCAACACCTTGCCGACGCCGCGCTCGAAATCGAAGACTTCCTGCGGACACCGATCTCCCGTGGTTTGAGCGGTCAGGCGCGGTTGGGTAGTACGTCCCGTTTTGTGGTCCGACTTTCCGAACTATGCGGTGAGATCGAACGGGTCGCGGCTGCGCTCGACACGACTGAGCGGATACGCGAGGCGATCGCGTCGTTGCCAACTCCGCCGATTATCACCTATACAGACGCCACAACCACAGCTACGTTCCAAGACCTTTACGTCCGGCGCACACTTAGGGACGCCGAAACGGACAGCCCAATCGAAGATCAGCTACTCACGACAAAAGGGGCGCCGTTTCGAGCCGTAGTGCATGGCGCTCCAGGAGCGGGGAAGAGCACCTTTGTCCGCAATCTCCGGCGAGAACTGGCGGCAGACCCCGGAAATCCGCTACCCATCGTTTTGACTGCCCGCGAATATTTCCCGAGCGCGCAGGACAAGTCTGTCGTGCAGTACCTGTGCTCGACGCTCCAAGCGACCCTCAACTTCGAGTTGACGGACGCTGAGGTGATCGACATTCTCACCCTCGGAGCCGCCACGGTCATTTTTGATGGCCTCGATGAAGTCACCGACGTGCAACAACGCATCAATTTCGTCGAGCGAATCTGCACATTCGCCAACGAATTCCCGGTACTGTCGATACTCGTAACATCGCGATCAGTTGGATACGATCGCGCCCCGCTACCAGAGCCGGCCTTTCAAACTTTCATTCTCGATGAATACTCACCGCAGCAGTCGAGGGAGTATGTCAAGCGATGGTTCCATTCGATTTCCCGATCCGACTTGGTTGTCGACTTCGAGCGGGAATCGAACACGATCAAAGACCTAAAGCAAAACCCGCTGCTTCTCTCGCTCCTCTGCATTCTCTACCGTGAACGCGGCTCGATCCCCCGGCGCCGTCGGCAAATTTATCAGCAATGCGCCGATCTCCTCTTCCATAAATGGGATTCACATCGCCACATCGGGCAACCGGAAGAGTTGCACACGAACGGCGACCGAATCATGCAGGAGCTGGCACGGTGGGTCTACAAATCGCCGCGAGCGCAAAATGGCCTCCCCGAAAGCGTTATCGTTCATTCTATCGGCCGCTACCTCCGGGACAATCTCGGCGTTGAAGACGGAGAAGCTCGAAGAAGGGCGGAAGAGTTTCTGGAATTCTGCGCGACCCGGGCCTGGCTCCTCGGAAGTACGGGCACTGAGCATGGAGAGCGACTGTTCGGTTTCACTCACCGTACGTTCTTTGAGTTTTTCGCCGCGGAATCTTTCTCGCGAACCAGCGGTGACCCGTCGCAAATCGCCGAAATACTCATCGAAGCCCACAAACGGGACACTACGTCCGTCTTGCCAGAATTGCTATTGCAGTCCATCGACGAACGGCTGGAACGGGGAGCGCCAGAAACCTTCAAGCGCGTCTGCGAGAAGACCGACGACGTGTTGCTGATTCTGCGCTTGATTGAGGGCGCGCCTTTGCCTGCTGCCGCTCGGGCTCGCGGTTTTGACAGGATCGTCGCCGTCTGGAGGACGAGACGCATCCCGAATGCCGAGTCGACAGCACTCCTGACATTGAACCCCGATGCCAGAGATCACTTCATCCGCGAGTACGTTCGAGAAGATCGCGCTGGATCAACATGGGTCTTCCTAAGCATCTGGGCAAGCAATGCGCTGAGCAACAGCACGTCGAGGTTCGCGGCGCCCTGGAAGGAGGCGGCGCTCGAAATGGGGAAAACCTACGATCACCCCAGCGAAGCCCGGTACAGAGGTGTCATAGACGTATGGCGGTGGCGGGAGTCTCTAGCTGCCGCGCCGGAAAGTCCCAAGTATCGCTACACGACAGAGGGCGTCAGTGGCCCCCTGATTGGCACCCTGTGGCTCAGCTTCGAAATCGCCCCCGACAGAAAAGATGATGCCGACCTGAAGAAGATCTGGACCTCAACGGTCAACAACGTGGGGGTTACAGAACTTAGTTTGACGCCCGCGATGGCTGCCGAATTCGTGAGCGAAGTGCTACAGCGGATCACTTCTCATGGAATGCCGGATGCAAGTCGCTGGAGAGGTGACCAGCTCATGGCCTACCTATATACAATTGGCATCGTGTATGAACGTATCCGCCGAGACGAAGACGAGCTTGATTCATTCCTTAAAAAGATATCGCCACTTGCACGAAAAATCTGCGAAAGCCGCAGGACCGTGGAGACATATCCCGACCAGGCAACAAAACGTTCCAGGCCATTAGCTGGCGTCCCCGAGTGGCTCTCTGAGTGGGTCAACGCGAAGCGCTCTTTCATCCTTGATCCGTATAAGGCGGTTCGCCCCTCACACCCGCCGACGCGTCCGCGCTACACCCAGGACGATCGTTCCTAGCGGCGCCGAGAGCGGACCTAAGCCGCCAAGGTGCGAACACCTATGAAACCGGGCGCCTCACGTCACGCGCCGGTAACGCTGCGTCGGCCTCTTTCCCCACTGAATGATGAGAGCCCTAGCCACTCGTGAGCATGAATCCGATTCGTCGCGACAACCGCTCGCGAAATCACAGTCAGCTCATGCGTCGGAATGCAAATGCGAGCTTGGTGTACCACTTATTTGCACCAGGGAGCGGTTGCGTATGCCTGATCGCCGCATGGGCTGCATCACGCTCGTGTGCACCTTCACGACCCTCGGGATACTCGTCCTCTTGAACTGTGAAGGGGCTATTTGGCCCGGGGTTGCCGCGCCTATCAACGGCGCGGATGGCTCCCGGATCTGCCGCGGCTAATTCCCACTCGACGTTCTCCAAGCACACCTGCAGACCGAGCCCTAGGGCCGCTACCTTGGAGTGCTGATAGACAGAACATTCTTTGTGGGTCGGCGCGGCCTCGGGCGCATCGTCCCACAATAATGCCCCCGACCGCAGCCTCCCGGGGGCACCGGATTCGTCCGCGCTCCAGTGACTTACGTTTTTGGGGTCGAACCGGCGAAGTACGAGGTCTCCAGCAGGTACCGGATCTCCATTCACCGGGTTAGATGCCAATCGAACGGCCGCTTCTTCACCCCGGCCGCCATCTCCCGCAATAGGTTCCGCGCCTGATCGAATGCAGCGGGTGAGATCGGTTCATCTTGGTCGAACTCGAAGTCGAATATCGGTCGGGAGGTCGCGTCCTCAGCAATCAGACTAACTTCGCCGTCATGTTCAATGATGGCAGCAAGTAGCGTACCGCCACATAGCCACTGAACCTCAATTGACCGATCCGCAGTCGCGCCAACCTGCGGAGTGGGACCGCCATCCTCGACTAGGTTGCCAAGAATCTGGCCAAGGCGATCTTTCGTGACCGTCGATTCGAGGTAATCCCCCGCAGCCCTCAGCCCGGCGACGCGCTGTTTCGCGAAGCGGTGGAGGTCAAACTCGGACGCGTAGCTTGAATCGAGGGTCACGTCAGTGAGCCAGGCAAAGGAGTCCACTGGCGCCCTTTTCGATGAAAACTGCGCATGCATAGCCTTCCTGAACTTCTCGACGCTGCTTGAGATTGCTGAACTGGTTGTGAAGGCACCAGAGCTGTACGTGATAGTACTCACCGCGTTCTCCCCCAAATCTCCTGCTTCTTCTGAGTCACGAGCCCCGCAAAAGAATGCGATGCCAGAGCATGTGCCGCATCCAGCCCCAGGTATGCAGCATCGTAATCGCCATCGACCAGAACACGGGCGGTTACCCGGAAGGCAAGCAGGGGCCCCTCCGGCGCCTGCACAGGCTGTCCTTGGATATTTATCTGCGCCGGGAACGGGTGATCGCCGGGTTGCACCTCACGGACGAACTGAAAGGTACCAAAGGTTTCGTCACCGGGCAGCCGCGACGCGTTGGAAATGATCGCCAAGACGTCCGACAGAAGCTCACCCTCCGCGAGCGGAACGTTGTTCACGTATGTGAACTCCACGAGGTGAGGCTGCGGCAGAGGCAGATCAAGAGCCGAAAGCGAGTCGAGCATTTGGGACCATCGAAGCAGGAATTCATTTCGAAGTTCCGTGTATCCCGGGTAGGACGCGGAAGTAAATCGCTTGCGCCAGTTCAGAACGAGACGATCGGCCTGAGTTTGCAGAAGGAGACCATTACTCGGGTGAGCCGCCCAGATGCGGCGAGGTTCGTTACCGAACGCAACGAAAACGTCGTCACCCCCAGCTGCCTGCGTCGGCAGTGCACCGGGTACCTCACTCAGCTCAGGATAGTCGGCGCCCCAGGCAGACTGCAGTTGAACGAGCTTGATGACGTCCATCCCCGCCAGGGTGGGGAACTCGAAAGCCATAGCGGTCTCGGTGACTGGGGGCGAGTCGAATGCCGGCAGATTCGATGGGTCGTACCAATCGGTAGTCACCCTTCGATACTAGCCCGGCAGTGGTTCCTGGTCTCGCAACCAGGCCGAGGATCAAACTGCCCCCGTGACGCCCATGGCCTCGCCCGTGCGTCCGATGGAATCCAGTAGCACCGGCTTGCCACGAGCCGGAGAACTGCTGCCTCTGCACGCCATTCGCGGCGTCGGCGGCGGCCCAGTTGCTCGCGCGCGCACCTGCCACAGCGCCTGCACCACTCGGACGATCGCGGCGCGGGGCGTTGGGTCACCGGCCCTTGACCCTCAAGCGTTCGCTGCCTTGTACTCGTCCACGATGCTTGCGGCCACCCGTCCGCGGTCACTCACGGTGTGGCCGTTGGCACGCGCCCACTCACGAATCGCGTTGAGATCCAGCGTGCTGGTTGCTCGGCTGCGACGAGGGCTTCCGGAACGCGAGGGAGAGCCAATCGGACGGGCCGCGTCAACGTAGGGAGCGAGCGCAGCGTAAAACCTGTCGGCGTTCTTCTCGGACAGGTCGATTTCATAGGAGCGCCCTTCGACGGAGAAGGTGATCTGCTTTCCTTCTCCCTCATCGAGGGTGGTGCCGTCGAGGTCGTCGATGACCTGTGCAATCTGTCGCGTAGCCATGTTCTTCACTGTATTCGTTCAAGAACGTTCGATCAGGATCACTCGCTTTCTGATTGGATTTGCGAAGCCGCAGCCTTGGGGTGACGGAGCAGATCGACCGTGAACGATGATTCTTCAGCCATCGAATGGCCAAGTGACGACGAGCACGATGGGCTCGAGGCTGCCCTCATCGCTCGGGGGTGGGAGCCGCAGGCATCGGGAGTTCTCCGCATAGACATGCCCCTTGGCTCCGAGGAAGAGTGGCCGGTTTGGGTGGAGCTGTCGGGGGACGGAGCACTCCTGATTTCGCCCCTCGTGCTCGACCAAGAAGGCATCCTCCTGGACTGGTACCAGCAGAAGCTCAGCAAGGTGACCGATGGCGCGTTTCACCTCCAAACGAGGAGGGATGTCATCTGCGTGACGCGTCGCGTTGAGAGCCCGGACGCGACCGCGCTGATCCTCACGGCCTACGCTCACGGCCTCCCGGACCTACTCCTTGGCGAACACGTGGAGGATCGAATCTTCTTGGCCGGTTGGTCGCCCATCCCCTTCGAAGAGTGAGCGCCACTGGTGGTGCGCCGTGTCCGCTACGCTCCCCCGCCCACGTTTCCTATGAGGGGGAACAGAGGTAGGGGAGACAGGAATGACGGTTCCGAGCGATAGCGAGAAGCCAGACAACAGGGGTGGTTGCCCCTCATGGTGCATCGCTGACCACGGAAACCAAACGGCCCTCGAGGATCAGTGGCACGAGAGCAACGTCACGGCAGTGCCCGTTGTCGAGCACTGGAGCCACTTCGCGGATGGCATCTGGCGGTTATCGAGCGACGGAGTGACGTTCGACGTACTGGTCGAGCAGCACGTCTCCTCACAGGCACCCTGGTTTTCCTTCGGCCCGAGCGATGACCGCGAACGGGTGTTGCACCTGAGCCCTGAGAGCATCGGGCGGTTGGTGGCGGCCTTTGAGGTGCTCCTGAGGCTCATCAAGCCGTGAAGTAGGGAAGGGCCGACCCCGGTAGGAGTCGGCCCTTGCTGTCGGGTCCACACCGCACGTGTAGCTGCGCCCGATCGGCGTCAGCGGGCTCGGTACCCGAGCACGTAGGAGCCAACAGGCAGATGGCCACCACCAGCTCCGAACTGATCGGTGAGGTAGACCACCTTGCTCCCGGAGTGGAACCCGCCGAGGTAGCCATCGTCATCGCCTTTCAGCGCACCCGTGTATCCACCGCTGTTGAGTGCGTCAGCCGTGCCCTGCAAGTTGCCGTCCTGCCAGAACAGGTACCGGCCCACGCGGTCAACTTCCGTTATCTCCACGGCACACACAGGCGGTGACGGCAGCGCAGCAACAAGTGCATCTGGCGTGCCATCGAGACTCGTCAACGGCGTGACAGGGCCCGTGGCCTGAGACTTGATGATCGAGGCAAGGTCGGTCGGGCAGGGTCCGAGGTTCGTGGAAGCTCCGCCATCGGAACCTTGAGCCGTATCTGCCGCTACCGCATCCGACGATTCCGACGCCACCGCGGTCGGTGTGTTCACACCGTCGCTAGCAGCAGGCTGAGATGCGCCGGCGGATGCAGCACACGAGGACAACAGAAGCACTGCCGCCACGAGACCTGGCATCAACGTAGCTCGCTGGCCGGTCATCACCGCTGGTGAACCCGACGGCGGTGCGCAAAGAACACGACGCCAATACCCGCAGCCAGCAGCAGCGCTCCCGCACCGCCACCGACGGTGCTCGCGACGGGGTCAAAGCCCGTAACCGCGAGGCCATCCGTAACTGTCAGGTTGGCGTAGGCAGAGCCACTGCTAGCACCACGTGCCTCGATCTTGTGCGCGCCGATGTCCGTGCCAGACGGAATCGTCACGGTCTGCCGGACTGCTCCGTTGTCGTCAGCGGTTGCCGTCACGAGCTTGGTCGGAGTGGAGTGGAGCCATATCTCCACCGTCTCGCCGGATGCGAAGCCACTTGCCGTCACGGCGACCTGGCTCCCGCGCGACACCGTGCTCGTCGAGAGAGATACGGCCAGCGGAGAAGCGGACTGACTCGGCGACGGAGAGACCGTCGGGGTGGCCGTAGGCGTCGAGGTGGACGTCGGCTCGGGTGTCGGAGTCGGCGTAGGCGTCGCCGTCTCGGTCGGAGAAGGAGTCGGCGTGCTGGTTTCAATCGGGGTCGGGGTGGGCGTGGGCGTGGGATCGCACGCCCCGGCGAAGAAGTTGTCGTAGGCGATGTAGCGGTTGGGGTCGTCCGTGAAGACGACGACCACGTGCGTCGAAGCGGTGTTACTGAAGGGCACCTGGGCGGTGTAGATGCCGTCCGAGGTCGGCTTAGCGGACTGCTCAAGGGGTCCGCTGTTCACGGTGAGGGACAGCGACGGGTAGCCACCCTCGGGCTCGGGGCCGGAGTCGCTCAGATCGGAACGCACGTTGATCACGCCGCCCGCCGTGCTCGTGCAGTTGAGGGTCATGGTGGTCGTGGCGGCATTGGCCGCTGCGATGCCGCCAAACACGGCCAGGCTTGCTCCAAGGCCAGCGGCGATCGTAAGCGACAGGGCCTTCCAGCGGCGGGGAAGGGACGGGTGGAGCGAACGAGACATAACGGGTTCCTCACGGGCGCGGCGAGACGAGGGTTCGGGTTCAGGAAGCCGTCAGCGGGCGTGGAGGCAGCTCACAGATGCTTCATGCATGCTTCATTATGCCTAATTTATCATCCAGCGCGAGTCTTCCCGTGCCGAACGTGGAGGGATGGCTAAGCGCGTCCCCCCTCCCGAGTGGGCTCCCTACGTCCGCAAGCTCGGTCTAGAGCTACACCGCCGCCGTATCGAGGCGGGACTCAGCCAAGAGCAACTGGCAGCCGCAGCAGGCATCACGAGGGCAACGTACGCCCAACTTGAGAAGGGGCTGTCACGGCCCGAGGTGAGCGCGAACCCGTCGCTCTACACGTTGGTGGCGCTCAGCAACGTGCTGCACATCGAGGTAACGGAGCTGATACCGGCGGGTGCACCGGATGTCTCGGCGTGGCGATAGCGCACCCAACGCCTAGTGACACGTTCGACCGGTCTTGAGCACCGCGGCAGCGGTGGACTCCGAGCTTGGGTAGCCCACGAATTCTGTTGTGAACGTGTAGGACAGGTCGCCGCACGCTTCCGGATCCGAGATATCCACTCTGTAGAAGACGGACAGTTCGGCGAACGGCTCTAGAGGTTCCACAGCAAGGCCTTCATCCGAGAACAGCTCGCTCTGGTCACGCTGACCGGCAGGCAGCTCGCTCACCTTGGTGCCGAATGGTTTCGCAAATTCCGGTCCGCCCACCACGTTGGCACTTAGAGGACGCGTGCTTCTGACTCGGAGGTCAGATAGCGTCACGCCGCTCGTGTTGATATAGCGAATCCAGACACCTATGGGTCGTTTAGAATCAACTACCTCAAGGCCGGGAGTTGGACAATCACCGTCGTAGACCAGAAAAATATCGATTGAATCGTGCAACTCGCGCGGCTGATCCATCGCCGAGCCTTCGCACCAATCAGCCATCCCTGGGAAGTAATAGTATTCGGACGGGGATTGACTACCTGACGGGGTTACAGCCCTTCCGGAAGAATTAACTGGACCTGCGTCGATCGCGCCTTCAGGACCGGCGCCGGACAGCAGCCCGGCGAGAAGTATCCATATGAACGCTACCGCCGCAGCCACTAGCAGGAATAGGACTGGCCAGTTCGATCGGTCTCGCAAATAGGACGAGAACGCAGTCTTGCTTTTCTCTATCAGACCCGGCGACCGAGGTGGCGGCCCAAACGCCAAATCGACATAATCCACGTCTTGAGTAGATCCTGCATGAGAGGAAGTAGGAACTGGCTGCGGGGCGGACTCGGCCGTAACGTCACATTCTTCCAACGACGCATGCAGCAATGACAGGGTTGGATCATCGGGCGCATCCGAGTGCTCCTCCTCAGGCGACACTGGGTCATCCTGACCAGCAAAGTCCACAGCGCGCCTCCGGACAAGATCCAGAAGTTCTGCCGTGAACCCGTCGAGGAGACGGGAGACACTCTTGGAGGGCGGGCGGTCACTCCGAAGGTTGCCTTGGTCTTTGAGGCCGAATACGGGTAACACATAAGCACGGCGTAAGTCGATACTGTCGGAGAACGCGACGCGACTGCCGCCAATCCGATCCCGCCTCAGCATCGAGACTGTGAAACCTGGTGTTTGGTGCGCAGGAACCAGGTCATCTTCACGCGGAGCGGCACTGTAGCCGAGAAGGACCTTGGCGGCCCAGACTCCTGGTCGAGCGGTTTCCAGGTCACCGACCGACTCCACTAATTGCTCGATGGCATTGAAAGTCGATTCGGCTGTCCAGATAATGCCGGGCACAGCTTGTACAGCAACCTCCGCTAAGACCCGATTGAGTTCAAGCAGGTCTCCAACGCTCGCACCAGCAAGAAGGCTACGCACATCGAGGCGGCACGCCTCGACCAGCTCCGCGTCTTCCGCCTGGCCCATAGGGCAAGTGTAGAGCCGCTGCGCTATTGACAATGATTATCGTTATGGTATAATACGCGCTGGAGGTGGCTCCTCATCGAAAGGAGCCCACCTTGGCTCACATGAAGGATTACCGGCTGGCCTACCAGACGGACTGGGACCCAGCCCAAAGGTTCATCGATTGGCTGGTCCAAGATGACGGCAAGGGCATTGCCGACACCGTCATCGGACGCGAGCTGCGGGAAGGCAAACAGCCCACCTGCATCTTGGACTACATGCTCGGCTGGCTCGTCGAGAGCAACGCCGCGCTGTTCTGCCCAACGTACGAGGCCTGGCTGTTCACGGTCATCAGCATCGCCGACCAACTGCGACGTGACCGCTTCGGGCGCGACTACGCAGACGAGAACGGCGACTGGACCCAGGACGAGATCAAGAACTACACCAAGGGACTGGTCGACCTGTCAATCCCGCTACTGGACGACGAGCTGGAACTCAGTCACCCGGCACTCAACCGCAACACCTACGAGCTCGCACGGGACGCCGCCATCAGGTGGCGCAAGTAGAGCGAACAGCAAAAAACACGACCCACATCCATCTGAGCCACCGCCCCGCTCCGGACATCCGGAACGGGGCTTTTCCTTTTGAGATGTCATTTCGACCGTCATCCACACACGAATACACGTCATCTGGATGTCATCTTGTCATTGCTCGAGACCCGTCCCATAACGCGAGTACAACCGGTATCAGCTGATCAGCCCCGAGCCGCCCGGGCGGCGCCACCGCACCACGAAGCTCCGTATTGAGGCAGACATGTTGACTTTCGATTTCGACGATGAGCGCGACGCGATCATCACCATTCTACGCAAGTACGGCGTGCCCGAAGAGGCGATAAAGGACTTCTTCGAGCCCTTCAAGAGCTAACCCACCACCCGGGCCGACCCACCGCACGGCCCCGGGTCGGCCCCTTGCAGAAAGGAAACACCAATGTTCGACGTGATGCGATCCCTCGGAAGCAACCAGCTTCCGATGTGGTCGAACAGTCCCACCCACGAGTACACCGACGGCGAAGGCGAGCAGGCAGCATGAGCAACGTCGAGCGGTGGAACGAGGCATTCGGCGCCGGGAGCAGCCTCTCGCGCCAGGCGCGGCGTGACCTCGATCAGATCGCGGTCGAGTACGCGGTGAAAGCGGCCCGGGAGCAAGCGCGGGCTGCCTACACGATGCTGACGATCGACCTGACCATCTCCATGGTCGAGAGGACGCAGGAGCGGCTGAAGGCGACTCCGCAAGCCGCCCCGTTCGTCATGCCGCTGCTGGAGGGCTACGCGCGCAGCGCGAGCTACCGGAGCTACTTCGGCCTCTAGGAATACGTGGGGTGTTCGATTGGTAGATCGGACGCCCCACGTAGGGGGAATGAGATGTCAGAAAATTCTTCGAGCTTCGCCAAGCGGCTGTTCCTCTTCGGCGTGGCGGTCATCTTCGTAGCTATCGCTCTGAACTACGCCGTCAACATCCTCAGCAGCATTTGGGTACCGCTGGTGATCATCGCGGCCGTCATCCTGGTCATCGCCGTTGTAATTATCACACTGCGGAATCGGTGGCGCTAAAAGGGTACTGAGCATCAGAACGCGACCTGTCCGATCGCCTCGTCCGATTTTGCACAAAATTTCGAAAGTTTATTTCAATTTAATTCGGATCATGCATAGTCGGTTCTCGTGCGTTTACGTTCGGCCCGTCGAACCTAAACCCACCGCTCACACAACGCGAGGCTTCTGAGTCCTCAGCCAGCGGGCGGGGATGTCCTAGGTTCCGGGGCTTTTCGACACCTGGCCAATGTCAGGGGTATTCGGTGCGCCCAAAAACCGGGGACGACGACGCTCAACAGCTAACAGAAGGGAGGGCACATGAACGAGAAGAAGCAAGCGAAGGTCCGGGTCGTCGGGGTGGAGGAACCGTCGCCGCACGACGATGCCGCCCTCCGAAAAGTCGCCCGTGCGGCCATCCTCATCGCCGGTCGAGAGCTTCGGGATAAGTCAGCACAGCGCGCCGCCCGTGAGGACTCCCCAGAGGAGGAAACGTGATGAACACCCGTCCACCGCTCGTGTGGCGTCAGCTCATCGTGAAGCGACCCCTCGACGAGGCCACCGCTCTTGAGATGATCCGGCGTATCGCGCACGAAGCGACCCACGCGCACCTCGTACTTGAACTACGCGGTGACGAGGACGGTGTTCGACTTCTCCTCCGAGCCCGCGCCGATGTCGTGAACCAGGTGGCTCGCTGGTTGGATGCCGTACCGCTTGAGGTCCCGGACCGGGTTCTCGTTCTTCGTGCGCGTGCCATCTCGGTCCGGCCGAGCGACCGTGCCTTCGCCGCTGACCCGCTCATCGTGTTGATGAACGAGCTGTACCGCGGTGTAAGCGAAGCCAAGCGCGGCGAGATGCTCGCGCTTCAGTTGGTGGTCGGCCCACGCGTTCGGGGCATCACTCCTCCGAGTGACCTGCAGCCGACGAGCTTCCTCGGCGCGCTCCTGAACCGTCCGCCTGTCCGCGCAGAACCACTCGTCGCCGAGCAGCTGCGCACCAAGCATCACCAACCAGGCTTCGCTGCCGCCGTCCGCCTCGGAGCGACCGCCGATTCACCGGACCGTGCCCGAGTCCTTCTACGGCGGCTCCATGCATCCCTTCGCCGCCTGGAAGCCCCAGGAGTGCACCTCCTCCTGCGCGCCGCGTCCCCACGGTCCTTCGATGAGGCCAGCCAACCGCTCTGGTGGCAGAATCGGCTGACCGTTCGCGAGGCGACGGCGCTTAGCGGGCTGCCCATCGGCGACGAGCTTCCCGGTCTGCCGCCCCTGCATCCTGTTCAGCTCGCACCGACGGTGACCGTCCAGCCCGGAGAGAACCGCATCATCCTGGCGGAAGCGACCGCATCGGGGTACACGGGGCCGATCTCGCTCAGCGAAGACGCGATACTCAGAGGTCTCGCGATGCTGGGGCCTGTCGGCGTCGGGAAATCGGATGCCACGGCACAACTCGTTCTGCAGTGGGTGAACCAGGGCAGGGCCGCGGTCGTATGTGAACCCAAGCGCGACCTCACTGACGCGCTGGTCGCTCGCATAGCACCTGAGCATCGCGCTCGGATCGTCCACCTCGACCTCTTCTCCGAAGACGGCGTCATCGGACTCAACCCGCTGCGTCTGAATGGACGTTCACCGGAGGTCGTGGTCGACGGGCTCGTGAGCATCTTTAGTTCGGTGCTGTCCGACGTCATCGGCGTGA
The DNA here is from genome assembly GCF_040686055.1 of Microbacterium sp. NPDC086615. NCBI lineage: Bacteria > Bacillati > Actinomycetota > Actinomycetes > Micrococcales > Microbacteriaceae > Microbacterium > Microbacterium sp. NPDC086615. The sequence continues at coordinate 70,572 of NZ_JBFBJJ010000006.1, forward strand.
CCACGAGGGATCTCCTGAACAGTGCGCTCCTCGCACTTGTGCAGTACCCAGGCGCGACGCTGCTCATGCTGCCGCTGCTGCTCTCCGATCCGAAGTTCCGGCGCAAGGTAGTGGCCAACATCTCCGGCGATGTCTTCCTTCAGGCGTACTTCGCGGAGTTTGAAGCCAAGACCGAACAGGCCAGGGCGCAGCTGGTCGCCCCGGTGCTCGTGCGACTTCGTCAGCTCCTCCTGCGGCCTTCGTTCCGCCGCTGCCTCGGCCAAGCCGAGCCGAAGTTCGATGTCCGGCAGGTATTCGGCGGCGAGAAGAAGGTCCTGCTCGTGCCGCTCCCCAAAGCGCAACTCGGTGCACAGGGGGTCGCCCTGCTCGGGTCGCTGCTGCTACATGAGGTGTTCGGAGCGATCAACGAGCGGGCCGTAGTGGAGCCCGCGAAGCGACACCCGGTCATGATCGCGGTCGACGAGTGGCACCACTTCATCCACGGCACGCAGGACTTCGCGGAAGCGCTCACGCTGTTTCGCGGATACGGAGCGGGGTTCGTCCTGGCTAATCAGGTCATGGCGCAACTCACCAGAGAGCTTCGGGAAGTGGTCACGGGTACCGTGCGCAGCCGGGTGTACTTCCAGCTCGGAGCCGACGATGCGCTCAGTCTTTCGCGGCATTCGCCCGAGCTAGAAGCCATCGACCTCATGCGGCTAGAGCAGTTCCACATCTACGCCGCGCTCTACGAACAGGGGAAGACGCAGCCGTTCGTCTCGGGTCGCACCATCAAGCTGCCCGACCCAGTCAGCGAGCCATCCGAGGTAGTGGCTGAGAGCCACCGTCGCTACGGCATTCCGCCCGAGGAGGTCGACCGCGCCGTCGCCGAACTCTACGAAGCAGGGGACACGGGGGCCGGGGATGAAGGCAGACCACCGCCGGGGATCGGACGACGCCCTCGCCCCACGAACAACCGCTAAACAGGAGACCCCTTCACCGTGAGTACCAACTCAGAACCAGAGCAAGAAACCCAAGAAGAAGACAACCGATCATCCGATCGCTCTACCGATCGGCTCCCCCTCGACCCCCGTCAACCCCGCTCCAGGGCAGCCCAGACAGCCGATCAAGGGATCGACAGTCATGCCTTCGGCATGACGGCTGCCGCCCGAGCGGGCCGCGTCGGCAAGCTGCGGCTCGACGAGATCCGCATGAGCCTGACCGCTCGGGACTTTCGCATCATCGCCACCCTCAAGCAGCACCGTTTCCTCAGTACCCGGCACCTCGAACGGTGGCACTTCGCCGACCATGCGACGCGGCTCAGCGGTGCTCGGAGTGCCCGCCGCGTCCTCGCAAAGCTCAGGAGCTACGGCATCATCACCGCGCTGCCCCGGAGCCTCGGCGGCATCACCGGTGGATCCTCCCAGCACATCTGGCACCTGACCCCAGTGGGTGAGCGCCTGGTGTCGAGCGGCGAGCCAGACCGACGCGTACGCGTACCGTCGACGGCGTTCCTCGAGCACGAACTGGGCATCGCGGACATTCACCTCAACCTCATTGAGGCCGAGCGCGCCGGAACGCTGCGCCTCATCGACTTCACGACAGAGCCGCGCTGCTGGCGCCCGTTTCCTGGGATCGGCGGACAGCTCATCACCTTGAAGCCCGACTTCTTCGCCGTCGTCGCTGCGCACGCGGACTACGAGTCGCTCATCTTCGGGGAGTACGACCGCTCGACTGAATCCCTGAAGACCATCGTCAAGAAGGCCGGCGTCTACGAGGCGTACTGGCGAACCGGCATTGAGGAGAAGCGCTCGGGTGGATTCCCCCAGGTGCTCTGGCTCGCGTCCAGCGAGACGCGGCTCAGCCGCATCCAGAAGCAGCTGGGACGCACAGCCCGGGTGACGATGGCCCTGCACGCCTTCTCGACGCCCCAGAACCTCGTGAAGACCCTCACCCGAGAGAGTGAGGCGGACCATGCCTAGCGACGACCCGCGGCTTCTCGTCGGCGATGCTGCCTCAACGCTCGAAACTCTGCCGCCGGAGTCCGTCGACATGGTGTTGACGAGCCCGCCCTACGCCAACGCGCTGCGCGACTACGGCATGGATGATCAGCTCGGCCACGAGGGGAGCGTTCAGGGCTGGGTCGACAACATGCTTCGCGTCATCGAGCCGCTGAAGGCCGTTCTGAAGCTGTCGGGGACGCTCTGGCTCAACGTCGGCGACAGCTACTCTCGAACCCCCGGCAACGGTGCCCCGAAGAAGAGTCTGCTGCTCGGGCCGGAACGGCTCGCGATCGCAATGGTCGAATCGGGCTGGGTGCTACGAAACAAGGTCGTCTGGGCGAAGCCGAACGGTCTTCCGACAGCGGTCAGCGACCGCCTCCGCAATCAGTGGGAAGTCGTCTACGTCTTCACCAAGTCGCCGCGGTACTTCTTTGATCTCGACGCGGTGCGCGCCCCGCACCTGACACGGCCGCCGAGGCGACGTGAGCACGCGCCGACTCGCACCGGACCCGACCCGTGGCAAGGCAAGCACGGTGATCGCGGGGACGGCCTCAAGCGCAACCGAGCGCTCGGCAAGGTCGGACATGATCTCGGCAAGAACCCCGGCGATGTCTGGACGATCCCGGTCAGCGCCTGGAAGGGGGACCACCACGCCACCTTCCCCGTCGCCCTCGCCGAACAATGCGTTCGCGCGGGCTGCCCGGAAGGCATCTGCGGGCACTGTGGCACGCCGTGGCGGCGGGGCCTGGTGCGCAAGCTCGGCGGTGCGGCGGTACGTGGGGCGCTGCGGCAGACCTGCGACTGCCCCGACGCGCTACCCCAGCAGGGTGTGGTGCTGGACCCGTTTATGGGCTCGGGGACGACCGCTATCGCCGCTGAGAACCTGGGGCGGGACTGGCAGGGGATCGAGCTGAACCCGGACTACGCCAAGCTCGCCCTCGCACGCATCGACGGAGCCCGCTCGCTTCGACTTCAGCGGCCTCCGCGAAGGGGTGCGCGCTGAACACAAAATGTATTCACTTGCATAAACATGCGTCCCGTGGTCCACTGACCACCGCACCCAGCGAAAGGAGGTGAACATGAACGAACAAGACCCGAAGGCGACCACCGAAGCGAGCGAAGAGGTGATCGGCTATGGTCACCCCACTCATCAGCCGAGCAGCAAGGAGAGTGGGGCAGTGGTACCCAATCACGACGCCATCACCCAGGGAGTAGCGGACGACCGCGGGCCGACCGATCCGAAGTGGCAGGCCCGTAAGAGCCTGTACCAAGGCGCTCACACCGACCTCGTCCAGCGATTGCGAAACGGCGAAACGCCGACCTCCGAGCCGCTGCTGACCCCGGCGGCAGAGGCGCACAAGCGACGTCGGGGTCGTGCAGGGCTGTATCTCCGCGTGAGCACCGAGGAACAGGCCCGTATGGGCGGCGGCGAGTTCGGCCTGTCGATCCCGTACCAGCGCGAAGCGTGTGAGCGATACGCCCGCGAACACGACCTCGAAATCGTGGACGTCTACATCGACCCGGGTAGGACCGGGACGACCACGAACCGTCCCGCCTTCAAACAGCTGCTGGCTGACCTTGCCGAGCGCCGCATCACGCACATCGTCGTACACAAGCTCGACCGACTGAGCCGCTCCCCCAAGGTCGATTACGTCGTGGACGACGCACGCGAGAAGACAAAGACGGCGCTCGTGTCGGTCACCGAGTACATCGACGAGACGCCCCAGGGGCTACTCAACCTGCAGTTCATGCGCGGCGTCGCCGCCTACTACTCGAACAACCTCGCGAGCGAGGTCCGCAAGGGCATCACGACCAAGCTCAAGGAGGGTGGCACTCCTGCTCAAGCGCCGCTCGGGTACGTCAACAAGCAGCGCAAGGAGGGGCGCGCTGACATTCGCTGGGTTGAGATCGACGAGCAGCGTGCACCGCACATTCGCTGGGCCTTTGAGGAGTACGCCACCGGAAACTGGAGCCTCCAGAACCTCTGTGCGGCGCTCGAAGCACGAGGGCTCGTCAATCGAGGGGGTTACAACCGACCCGCACGGCCCATCACCGTCTCGACGCTCCACCGTCTCCTGGCGCACCCGTATTACGTCGGCATCGTCGTCTACAAGGGAGCGTTCTACGAGGGCTCGCACCCGTCGCTGATTCCGCGGGAGTTGTGGCTTCGGGTGCAGGACGTACTCGCGGCGCATAACTCCGCGGGCGAAAAGGACCGCCGACACCCGCATTACCTCAAAGGCACCATCTACTGCGGCGAGTGCGGCAACCGCCTGGTCTTCACTCGTAACAAGGGAAAGCTCGGCGCGTACTACGACTACTTCTTCTGCCTCGGGCGGCGTGCCAAGGCCGCGCCCTGCACGAGGAAGTACGTCAGCGTGCAGGCAGTGGAGAAGGGCGTCGAGGACTTCTACCTCCGCCTCCACTTCACGCCTGAGCGCATCGAAGAGATCCGCCAAGTCGTGCGCGAGGAGCTAGCCAACAGCCAGGCAGACGCGCGCTTCACGCTCGGTGAGGCGCGACGCCGACACTCGGCGCTGAAGAACGAACAGGCCGCACTCATGAAGGCGCACTACGCGGGCGCTGTGCCCCTGGACATTCTCAAGAGCGAGATGGAGCGGATTACGCGCGAGGCCGACGCCGCCGAGCATCAGATCGCTTCGTCCGAACAAGCGTTGGAGCAGCTGGACGACCAGCTTGAACGCGCACTGAAGTCGCTCGCCTCTGCCACGAGCAGTACGTCAACGCCATCCCTGCCGAGCGGCGGCTACTTAATCAGGGGCTGTTCACGAAGGTCTTCATCGGCCAGGACGGCTCGGTCGAGGACGCCGAAGTGCAGGAGCTGTTCGCGGGTCTGCTGTCCAAAGATTCGACGCTCGCCGTCGAAGCCCGCGAGATGGCCGTGGTACCCGTTCCGACTCAACAGGACGTCGCGCTCAGCGCCACAGGAACGGACGGAGCACTCGTGCCCGTCCGAGAGTGGGGGAACCGTCCAGAGCGTCGCTGGAGCCCTTCTGCGGTGCTCCTGCGCATGCAGAGTGAGGACGAGGGCGAATATGCGCAAACCCCGCCCAAACTTTCATTTGGGCGGGGTTCGAATAACGCACATTTGGCGGAGGGTGTGGGATTCGAACCCACGGGACATTGCTGCCCACTGGTTTTCAAGACCAGGTCCATCGGCCGCTCGGACAACCCTCCCGGTCGTCCGAGTCTACCGAGGGTGCAGCGGAGCGCGCGTCCAGCCCCCGCTCCCCACGCGCGGGCCTGACTAGCGTCGAGCGCATGGCGAGAGCAGTGCGCGGGTCGGTGGCATCCTTCTTCCTTCGTCTCGGGCGCCAGGTGTGGGTGCGGGCGGCGATCTTCACAGTGACCGCGGTGCTCGTCGCCTTGGCGGCGCGGTTCCTCGGGCCGCTGCTGCCGTTCTCGCTCTCCATCGACCTCGGGCAGAACGCGGTCGGATCGCTCCTGCAGATCCTCGCCACGGCGATGCTTACTGCGAGCACCTTCTCGGTGACGGCGATGGTCACCGCCTTCTCCTCCGCCACGACAACGGCGACCCCGCGCTCGACCTCGCTGCTCATCGCCGACCCGACCTCGCAGAACGCCGTGTCGACGTTCGTCGGAGCCTTCGCATTCTCTCTCGTCGGGATCGTCGCGCTCTCGACCGGCTACTACACCGACCAGGGCCGGACGATCCTCTTCGTCGGCACGATCGTCATCATCGCAATCGTCGTGGTGACTCTTCTCCAATGGATCTCGCACCTCGCCACCTTCGGGCGCATGGCCGACGTGATCGACCGCGTCGAGAAGGCTGCGACCACCTCGCTCGAAGTGTTCGCCGCCTCCCCCGCGCTCGGCGCGCGTCGAAGCACCGGCACCCCCGCGGATGCCGAAGCCGTGGGCGCTGAGGAGGTGGGCTATGTCACGCACGTCGACATCGCCGGCCTCGATCGGCTCGCGCGTTCCCACGATGTCGACATCCACGTGCACGCCGCACCGGGCCGCATCACCGACGCCCGCGTGCCACTCGTGTTCGTGCGCGGAACAGTCAAAGACGGCCTGAGATCCGGCATCCGTCGCTGCTTCCGGATCGAGCACCACCGCACCTATGAACAGGATCCCCGGTTCGGGGTGATCGCCCTCACCGAGATCGGCAGCCGCGCGCTCTCGGCCGCGACGAACGACCCGGGAACGGCGATCGAGGTGATCGCGGCCCTGCAGCGCGTCTTCACCCGGGCCCTTCTCACCGAGCCGACGCGCGATGTCGAGCATGAGCGCGTCTCCGTGACCCCGCCGACGTGGGGAGACCTCGTTCACGACGCCTTCCGCCCACTCGCGCGCGACGGAGCGGCCGACATCGAGGTCCCGGTGCGCCTCCAGAAATGCCTCGCCTCACTCGCCGCGACCGCACCTAACCGCGCGGGCATGTTTCGGGATGCCGCGCGCGCGGCGTTCGACCGCAGTCGACGCGCGCTCGATCGGGGCGATACGCGGGTCCTGCGGACGGCGATGCAGGAGGCCTGGGCGGGGTCCGGCATCCGTTCCTGAACGAACGCTAAGCCGCGGGTATCGGTTCTCCCAGCGCACACCATCGCCGCTTGAATCCGCCCGCGAGCAGGCGTAAACCGGGGAAAACAGCCCACCGCCCTCCGCAGCGGGCCCTGTTCGACAAGGAGGGGAACCCCATGCTCATCGTCTTCGCGCTCATCTATGCGGCATCCATCTGGGCCACCGTCGTCACCGTCCGTGACGCGCACGTCTCCGTCGGTCTCAAGGCCACGTGGGCGACAGCGCTGCTGCTTCTGCCGCCGTTCGGGCTGCTGGCGTGGCTGGTCGCGAGCGTCGCGAGCCACCGTCCGGGGCACGCCGCGCACATCTAGGGGGCTACAGCGCGCGCAATACCGCGGCGACGCCACCCTCGGTCACCGAGAGGCCGACCTCGCCGGCGGCAGCGTGCACCTCGGGGGGTCCCTGGTGCATCGCGATCGCGCGGCCGCCGTTGCGGACGGCCCACTGCATCATCTCGATGTCGTTCCGGCCGTCGCCCATGACGAGCACGCGCTCCGCCGGGATGCCCAGCCACCCGCGCACGAGTTCGAGCGCGGTGGATTTGTCGACGCCCTGCGGGGCGATGTCGAGCCACGCCGTCCAGCCGATCGCGTACGAGACCTGGCTGAGGCCGATGCGCTCGACGAGCTGGAGGAAGTCCTTGTCGGTCTTCTCGGGAGCGACGACGACGACACGGCAGACCGGCCGTTCGGACAGCTGATCGAAGGTCACGCGGTTAGCGCCCTCGAGGTTCCAGTCGTCGAGGTAGTCGGTGAACAGGCGCGAGCCGTCGGGAAGCTCGACGAGGAAGTGCGCCCCCGCGAGGTGCTCTCCGAGCAGGGTGAGCACCTCGGTCGGATCGAACGTCTCGATGTGCGCGCGCTCGTAGGGCGCGGCATCCCCTTCTCCGATCCGACGCATCACGATCGCACCGTTCGAGCACACCGCGTATTCGGGACGGATGCCGAGGCGGTCCATGATCGTGTGGGTGCTGTCCCAGCTCCGACCGGTGGCGAGCATCACCTCGTGGCCCGCCGCCTGAGCATCGGCGACGGCCTCGACGACGCCGGGGCTGAGCGTGTCGTCTTCGAGGAGCACGGTGCCGTCAACGTCGAGCGCGATCAGCATCCGCGCGACGGGAGCGTCGGCGAGGTCGGCGACGACGTCAGCCGCCTCCTGCTTGGGCGCGCTCTCGACGGCGCCGGTGTCGGGGAGAGCGGCCTCGTCGGTCACGCGATCGGCTCCATGACCTCGAGGCCGCCGAGGTACGGGCGCAGGACCTCGGGGACCGTCACCGACCCGTCTTCGCGCTGGTGCGTCTCGAGCAGGGCGACGATCCAGCGCGTGGTCGCGAGCGTGCCGTTCAGAGTGGCGACGGGCTGGGTCTTGCCGCCCCCCTCGGGGCGGAAACGCGTCTCAAGCCGGCGCGCCTGGTAGGTCGTGCAGTTCGAGGTGCTGGTCAGCTCGCGGTAGGCGTCCTGCGTCGGGACCCAGGCCTCGATGTCGAACTTGCGCGCGGCGCTGGAACCGAGATCGCCCGCGGCGACGTCGATCACGCGGTACGCCAGCCCGAGGTCTTGCAGCATGCCCTCCTGCATCGCGACGAGACGGTCGTGCTCGGCCTCGGCATCTGCCGGGTCGGTGTAGACGAACATCTCGAGCTTGTTGAACTGGTGCACGCGGATGATGCCCCGGGTGTCCTTGCCGTAAGAACCGGCCTCGCTGCGGTAGCACGTGGACCACCCGGCGTAGCGCTTCGCGCCGCGCTCGAGGTCGAGGATCTCGTCCATGTGGTAGCCGGCGAGCGGGACCTCGCTCGTGCCGACGAGGTAGAGGTCTTCCTTGTCGAGGTGGTAGACCTCATCGGCGTGCTGGCCGAGGAAGCCCGTGCCGCGCATCACCTCGGGGCGCACGAGCGTCGGCGGGATCATCGGCGTGAAATCGGCCTGCAGCGCGCGGTCGAGCGCGAGGGTCATGAGCGCGAGCTCGAGACGGGCACCGATGCCGGTGAGGAAGTAGAAGCGGCTGCCCGAGACCTTGGTGCCGCGTTCCATGTCGATGGCGCCGAGCTTCTCGCCGAGCTCGAGGTGGTCGCGCGGCGCGAAGTCGTAGGTCGGGATCTCGCCGTGCGTGCGGAGGGTGACGAAGTCTTCCTCGCCGCCGGCGGGGACTCCCTCGAGCACGATGTTCTCGATCTTCGCCAGTGCTTCGTCGGCGGCGGCCTCGGCCTCGCTGACCGCGTGCTGTGCGGCCTTGACCTGCTCGCTGAGCTGCTTGGCCTCGGCCACGAGCGCGGCCTTCTCGTCCTTCGGCGCCTGCGCCACCTTCTTGCCGTGCGCGTTCTGCGCGGCGCGCAGCTCTTCGAAGGCGGTGATGGCGGCGCGGCGGTCGCGGTCGGCGGCGAGGGCCTCGTCCACCGAATCCGGCGACTCCCCGCGGGCGATCTGGGAGCGCTTCACGAGCTCGGGATCTTCACGCAGCAGAGTCAGGTCGATCACGCGTCCATCCTACGGTCGCACCCGACCGCTGCTTCCGCCTCGGGCGGGGCACACTGATCGGCAGACACCCGGGCGTGTCTTCGCGACGACCGACGTCTCGGCATCCTCCCGTCGTCTGCGCCTGCCCGCGGGACGAGCCAGCGACACGCGCGGCTCATGCGCGCGCGGCATCCCCTCGTCAACCCCGTCTCTTCAGCCGGTTCGCACCCCTCGCGCGGTCCTATGGTGGATGCCATGGCCGCCCCTGACGAGCCGCGTGACGACGCGGAGTCCCCCGAGAACGTCCCCCACGACGCCCCCGCCGACGTGAAGGCCGACGCGGCCGCAGCCGATGGCTCCCACGAGCACTTCGACGCCGCTCGCCTGGGTGACGACGTGGCCGATCATCCGCGCAAGGACGTCCCGCATCCGAAGGACGCCGCGGAGCCGGACGACACCATCCATCAGCCGGAGGACGTCGCGCCCGACTCGTCGGCGGAGATCCCGGGCAAGACGCAGCGCGTCGACGCCGAGGGCGAAGAGGCTCCGATGGACGCCGAGCCCACGCGGAAGAAGCGCGCCGCCCTCGTCTACAACCCCACGAAGGTCGAGCCCGAGGTGCTGCGTGCCCGGGTGGCCGAGCTCGCCGCCGACGCCGAGTGGGCCGAGCCGCTGTTCTACGAGACGACCGTCGACGATCTCGGCGACGACGCGACCCGCGCCGCTCTCGACGAGAAGGTGGATGCCGTGCTCGTGGCCGGCGGCGACGGCACCGTGCGCGCGGTCGCCGAGGCCCTCACCTCCACCGGCATCCCGCTCACGATCGTGCCCAGCGGCACGGGCAACCTTCTCGCGCGCAACCTGAACCTCCCGCTGACCGACACCGACGCGATGATCCGCGCCACCTTCGAGGGCGACATCCATTCCATCGACACCGGGCTGGCTCGCATCCGCCGCGCCGACGGCGAGGTCGAGGAACACGGGTTCTCGGTCATGGCCGGCATGGGCCTGGACGCCGCGATGATCCAGAACACCCGCGACGACCTGAAGAAGCAGGTCGGCTGGGTCGCGTACGTCGACGGCGCCGCCCGCTCCCTCGTGAACGCGAAGCCGTTCCGCGTGATGTACCAGTTGGACGAACACCGCCTGCACTCGGCGAAGGTGCACAGCGTGCTCTTCGCGAACTGCGGCGCCCTGCAGGGCGGCGTGGCCTTGATCCCCGACGCCTCGATCGCCGACGGTCGCCTCGACGTGGCCGTGCTGCAGCCGACCGGAGTGCTGGGCTGGCTGGGCGTCTGGCGGAAGATCGTGTGGGACAACTCCGTCCTGCGCCGCTTCCGCGCCGGTCGCCGCGTGCTCGAGCGCCGCAAGGACACCTCGGTGCGGTACCTCCGCGGCACGGGCATCGAGCTGGCGACGGCACCGGCACAGCCGATCGAGCTCGACGGTGACGAGTTCGGCGAAGCGACGCGCATCTACACGCGCATCGTGGCGGGCGGTCTCGTCGTGGCGCTGCCGAAGGGGCACGACGTCTCGACGCTCTGACGGGGCCGGCGGGCCGATCGCGCGGGCGGGTGTCAAGCCCGGATCGGCGGATGCCGGGGTGGATAGCGTCGAGGGATGGCTTCGCCCTCGATCGTGTGGTTCCGTGACGACCTCCGACTGACCGACAACCCCGCGCTGCGCGCGGCCCTCGACCGCGAGGAGCCGATCGTGGCGCTGTACGTCCTGGACGAGGAGTCGGACGGGGTGCGCCGGATCGGCGGGGCGGCGCGCTGGTGGTTGCACGGGTCTCTGGCATCCCTCGGCGAACGGCTCGAGGAGCGCGGCGGACAGCTGGTGCTGCGTCGAGGCCGCGCGGCCGAGGTCGTCCCGGCCGTCGTCGACGAGGTCGGTGCGGGGGCGGTGTTCTGGAACCGGCGCTACGGCGGGGTCGAACGCGAAATCGACGCGCAGCTCAAGGAGAAGCTGCGCGACGACGGCGTGACGGTCGCGTCGTTCGCGGCGAACCTCCTCTACGAACCGTGGACGGTGCGCACGCAGGCCGACAAGCCTTACGGCGTGTACAGCCCGTTCGCGCGTGCGGTGCAGAAGCTTCCCGCTCCGCGTCCGCCGATGCCGGAAGCGCGCAAGGTCCCGGGGTTCGACGGGCACGTCGACGGCGACGAGCTCGGCGCCTGGGAGCTGCTGCCCACGAAGCCCGACTGGGCCGGCGGCCTGCGCGAGACGTGGGAGCCGGGCGAGCCGGCCGCGAAGACACGGCTGCGGGAGTTCCTCGACGACGACCTCGGCGACTACTCGACCTATCGCGACGAGTTCGCGGGAGGCGCGACCTCGAACCTCTCGCCGCGCCTGCGCTGGGGAGAGTTGAGTCCCTACCAGGTGTGGCACGACACGATCGAGCACCGCGGCTCGGGAGAGCACGCGAAGAGCGCGAGCGGGTTCCTGTCGGAGCTCGTGTGGCGCGAGTTCGCGTGGCACGTCACCTACCACTCCCCCGACATCGCGACCGTGAACTGGCGCCGCAACTTCGACGCGTTCCCCTGGCCGCGCCTGAACCGCGCACACCTCGAGACCTGGCAGCAGGGCAGAACGGGCGTCGCGGTCGTGGATGCCGGGATGCGTCAGATGTGGAAGACCGGCGTCATGCACAACCGGGTGCGCATGGTGACGGCATCCTTCCTGATCAAGAACCTGCTGATCGACTGGCGACACGGGGAGCAGTGGTTCTGGGACTGCCTCGTCGACGCGGATGCCGCGAGCAACCCCTTCAACTGGCAATGGGTCGCGGGATCCGGCGCGGATGCCGCCCCGTACTTCCGCGTGTTCAATCCGGACACGCAGCGCAAGAAGTTCGACCCGCACGACGAGTACGTGCGGGAGTGGGCACCGGAGTTCCTGAGCGAGAATCCGCCAGAGCCGATGGTCGACCTCGGCGAGACGCGTCGGCGGGCGCTCGACGCCTACGCCGAGGTCCGGCACGGCGGCTGACGGCTCCCCGTGCGCACGACGCCGGGCGCTATCGTCGAGCGATGCGCGCCGTGCCGTCTTCCCTCGACCCCACCGTCGTCGCCGAGATCGACCGGAGGTTGGCGACCGTCGAAGCCGAGCACCGGGTACGGATCCGGTGGGCGATCGAGAGCGGAAGCCGCGCGTGGGGATTCCCCTCGCCCGACAGCGATTACGACTGCCGCTTCCTCTTCGTCCGGCCCGTGGAGAGCTACCTCTCGCTCTGGCCCGAGCGGGATGTGATCGAGACACCGCTCGACGAGATCTTCGACGTCAACGGTTGGGACCTCGCCAAGACCGTCGCGCTGATCGTGAAAGGTAACGCCACCGCTATCGAGTGGCTCAACTCACCCATCGTCTATTCGGGAGACGAGACGTTCCGCGCGGACCTGCGGGCACTCGCCGAGGAGACCGTGGAGCGCGCCGCGATCGGTCGGCACTATCTGCACGTCGCCCGCCAGCAGCGAGCGGGCGCGAGCAGCCTGAAGCGGTTCTTCTACGCCTTGCGGCCGGCAGCCGCCCTGCGCTGGCTCGAGACGCACCCCGACGCCGTGGTCCCACCGATGGACCTGCCTCGCCTACTCGCTGAGGGCGATGTCGGCGGCGATGTGCGCGACGCCGCGACCGAGCTGATCGCGCTCAAGGCGCGGACGCGCGAGCTGGGCACCGGGGCAGCTCCGGACGTGCTCGAACGGTTCGTCACGGACCAGATCGAGGCGGCTGCTCCCTTCGAAGACGCCCCCCTGCACAAAGACCCGGCGATGGTGCGCAGCATCGCGGATGCCTTCTTCCGCTCCCAGGTGACGTCCCCGTCCCGATGAGCACCTGCTCCGGCCTCCGGACACGCGAAAGGGGCGCCACCTCTCGGTGACGCCCCTGACAGACGGGTGTCAGTTGACGCGCGTGTCGTCCGCGGCATCCTCGTCGTCGTCGCCCGGGATGTAGACGTCGACCACGGTCACGTTGATCTCGGCGACCTTCATGCCGACGAGCTCGGTGATGGCCTGGTGCACGGCCGCGCGGACGTCCGACGCGACACGCTGCAGCTGCTCGGGGTAGTCGACCTGGATCGCGATATCGGCGGAGACCTCGGTCTCGCCCACCTCGACGCTCACGCCCTGCGCGTAGTCCTTCGCGCCCACGGCCTGGCGGATGTTGCCGATCACGCGGGCCGCACCGCCACCGAGGGCGTGGACGCCGGGAACCTCGGCCGCGGCGATGCCGGCGACCTTCGCGACGACGGCGTCGACGATGACGGTCGAGCCGCCGTCCTTCGTAGCGGTGGTGGGGGTGGTGGTGGGGGTGGCCATGTCACTTTCCTTCCGTCGTCTCCGGGACCGTGTGTCCCGCGATGTCACAGGTAAGACGAGGCGGGAAGCGGATTCGTCACGAGGATTTCCTGAGAGAAAGCTGGGGATGGATGCCGCGGGTTCAGGCGTCGAAGAATCCGCCGTACGGGTCGTCGGAGTCGCCGGTGTCGCGCGCGTCGTATGGGACGGTCTCGACCGAGAGGATCGCGCGCGAATGCGGGGTGAAGAGGGCGCTCACCTCGCGGTTGCCGACGACGACGAACGACACGAAGCCGCCGCCCGCGTGGACGGCTTCCTCGATTCGCGCCTTCAGCGCGACGAGGTCCTGCCCCTGCGCGAGGAAGAAAGATGCCTCGTCGATCGCAATCTGCGTCCGCACCATCGTGCTCCTGTCGCTTGGCATGTCACCGGGCTGATCGTCGTTCATGCCCGGGAGGCTAGGCGGCTCGGGTGAAGACCGCGAGGGGGGTTGCCGTGTGCACGGCGACGGAATACACAGCGCCTCCGCGGGGTTCTCTCCACCGTGATGCCCTCCCTCTCTGTTCTCGACCTCGTCCCGGTTCGTGCGGGACAGACCAGCGCTCAAGCCGTGGCCGCGGCCCTCGACCTGGTGGAGCGCGCGGACCGCCTCGGGTATCGCCGGTACTGGTTCGCCGAGCATCACAACATGCCCGCTGTCGCGTCGACGACTCCCCCCGTCCTCATCGCCGCCGCCGCCGCTCGCACCTCGCGCATCCGCGTGGGGTCGGGCGGCGTGATGCTGCCGAACCACTCGCCGCTGATCGTGGCCGAGCAGTTCGCCGCACTCGAGGCGATCGCCCCCGGCCGCATCGACCTCGGTATCGGCCGAGCTCCCGGCAGTGACCCGGTCATCACCCAGCTGTTGAACCGCTCCGGTACGACGAGCGACGTCTCCCGCTTCCCCGACCACGTGACCGACATCATGGCGCTCACCTCCCCCGAGGGTGCCACGGTCCGGTTCACCTCGGGCACCGAGTATCAGGTCAAGGCCACCCCCTTGGCATCCGGGATGCCGGAGATCTGGCTGCTCGGTTCCAGCGATTACTCGGCGCAGCTCGCGGCTTCGTTCGGTCTGCCGTACGTGTTCGCCAACCATTTCTCGGGCGAGGGACTCGATCACGCCCTGCGCCTGTACCGCGACCAGTTCGTCCCGAACGAGTCGGGTGAGGGGCCCCGCACCTTCGTCACCGCCAACGTCGTCGCCGCGCCCACCGCCGAAGAGGCGGAGGAGCGGGCGATGCCGCAGCTGCGGATGATGGCGCGACTGCGCACGAACCGTCCCCTGACGCCGCTCGAGACGGTGGAGCAGGCGAAGGCCGATCCGTTCGACGCGATGGCGCAGTCGATCATGGCCTCGACGCGGCAGAAGTGGTTCGTGGGCACGGGTGCTGACGTCCAGGCGCAGCTCGCCGCCTTCGCCGCGCAGCACGGCGTCGACGAGATCATGGTGTCGCCCGTCGCGGGCGCGTACGACGGCGAGGGTTCTGAGGGGCGCGCCCAGACGCTCGAGCTCATCGCGGCGCCGGCGGCCGTCGCGGCCTGACGGTCTGTGGTCCCGGTCCCTTCGACAGGCTCAGGCACCTCCGCAGGCTCAGGGACCTCCGCAGGCTCAGGCACCTCCGCAGGCTCAGGCACCTCCGCCGCGCGACCACGCATGCATCGCACGCGAGGTGGCTGAGCCCGTCGAAGCCACCGGGAGCAGCGGGCGGGCCGTCAGGCCTCGGGCTCTCCGCTCAGCAGGCCGCGGAGCCAGTCACGGGCCTCGACGAAGACGTCGTCGCTGTACCGCTGCGGGTAGCGGACGATCGCGCGGTCCGCACGCGCGTACGAGCCGAGGAAGATCACCTTGGGGCTGAACCGGCGAAGGCCGAGGAGGGCATCGGCCATGCGCTCGTCCTGCACGTGTCCGTCGGCGTCGATGACGAAGCGATAGCGACCGAGCGCGTCGCCGATGGGGCGGGATGCCAGAAGGCTCAGGTTGATGCCCCGGGTGGCGAACTGCTCGAGCAGTTCGAGAAGCGCACCCGGGTGGTCCTCGGGCAGCTCGACGATGAGCGAGGTCTTGTCGGCCCCCGTCGGCGGGGCCGGGGCCACGGTGCGGCTCACGAGCACGAAGCGCGTCACCGCGTTGGGATTGTCGCCGATGTTCTCGGCCAGCACCGCGACATCGTGGTGGGCGACGATGCCGGGAGCGGCGATCGCGGCATCCGCGGCGCTCGTGCCGTCGAGAACACCGAGGGCGCTCGCGACGTTGCTCTCGGCGGGCAGGTGCGCGTGCGCGGGCACGTGCTCGCTCAGCCACTTCAGGCACTGGCCGTACGCCACGGGATGAGCGGCGACGAGCGACACGTCGGCGAGGGTCGCGCCCGGACGCCCCACGAGCACGAAATTCACCGGCACGAGGTACTCGCCGACGATGCGCAGGCCCGGCACCGTGGCCAGCGCGTCCTGCGCGGTGGAGACGCCGCCGTCGACGGAGTTCTCGATCGCGATCATCGCGGCATCCGATCGCCCCTCGACGACATCCGCGAGCGCCTCGCCGACATTGCGGACGGGCCGCCAGATCTGGTCGCGCGCCTCGGGCACCTGGGCGAGCGCGGCCTCGGTGAAGGTACCGGCGGGGCCGAGGTAGCTGTAGGTACGGCGGACGGGGGTGTGGTCTGTGTCGGGCAGCACCGGCTCAGCCTAGTGCGCCGGGATCGAGCGGAGTTGTGCCGACCCGCTCGGTCGCGGCGGCCCCCTCGGCGGCGGAGCCCGGCATCCATTCGCAAACCACCTGAATCGGTGGGCGAACCACCCGTGCCGTCGACGACGAACGAGGACGATACGACGTAGGCGTCGACCCCCACCGATGCCTGCCCGGCGGGACCCGACCCGCCGGGCACTCGCTCGAAGGCCAGCCACCATGCCCGAGAAGACCATCGTCGTTCCTCCTCGCCGTCAGCGCGGAACCGACCGCGACGCGACACCGCAACCCGTCACGCACGCGCGCCCCTCCGCGCGACGCATCGCCCGCGCGCGCCTCGCCGTGGTGCTGTGCGCGCTCATGTGGGTGCTGTACTGCGCCACCGTCGTCGTCGCCCTCTCACGCGGCGGGGCGCTCGTCGACGCCGCCCAACTCATCACCACCGCGGTGTTCCTCGTCTCGGTCACGTTCCTCACCCTCTCGGCGTGCATGCACCTGCTCGCGCGCTCCGGCGCCCTGCCGCGATTCGCCGCCCACCGGCGGACGCGCCGCATCGTGCTCGACGAGCACTTCGCGGGCCGCGAGCCCCGGCTCACAGCGCTGCTGCCCTCGCGGGCGGAGGATCCCGCGCTCGTGCGGATGGGGCTGTGGTCGGTGGCGCTGCAGGAGTTCCCCCGCATCGACATCGTGCTGCTGCTCGACGACGACCCCTCCCCCGTCGACGACGACGCGCGGGCGGGGCTGGAGGGATGCCGTCGGCTCACCGACGAACTCACGGCGACGCTGCGTCCCGTCGTCGACCGGGTCGAGGCTGCCGCTGCCCGGATACGGGACGAGGCGATCGGCGATGCGGAGGCGACCGAGGTCGTGATGCGCGAGCACGCCGCGTGCGCCCAGTGGCTGCGGGCTCGCGCTGCGGAGGAACCCGCGACGACGCACGTGGAGGTGTTCTTCGTCGAACAGGTCCTGGGACGGCTCGCCGGCGAATTGGATGCCACGGCCACCGCGCTCAGCGAGGCCGCGGAGGCCGGGGAACCACCGCTCGCCGTCGAACGCGCCCGTCACCTGATGGATCGGCTCGTGCGGACCTTCGGCTTCCGAGCCCGGACCTTCGAACGGCGCCGGTACACGAACCTCCCGCACACGGCGAACAAGGCCATGAACCTCAACGCGTACCTCGGGCTGATGGGCGGCCGGTACCGCGAGCAGGCGGGGGTCGGGGGTGTCGCCCTCGAGCGGGTCGACGAGGGCCCCGCGGATCTCGACGTTCCCGAGAGCGACTACGTGCTGACCCTGGACGCCGACTCGATGCTGCTGCCCGGGTACTGCATGCGTCTGATCCACGCCCTCGAACAGCCCGAGAACGCCGGCGTCGCCGTGATCCAGACTCCCTACTCGGCGTATCGCGGAGCACCGACGCGCCTGGAACGGCTCGCGGGGGCGACCACCGACCTGCAGCACATCGTCCACCAGGGGCTGACCGCCTTCGACGCCACCTTCTGGGTGGGGGCGAACGCGATCCTGCGGTGGGAAGCCGTCCGCTCGCTCCGGCGTGAAAGCCGGGAGGACGGCATCCGCGTCGTCCGGTTCATCTCCGACCGCACCGCGATCGAAGACACCGAGTCGTCGATTGACATCGCCGCGCACGGGTGGTCGCTGCTGAACTACCCGGAGCGGCTGAGCTACAGCGCGACGCCTCCGGACTTCGGGACGCTGGTGATCCAGCGGCGGCGGTGGGCGGACGGCGGACTGCTCGTGCTGCCGAGACTGCACGCGTTGGCGCTCCAGCGTCGGCGCGAGGGGCGGCCGCTCGGGCTCGCGCAACGGCTGCTGAGGATGAACTACCTGGGCTCGGTGTCGTGGGTGACCCTCGGGCTGCTCGCGGTCCTCACCCTGTACCCGATGGACGGGCAGTTGGTCACGCTGCTGCTCCTGCTCATCGCGGTGCCGTACTTCACCGAGATGGCCTCCGACCTGCACGCGCTCGGCTATCACCGCCGGGACGTCGCCGCGATCTACGGGCTGAACCTGCTTTTGCTGCCCGTGAACCTCGCGGGAAGCGCCGCCTCTCTCGTCCAGGTGTTGAGCGGTCGACGAGCCCGATTCGCCCGCACCCCGAAGGTCTCGACGCGAACCCGCGTGCCCGCTCTGTATCTGCTCGCTCCGCTCGCGATCGCGGGCATCGCGATCGCGGTCGCCGTTCGATCCGTGTTCACTCAGGCGTGGGGGACGACGGTGTTCGCCGCCTTCACGGCGCTCGCGATCCTGTGGGCGATCACGCGGCTGATCGGCATCCGGCACACGGTCTCGGACCTGTGGTTCGCGTGGCTCGACTGGATCTGGGTCACCCCGGTGGTGCCGGCGCCCGCGCCCGACCTCGGTCGCGCGCGCTGGGCGGCCGTGCTCGACGACGGCCCGTTGGACGCGACCGGAGCCGTCGCGTGAGCCCCGTCATGGCACCCGCCCGCTCGCGCTTCGCGGGGCGACGCCTGTCGTTCGGGCGGGTCGCGTTGACCGTGCTCGCGGCTCTCGCCGTCGTCGGGGCCGGGGCCGCGGCTGCCGTCGTGCCCGTCCTCACGACGCCGGCCACCGCGCCGGGCTCGGACCGGTGGTTCGCCGGCTACTACGACGTCACGCTCGACAGCGGCGAGCAGCTCGCGCGGAGCACCATGGCTGAGGGCCCGGGCGGAATCGTGCTCGCGTTCGTCGTGGCGGCCGGAGACGCCGACTGCACGCCGACCTGGGGTAAGGCGTACACGCTCGACGACGCGGCATCACGATTCCACCTCGACCGCCGCGTGGAACGCCTGCGCCGCGAGGGGCGCCCGCTCGCCGTGTCGTTCGGCGGCGCGATCAACACGGAACTGGCGTCGGCCTGCTCCACCGTGGACGCCCTCGCCCGCGCCTACGGTCTGGTTCTCGACCGGTACGGCATCGACGTCATCGACCTCGACATCGAGGGCGACGCGCTTCGCGACACCGCGGCGACGGCGAGACGGGCGGCCGCGGTCGCCCAGCTCCAGCGGGAGCGCGCCGCGGACGGACGCCCGCTCGACGTCTGGCTCACCCTGCCCGTGGCCCCGAACGGACTGACCGACGACGGTCTCGCGCAGGTGTCGTCGCTGATGGATGCCGGGGTGTCGATCGCGGGGGTGAACGCGATGACCATGAACTTCAACGCCGACGACCGCTCGGTGTCGATGGCCGACCTGTCGATCGGCGCGCTGCGAGCGACCGCCGCGCAGCTCGAGACCGCGTGGAACGAACGGAAGCTGCCGCTGCCCGCCGGAGGGGCGTGGTCGCTGCTCGGAGCGACGCCGATGATCGGGCAGAACGACGTCGCGCACGAGGTGTTCAGCCTCGACGACGCGCACGCTCTCGCGGCGTTCGCCGACGAGGTGGGTCTCGAGCGCCTGTCGTTGTGGTCGGTGAATCGCGACCGTACCTGTGGCACCAACTACCCGCATCCGCGGACCGTGTCGGTGTCGTGCAGCGGCGTCGAGCAGGCGGGAGAGACGTTCTCGGACGTGCTGGGCGCCGGGCGCGACGGCACCCCCTCGGGGCGGATCGCGCCCGAAGACGACTCCCCCGTCATCGCGGACGATCCCGTGACCAGCCCCTTCCCCGTCTGGTCGTCGCAGTCGTTCTACTCGGCGGGCGTCTTCGTCGTGTGGCACGGGTCGGTCTACGTGTCGAAGTGGTGGAACGAAGACGGCGCGGTCCCGGATGACCCGACCCTGGATGCCGCCGCCTCGGCCTGGACCTACGTCGGTCCCGTGCTGCCCGGCGACAAGCCCTACGCCCTGCCTCAGCTTCCGGCGGGGACCTATCCCGAGTGGGTCGCGGGCGACCTCTACAACCAGGGCGACCGCGTCATGTACAACGGCAGCGGGTACGAGGCCAAGTGGTGGTCTCGGGGTCAACGCCCCGACCGATCCGTGACGGACCGGGACTACTCGCCCTGGAAGCTCGTGACCGAGCCCTGAGCGGCGCCCTCAGCGGTCCCGTGAGCGGCATCCTCGAAGAGGAGCGGTCGTCCGTCGATCGTGACGCTCGCCACCGTCTGTCTTCCCGGCGGAAGGAGCCGACCGACGGCACTCCGCTGCGCCTGGGCCACCGCGTCGACCATCCAGGTCGTCACGGCGCGGATGTCGGTGTCCGACAGGCTCTGGTCGCTGTCGTCGAGCAGGACCACGTCGACGCCGCGACCGCGCGCCGCCGCGACCGCTCCGCGCAGAGGCTCGCGAGACAGAGCGCCCGCGCGCAGGCCGTCGCGGAGGGATCCCTCGAGCGCGGCGTACTCCCGCCGGTCGGCGTCGGACACCGGGAGCCCCTCGCCGATCCGGGAGAGCAGCGGGACAACGGTGCGCGCCAGATCGTCGGTGCGCTCGCGCAGCTCCGCACTCGCGCCGCGCGACCAGCTCTCCTGCTCCGCCGCCGCGACAGCCTGATCATGGAGCGCGGCGACGCGTCGTTGCATCCGTCGGACGATCAGCAGCATCACCGTGGCCATGACGACGATGAGGGCGGGACGGGTAGTCAGGGTGAGAATCTGACCGACGGGAACGCGGTCGATGATCCCGCCGACGACAACCACGGCGACCACGACCGCCGCAGCGACCAGAGCGACACCGAACCGGCCCCGGACCGCGACCCCGACCAACAGGAACGCCAAAGCGACGATGGGCCAGAGCTCGCCGTACGTCATCGGCGCCGCGACCATGGTGATGACCGCCCCGAGCACCGCCGCCGCGACGACGACGATCGTCCGCCCCCGCGTGGGAACGAGTCCCGGGGATCGCCGGAGGACCTCCGCGGCGACGACGACCACGAGCAGGATCGCCAGCTGACGCGGCCACGAGGACGGAGCGTTGATCACCATGACAATGGCGCACAAAACCTGCAGTGCGACGAAGCCGACACCGACCAGGGCTGTTCCGCGCAGCAGAGATCGACGATCACCCAGCGCCGTGACCTCGGCGGCGCTCGCCGGGACGTATGACAGGACGACGCGCGTCCCCTCCCCCGGCGCGGACTCCACTCGTGCCGCGGTGCCGGGGAGCCTGGCCATCCGGCCGACGATGCTCTGACGCACACCCAGTCGATCGTCCGCGATGCGGGACGGGTCGAATCCTTCGCCATCATCGGCGATCTCGACCTCGACGACCCCGCCGCTCGCACGGACGCTCAGGGAGCGGCGTGCTCCGGGGGCATGGCGTCGGGCATTGTCGAGGGCCTGACGGGCGGCGCCGAGGATCGCCTCCCGGGTCGCGGGCGGCAACGGCGGTACGTTCTCGGCAGGGCCGACGAACTCGGCGCCGAAGGCGCGAGCCTCCGCCGCGAGAGCGGCTTCGAGAAGCTCGGCGCCACCGGCGTCATCGTCGACGAGACGTGTGAGCATGTCCGCCGCGCGCCGCGCCTGAGTGGCAAGTCGGTCCGTCGGCACCGGAAGCGGGGATGCCGCCAACGCGAGCGTCGCGAGGGCCTCGTCGTGCACGAGCGCTGCCGTGCGCGTGCGGGCCGCGAGTCGCCCCTTCTCGGCGTACTCGCGAGAGCCGGCCTCTCGTCGCGCGGCAGCCGCGTCGTCGAGCACCGCCCCCGAGGAGAGGACGTATCCGCCGAGGACGCAGATGACCGATGCGGTGAGGACCGCGTGCGCGTCGTTGATGACACCGTCGACGTCGAAGCCGCCGAACACCAGGCGATACAAGACCCCCGCCGCGGCCCCGTAGAGCACCGTCATCCAGCCCCACCGCATCCCACCCGCGACGAGAGCGGCCGCGACCGTGGCGCTCGAAGCCGTCAGTGGCCATGGCATCCGTTCCACGTGCCCTGCGTGCGCCGCCAGCGGGAACAGGGCGACGAAGACGACGTACATCGCCACCGCCACCGCGGCTCCGGCGCGGAGGGTGCGTGTCCCGAGCAGCGACGATAGGAGGCCGACACCGAGAGTGACGGCCCCTGCGGTGATCCCGAGAGCGCCGTACCAGAGCGGGAGGACGTTGTTGCCCGGACTCACGAAGCCGGCGTTGACGACGGCGACGACGACCACCAGGAACGCTGACGCCCGCATGACGACGAGGCGGGCGGCGCGCAGGCCCCTCTTCTCGTCAGACACGGCGGGGGCCGGGGACGAACCCGTCTTCGATCCCGCGCTGATACAGCTCGACCTTGGACGTCGCCGGGCGGCCCACCAGTTGATAGACAGCGCGGATGCGCCGGAGGTGATCGTTGACGGTGTTCTCGGAGATGAAGAGCTGGGTGGCGACCTCTCGGGCGCCGAGTCCGGACGCGTACAGGCCGAGCACCTCCCGCTCGCGCTCGGTGAGGGGCGCGCCCTGCAGCAGCGGGTCGGCGTCGACGGCGGATGCCCACTCGGTCGTGGCGACGTGTTCGCCGGAGGCGGCCGTCGTGATCGCCTCGAGCACGGCTGCCGGCGGGGCGGACTTGCGGACGATTCCCGCCACGTCGACCCTCGAGGCCGCCCGCACGAGGAAGGGATCTTCACCCGAGGTGAGCACGAGGACGTGCGCGCCCCACCGCCGCAGGGAGGCGACGTTCTCGGCGGGAGTGGAACCGTCGCGAAGGCTCAGGTCGAGGAGCACCAGATCGGCGTCGCGAGGGCGGGAGACCAGAGCCGCGACGGTGTCGGCGTGCCGCGCAAAGCTCAGGCGCTTCGCATCCGCGAGGAGGTTCTTGACCGCCAGAGCGACCAGCTCGTGGTCGTCGACGATCGCCACGCGCGCATCAACTCCGGCACCCATGGCGATGAGTATGACGTATGCGCGTGCATAGGGTGAAAACTCGGGAAAAGGCCGACGGGAACGCTCCGGGCCGACGGATTCCCTTGGAATGTGCCGTCGCGTGTGCGCATGTCGGATGCACCGGGCAGACTGGGCACATGAGCAGTCGCGCAGGGCAGCCCGCAGAGGCATCCGATCTCATCGACATCGACGAACTGATCGCGGCGTACTACGACCGCAGACCGGATGCCGCGATCCCGGAGCAGCGCGTCGCATTCGGCACCAGTGGTCACCGCGGATCCTCGCTGAGCACGAGCTTCAACGAGGACCACATCCTCGCCACGACCCAGGCGATCGTCGACTACCGCGCCGCGCAGGGCATCACCGGACCGCTGTTCCTCGGTCGTGACACGCACGGCCTGTCGCTGCCCGCCGAGCGCAGCGCGATCGAGGTGCTCGTCGCGAACGGCGTCGACGTGCGGGTCGACGCCCGCGACTCGTGGGTTCCGACGCCCGCGCTCAGCCACGCGATCCTCACCTACAACCGCGGCCGCGCTCTCGATAACCCGGGCCGTTCCGACGGCATCGTCGTCACCCCGTCGCACAACCCGCCCCGCGACGGCGGCTTCAAGTACAACCCCCCGCACGGCGGCCCCGCCGACACCGACGCAACCGGCTGGATCGCCGATCGCGCGAACGAGCTCATCGCCGCGGGTCTCGAGGGCGTGAAGCGCACCCGTCACGCCGACATCGACCTCGACAGCCTCGGCCAGTACGACTTCCGTGACGCGTACGTGCGGGATCTGGCATCCATCATCGACGTCGATGCGATCAAGAACGCCGGAGTCCGCATCGGCGCCGACCCGCTGGGCGGAGCATCGGTCGAGTACTGGGCGCTCATCGCCGAGGTGTACGGCCTCGACCTCACCGTCGTGAACCCCGAGGTCGACCCGACGTGGAAGTTCATGACCTTGGACTGGGACGAGAAGATCCGCATGGATCCCTCGTCGCCGTCGGCCATGGCGTCACTCGTCGCCGCGCGTGACGAGTACCACATCCTCACCGGCAACGACGCCGACGCCGACCGTCACGGCATCGTCACGCCCGACGCGGGGCTGATGAACCCCAACCACTACCTCGCGGTCGCGATCGACTACCTGTTCTCGCACCGGCCGAACTGGCCCGCCGACGCCGCCGTGGGCAAGACCCTCGTGTCGTCGATGATCATCGACCGCGTCGCGGCCTCGCTCGGGCGGCAGCTGCTCGAGGTTCCGGTCGGCTTCAAGTGGTTCGTCCCCGGGCTGCTCGACGGCTCCGTCGCCTTCGGCGGCGAGGAATCCGCGGGAGCGTCGTTCCTGCGCAAGGACGGCACCGTGTGGACCACCGACAAGGACGGCATCCTGCTCTGCCTGCTCGCCGCCGAGATCCTCGCGGTCACCGGCAAGACGCCGTCGCAGCGGTACGCCGAGCTCGAGGCCGAGTTCGGTGCCTCGGCCTACCAGCGCGTCGACGCCCCCGCGTCGCCCGCGCAGAAGTCGGCCCTGTCGAAGCTGTCGCCGGATGCCGTGACCGCCACCGAACTCGCGGGTGAGCCGATCATCGCGAAGCTCTCGCACGCGCCCGGCAACGGCGCCGCGATCGGCGGCCTGAAGGTGCAGACCGAGTCCGCGTGGTTCGCCGCCCGCCCCTCCGGCACTGAAGACGTCTACAAGCTGTACGCCGAGTCGCTTCGCGGCGAGGAGCACCTGCGCGAGGTGCAGGAAGAGGCCCGCGCGGTCGTGTCGGCCGCGCTCGGCCAGGCGTAACCCCCTCGTCGAAAGCGGCGTCGTCCTGCGGGGCGGCGCCGCTTTCGCGTGCGGGGGCCCGTGCATGCGCGGGCCGTCAGGCGGAGTCCGTGAGAGACACGCCGGCACCACGGCCCCGCTCGCGGCGTGTCAGGCACGAACTCCGCGCGACGGCACGGGAACGGGGGATGCCACAGCCCCGGGCAGTCCGAAGAACATCGGGCCACGGCATCCGGGGCTGCGGGCCGTCAGGCGGAATCCGTCGATGACACGCCGACACCACGGCCCCGCTCGCGGCGTGGCGGGCACGAACTCCGCACGACGGCACGGTTGTGCCACAGCCCCGGGCGCTCGGGAGAACATCGGGCCACGGCATCCGGGGCTGCGGGCCGTCAGGCGGAATCCGTCGATGACACGCCGACACCACGGCCCCGCTCGCGGCGTGGCGGGCA
>NZ_JBFBJJ010000006.1:95678-180677 GCF_040686055.1 Microbacterium sp. NPDC086615
CACGAACTCCGCACGACGGCACGGGGCCAGGGATGCCGCGGCCCCGGCGCTCGGGAGAACGTCGGGGCCGTGGCATCCGGAGCCGGGATCAGGCGGGGGTGAAGGTCTTCGCGTCGATGACGAAGCGGAAGCGCACGTCGCTCTTCAGCACGCGCTCGTAGGCCTCGTTGATCTGGTCGGCCGAGATGAGCTCGGTCTCGGGCGCGATGCCGTGCTCGGCGCAGAAGTCGAGCATCTCCTGGGTCTCGCGGATGCCGCCGATCGACGAACCGGCGAACGAACGGCGGTTGGTGAACAGCGTGAAGACCTGGATGGGCAGGGGCTCGGGCGGGGCGCCGACGTTCACCATCGTTCCGTTGAGCGCGAGCAGACCCAGGTACTGCTTGAGCTCGAGCGGGGCGCTGACGGTGTTGATGATGAGGTCGAAGCTCTTCTTGAGCTTCTCGAACGTGTCGTCGTCCTTCGTCGCGTAGTAGTGGTCGGCGCCCATCTTGAGGCCGTCGTCCTTCTTGCTGAGCGTCTGCGACAGCACGGTGACCTCGGCGCCCATGGCGTGGGCGATCTTGACGGCCATGTGGCCGAGTCCGCCGAGGCCGACGACCGCGACCTTCTTGCCGGGGCCGGCGTTCCAGTGGTTCAGCGGCGAGTACGTCGTGATTCCGGCGCAGAGCAGCGGAGCGGCCTTCTCGTAGGGGATCGACTCGGGCACACGCAGCACGAAGTGCTCGTCGACCACGATCTTCTCGCTGTAACCGCCCTGCGTGATCGTGCCGTCGACGTCCTTGGCGGCGTAGGTGCCGATGTTGCCCTTCTCGCAGTATTGCTCTTCGCCCGCGAGACAGTTGTCGCACTCGCGACACGAGTTCACCATGCAGCCGACACCGACGCGGTCGCCAACCTTGTGCGAGGTCACCTCGGAGCCGACCTCGGCAACCGTGCCGACGATCTCGTGGCCGACGGTCAGCGGGTAGGGGACGTCGCCCCACTCGCCGCGGATGGTGTGGATGTCGGAGTGGCAGATGCCGGCGTAGGCGATGTCAATGAGGACGTCCTTCGGGCCGACGTCACGACGCTCGATGGTCGTGGGCTCGAGGGGCGAGGTCGCGGACGACGCCGCGTAGGCGTTGACGTGCATGGGTCTCCTCAGGAGGGTCGATGCGGATGCATCCATCCTCCTCCTCACCGCGATTGCCGGCGCGGGCTTGCACGGATGTGCGCGAACTGTCACGCGCATGGCAGCGGCGCGCTCGCGCAGTGTGCCGTCAGGCGGAGTCGGTGGGCGGCGCGCGGGCGGGGACGGGGCCTGGGCGGCGTGTCGGGGACGGAGTCCGCGGGACGGCCCGGGGCCTCGCGACTCGTCCCGGCCCCTTCGACGAGCTCAGGGACCTCGCGAGCGGGCAGGGGTACGGTCTACGGCGCTCTCGGCGCACGGCGCGCTACGGTGAACCCGTGCCCGCCCTCTCGCCGCGTACCCGTCGAGCACCCGTGATCCTCGCGCTCGCCGGGGTGACGTTGTCGATTCTCACGGCGTGCGTTCCGGATGCCACGCCCTCGGGCGATGCGGCTCGGACCACCCCGCCGACCGTGGCGTCCGCCACCCCCACCCCGAGCGTCAGCGCGACCGCCGATGCGCGTCTCACGGCTCCGGCCTCCGCGCGCGTGGCCCCGACGTGCGACAACATCATGGATCCGGCATCCGGGAAGACAGTGCGCGACGTCGTTCTCCCCGAGGGGGCCGTCACACTCCCGGACTACCCCGCGGTCGCACAGGGTCCAAGATGCTCCACCGATGGGTCACCCGCCGGCGACTACTACACGTGGTCGCCGGCGTCGCGGACGGACTGGGACGCTCTCGTCGCTGAGCTCACCACCGACAGCGCCTGGTTCACCGAGGAAGGCCCGCGCGGCACCTACCTGACGTACAAGATCGACGGCCGTTACAACCAGACGTTCCTCTTCACGGGCGACGCCGTCATCCTCGCCCCGTGGAAAGCCGCGACCGACTTCGTCATCGGCCCGCCGCTCGCCTGACGCGACGCCGTCTCGCGGACCACGCGGCTCTGGCGCCGGGGCGAAGCGGCGGTCGAGCTCCTCGCGCGCGCCGGCGAATGGCGGAGATCCCGGGACGGGAGGACACGCGCCGCGGCATCCGTCCTCCCGTCGCCAGAACTCCTCCGCTCGCCACGAGCCACTATGCGATGCTCGGGCCGAGCACCCCACCACCGCGCCGGCGCCGCGCCGCGTGATGGGCGGAGGGTCAGGGACAGAGGGAGGACGAATCCGGCCCACAGGTCCTCCGCCCGCCCCTGGCGCTCCGCCCGTCACACGCCCGCGCCCAGCTCCCAGCGAGCGGAGGAGACTCCGGGACGGGAGGACACGCGCCGCGGCATCCGTCCTCCCGTCGCCAGATCTCCTCCCCTCGCCACGCGACGCCGGCGCGCGGACCGGCGCACCTCAGCGCCGCGGGCCGGAGCTCGCCCGCACCACGAGCGAGGTCGGCACGAGGGTGCGGGCGTGCTCGCCGCCGGTGCCCTCGATGTCGGCGATCAGGGCGCTCATCGCCTCTTCACCGACGCGCTCGAAGCGCTGGCGGACGGTCGTGAGCGGGGGCCAGAAGTTCCCCGACTCGGGCGTGTCGTCGAAGCCGACGACGCTGACGTCCCCGGGCACCGCTCGCCCGGCTTCGTGCAGCGCCCGGATCACCCCGAGCGCCATCTGGTCGTTGGCCGCGAACACCGCCGTGACCGTCGGATCCTGCGCGAGCGTCTCGCCGATCGCGTGTCCCGACTCGGCCGTCCAGTCGCCGATCTGCACCGCGGGCACGTGGCATCCGCGGTCTTCCAGGGCGGTCCGCCACGCCGCGCGGCGGCGCTCGGCGGCGAACGACTCGAGCGGGCCGGACACGTGCCACACCGTCTCGTGGCCGAGGTCGAGCAGGTGCTCGGTGGCCAGGCGCGCGCCCTGGGCCTGGTCGTTGTCGACGACGGCGTAGGGATAGTCGGCGCTCGAGTCGACGACCACGACCGGCAGCCCCGAGGGGATCGAGAGCTCGTTCTCGCCGAGGCGGTGGGTCTCGATGAGGATCACGATCCCGTCGACCGCGTGCTCGCGCAGGCGCAGGAACGCCCCCGACACGTCGGACTGCGACGCGGACTGCACCGTGATGAGGGTGATGGAGTATCCGGATGCCGCGGCCATCGACGCCAGCGCGTCGAGCGTGCGCGTGTTGCCGTACGAGCTCAGCGAGAACATGATCACGCCGATGCTGCGGAAGCGTCCCGAGCGCAGAGCGCGCGCGGCGCTGTTCGGTCGATAGCCGAGCGAGGTCATGGCATCCAGAACCCGTTGCCGGGTCTCGGGATCGACGTTGGTGCGGCCGTTCGCGACGCGCGAGACGGTCTGTCCCGACACGCCGGCGGCCGCCGCGACGTCGGCCATCGACACCTCGCGCCGTCGTGCGCGCGGCGCAACCACGCTCGACGTCGTCGTCGTCTCGGCCACGGTGACCTCCTGGGATGTTGACGTTGACACACTAGCGCGGCGGAGTTATGTTTACGTCAACATCTCGACGACCCGGCCGGGATGCGCACCAACGAAGAGGCTCTGGACGATGACGACCACCGCGGCACCCCCGCCTGCTCTGCGCCCCCCGCGTCGCAAACGCCGTGCACGTATCGACGATCGCGGCTGGCTCTTCGTCGCTCCGTTCGCGCTCGTCTTCGCGCTGGTCTTCCTCGCGCCGCTGGCGTACTCGGTGTACCTCAGCCTCTTCCGCGACCAGCTGATCGGCGGCAACGCGTTCGTCGGCTTCGCCAACTACATCACCGCGTTCGGCGACGAGAAGTTCTGGGACGGCTTCGGGCGCGTCGGCATCTTCCTCGTCGTGCAGGTGCCGATCATGCTGATCCTCGCGCTCGCGGCAGCCCTCGCGATCGACAGCGCTCGCCTGCACGCCGCCGGCTTCTACCGGATCGTGATCTTCCTCCCCTACGCGGTGCCAGCAGTCGTGGCCGTGCTCATGTGGGGCTACATCTACGGCGACCAGTTCGGCCTGACCCGCAACCTCAACGACCTGCTCGGCGGGCAGTTCGTGCAGCCCTTCCTCCCCGAATGGATGCTGCTGTCGATCGGCAACATCGTCACCTGGCAGTTCGTCGGCTACAACATGCTCATCTTCTACTCGTCGCTGAAGACGATCCCGACCGAGCTGTACGAAGCGGCATCCATCGACGGGGCCGGCGCGTGGCGCACGATCTTCTCGATCAAGATCCCCGCCGTCCGCGGAGCCGTCGTGATCGCGACGATCTTCTCGATCATCGGCAGCTTCCAGCTCTTCAACGAGCCGAACATCCTCAAGCCGCTGGCCCCGAACGTGATCTCGACGTTCTTCACGCCGAACATGTACGCGTACAACCTCTCGTTCGCCGGTCAGCAGTACAACTACGCGGCCACGATCGCCATCATCATGGGCGTCATCACCGCCGTCATCGCCTACGTCGTGCAGCTGCGCGGCTCTCGTCAGGAGGCGCGATGACCACCGCGACCGCACCCCGTACCGACACCGTCGCCGTGACCACCTCGCGCGGTCCGCGTCTTGCCCGCCGCTCCCCCACGAGCAGCAAGAAGTCGCTCGTGCTGAGCATCGTCATGGGCCTGTACCTGCTGTACACGCTCGTGCCGTTGTTCTGGCTGCTCATCAACGCGACCAAGACCCAGGCCGATCTGTTCACGACGTTCGGCCTCGGCCCCGGCAACAGCTTCGCCCTCTTCGACAACATCGTCGAGACGCTGACCTACCGCGACGGCATCTTCGTCCGGTGGCTCGGCAACACGCTGCTCTACGTCGTCGTCGGCGCGGGAGGGGCGACGCTGCTCGCGACCCTCGCGGGCTACGGGCTGGCGAAGTACAACTTCCGCGGACGTAAGGCCGTGTTCGCGGTCGTCCTCGGCGCGATCGCGGTGCCGGGCACGGCTCTCGCGGTGCCGACGTTCCTGCTGTTCAGCCAGCTCGGGCTCACGAACACCCCGTGGGCGATCATCATCCCCTCGCTCATCAGCCCCTTCGGCCTGTACCTCATCTGGGTGTACGCGACGGATGCCATTCCCACCGAACTCCTCGAGGCCGCCCGCATGGACGGCGCCGGCGAGTTCCGCACCTTCTTCACCATCTCGATCCGGCTGCTGACCCCCGGCATCGTCACGGTGCTGCTGTTCGCCGTCGTCGCGACGTGGAACAACTACTTCCTGCCGTTGATCATGCTGAGCGACCCGCAGTGGTACCCGCTGACCGTCGGCCTCAACCAGTGGAACGCCCAGGCCACCGGTGTTGCGGCGCAGCCCATCTACAACCTCGTCATCACGGGCTCGGTGCTCTCGATCATCCCGATCGTCGCCGCCTTCCTCGTGCTGCAGCGCTTCTGGCAGTCCGGTCTGAGCGCCGGCAGCGTCAAGCAGTGACCCTCGATCTCCTCCCGAACCCGGAGCGTCCTGCCCCGGAAACACGCAACACCATCCACAACAACGAAGTGAAGGAATCCCGATGACATTCATGGGCAAGGGCACCGCCGTGCGGCGGGCCGTGTTCGCCGTCGCAACGACCGCGCTGACGGTGGGCGCGCTGACTGCCTGCTCCGGCGGCAGCACGGGCGGCGGAAGCAACGGCGGAAGCGCCGACGACATCGAGAAGGCCCTCGAGGCCGGTGGCGAGATCACGTACTGGTCGTGGACGCCCTCGGCCGAGGCGCAGGTCAAGGCGTTCGAGGCGAAGTACCCGAACGTCAAGGTCAACTACGTCAACGCCGGCACCAACAAGGACGAGTACGCGAAGCTCCAGAACGCGATCAAGGCCGGCTCGGGCGCTCCCGACGTCGTGCAGATCGAGTACTACGCCTTCCCGCAGTTCGCCCTGTCGGACTCGCTCGTCGACCTGTCGTCGTACGGCTTCGCCGACCTCAAGGGCGACTACAGCCCCGGCACCTGGGGCTCGGTCGACTTCGACGGAAAGATCTACGGCCTCCCGCAGGACTCGGGCCCCATGGCCCTCTTCTACAACAAGTCGGTGTTCGACCAGTACGGCATCTCGGTGCCGACCACGTGGGACGAGTACCTCGCGGCAGCGCAGAAGCTGCACGCGGCCGACCCGACGAAGTACATCACCGCCGACACCGGCGACGCGGGCTTCACCACCAGCATGATCTGGCAGGCCGGCGGCACGCCCTTCACGACCTCCGGCACCGACGTGACCGTCGACCTGCAGGACGAGGGCTCGAAGAAGTTCGCCGACAACTGGAACCGCCTCATCGAGGGCGGCCTCATCTCCGACACCCCGAGCTGGAGCGACGAGTGGTTCAAGGGCCTCGGTGACGGCTCGATCGCCTCGCTCGTGATCGGCGCGTGGATGCCGGGCGTGCTCGAGTCGTCGGTTCCCGACGGCGCCGGCAAGTGGGCCGTCGCACCCATCCCGACCTACGACGGCAAGGCCGTCACGGCCGAGAACGGCGGCGGTGGCCAGGCGGTCACGAAGCAGAGCAAGAACCCGGCTCTGGCCGCGGGCTTCCTCAAGTGGCTGAACAACGACGAGGAGAGCCTGAAGATCTTCGCCGAGTCCGGCGGCTTCCCGTCCACGACCGCTCAGCTGAGCGACCCCTCCTTCGTCGACAAGGCGTCGGACTACTTCGGTGGCCAGAAGATCAACGAGGTCCTCACGCAGGCCTCGAGCGAGGTGCGCGAGGGCTGGAGCTACCTGCCCTACCAGGTGTACGCGAACAGCATCTTCAACGACACCGTGGGCCAGGCGTACGCCACCAAGGGCGACCTGAACAAGGGCCTCAGCGCCTGGCAGGACCAGCTCGTGCAGTACGGCAACGAGCAGGGCTTCTCGGTCAACAAGTAAGCACGATCATCAGGGGGCGGGTCGCAACGCGCGAGCGAGCGACCCGCCCCTTCCCTTCCTTTCCTCCAGGAGACCCGCATGACCTCCCCCACCCGCATCGCCGTCGACCGGGACGCCCTCGGCGCCGCCGTGCCGCGCCGCCTGTTCGGCACGTTCGTCGAACATATGGGCCGCTGCGTGTACGACGGAATCCACAGCCCCGGACACGAGACGGCGGATGCCGCGGGCTTCCGCGCCGATGTTCTCGAGCTCGTGCGCGAGCTCGGTGCCACCGTCGTGCGCTACCCCGGCGGCAACTTCGTGTCGGGGTACCGCTGGGAGGACGGTGTCGGCCCGCGCGATGAGCGATCGGTGCGCCTGGACGCCGCGTGGCACAGCACCGAGACCAACCAGGTGGGCCTGCACGAGTTCGCCGAGTGGGCGGATGCCGCGGGCCTCGAGGTCATGGAAGCCGTGAACCTCGGCACCCGCGGCGTCGCCGAGGCCGCCGACCTCCTCGAGTACACGAACCACCCCTCCGGCACGGCGCTGAGCGAGCGCCGCCGCGCGAACGGCCGCGACGAGCCGTTCGGCATCCGTCTCTGGTGTCTCGGCAACGAGATGGACGGGCCGTGGCAGATCGGCCACAAGACCGCCGACGAGTACGGGCGCCTCGCCGCCGAGACCGCGCGCATGATGCGCTTCATCGACCCGACCGTCGAGCTCGTCGCCGCGGGCAGCTCGAACCACGAGATGCCGACGTTCGGCGAGTGGGAGCGCACGGTCCTCCGCCACACCGCGGGTCTCATCGACCACATCTCGGTGCACGCGTACTACGAAGAGGATCCCGCCGACCCGGCCAGTTTCCTCGCGAGCGGCGCGGCCCTCGACCGCTACATCGGCGAGGTCGCCGACATCATCGACGAGGTCGGTGCGACGACCCCCGACGGACACCCGATCGGCATCAGCGTCGACGAGTGGAACGTCTGGAACCAGACGCGGTGGAACGAGGTCGACAAGCCCCGCGTGTTCACGGGCGACTGGCCCATCGCCCCGCGCCTGATCGAGGACGACTACACCGTCACCGATGCCGTCGTCGTCGGCTCCCTGCTCATCACGCTCCTGCGCCGCTCCGACCGGGTCTCGATGGCCAACCTCGCGCAGTTGGTGAACGTCATCGCCCCGATCCGCACCGAGCCCGGCGGCGGGGCGGCGTGGCGCCAGAGCACGTTCCACCCCTTCAAGCTCACCGCCGAGGCGGCATCCGGCCGGGTCGCGCCCGTCTCGGTCGACGGCGCCCGGATCGTCACGGCCCGCCACGGCGAGGTCGAGGCGGTCGACGCGATCGCCACCGTCGACGGGGACGTCGCCCACGTCTTCGTCGCCCACCGTTCGCTCGACGCGGCGACCGAGGTGGAGCTGGATCTCGGTGCCGTGGCGTCCGCCGACGCCGTCGTGATCACCGTCCCCGAGGGCGGCGACCGGAACACGACCAACTGCGCCGACGCCGAGCCCGTGGCCCCCACAGCCCTCGCGGTCGAGGTGGTCGACGGCATCCTGCGCTTCACCCTGCCCCCGCTCGCCTGGGCGCGCATCCGCGTGCGGCTGGCCCTCTGATACCGAAAGACATCGTGACCACCTTCACCATCGGCGAGACCGACTTCCTGCTCGACGGGCGACCGCACCAGGTCATCTCGGGCACGCTGCACTACTTCCGCATCCACCCCGAGCACTGGGCCGACCGCATCCGCACGGCCAAGGCGATGGGACTCAACACCATCGAGACCTACGTCGCGTGGAACGTCCACGAGCCGGTGAAGGGCGAATGGGATGCCACCGGGTGGAACGACCTCGGCCGCTTCCTCGACCTGATCGCCGCCGAGGGGCTGCACGCGATCGTGCGTCCGGGACCGTACATCTGCGCCGAGTGGCACAACGGCGGCCTCCCGGTGTGGCTGACCTCGACGCCGGGGATCGGCATCCGTCGCTCGGAGCCGCAGTACCTCGACGCCGTGACCGCGTACCTCGAGCGCGTGTACGAGATCGTCGCGCCGCGGCAGATCGATCGCGGCGGCAACGTCGTGCTCGTGCAGATCGAGAACGAGTACGGCGCCTACGGCTCCGACAAGGACTACCTCCGCGAGCTCGTCCGGGTCACCCGCGACGCCGGGATCACCGTGCCGCTGACCACCGTCGATCAGCCGATGCCGTGGATGCTCGAGAACGGCAGCCTCCCCGAGCTGCATCTCACGGGCTCGTTCGGCTCGCGGTCGGAGGAGCGCCTCGCGACCCTCCGCGAGCACCAGCCCACCGGGCCGCTGATGTGCAGCGAGTTCTGGGACGGGTGGTTCGACTGGTGGGGCAGCATCCACCACACGACCGACCCCGCGGCATCCGCCCACGATCTCGACGTGCTGCTCGCGGCCGGGGCCTCGGTGAACATCTACATGGTGCACGGCGGCACGAACTTCGGCACGACCAACGGCGCGAACGACAAGGGCCGCTTCGACCCGATCGTGACCTCGTACGACTACGACGCACCGATCGACGAGTCGGGCCACCCGACCGCGAAGTTCCACGCGTTCCGCGACGTGATCGCGAAGTACGCCCCGGTGCCCGATCTCGCGCCCGCCGCACGGCCGGAGGCCCCGGCCTTCGAGGTCGCCCTCTCGGGCGAGGGCGACTGGATGCCGGCATCCACGGGTTCCGTCTCGGACGACCCCGCGACGTTCGAGGCGCTCGGACACCTCGGCCCACTGGTCCGGTACGACGTCGACCTGCCGTCGTTCTCGGGTGCCGCAGCCCTCGTGTTCGGCGAGGTGCGCGACCTCGCGTGGGTGCACGTGGACGGGGTGTTCGTCGGACACCTGTCGCGGACGCTGCACGAGCGGGCCCTCGCTATCCCCGCCGGCGCGCAGCTCACGGTCCTCGTCGAGGACCAGGGCCGCGTCAACTACGCCGACCGGCTGGGCGAGGCCAAGGGACTCATCGGCACGGTGACCCTGAACGGTTCACCGCTGACCGGCTGGACCGCGACGCCGGTCGATGTGGCATCCGCCGTCGGCACCGGCGAGGGCGCCGTCGGTCGGGCACTGCTGCGCAGCGCGTTCGACCTGGACGCTCCCGCCGACCTGTTCCTCGACACCACCGGCTGGGGCAAGGGCTTCGCGTTCGTGAACGGCTTCTTCCTGGGCCGGTACTGGAACAACGTGCCGCAGAACACCCTGTACGTCCCCGGCCCCGCCACCCGCTCCGGCGCGAACGAGATCGTGGTGCTCGAGCTCGAACACGCGGTCGAGCCGGTCGCCCGCTTCGTCGCGGCGCCGTCGCTGGGTCAGCTCGAGGAGTGAGCCCTCTGGCGTGAGTTGCCCGAATCTGTCGCTTCGACGCCCGCCCCGGCGACACTTCGCGGCAACTCACGCGGAGAACGGGCGAGGGGTCACGGCGTGAGTTGCCTGAATCTGTCGCCTCAAGGCAGGGCCGGCGACACTTCGCGGCAACTCACGCGCGGGCGGGGCGAGGATGCCCTGGGCGGGGCTCTCGGGGATCCCCTGCGCCCGCGGCACCCCCTGTTCGAACAGCGCAAACCCGTCCGCCGAACGCAAGGGTGAAGTACGGTCGAAAGGCGCGAGTGAGGGGAGGAGGACAGCGACGATGCCGTTGTTCGAGATGGAAGCCAACCCCCGCGGTCGCGTGAGCGTCTTCGCCCGGGCGCAACTCCCGTTCATGCTCGCGATGGTCTTCCTCGTCGGCATCGCCGGTCTCGCCCAGCCCTCGACCCTCACCGTGGGCGTCGTCATCCTCGGGTTCACCCTCAGCGTCCTCGCGACCGTCCTGTCGCTCGCCGTGCCGTGGGAGCGCCTCCCCCGAGCCTGGATGATGCTGATCGCCGCGCTCGACCTGCTCGCCGTCGCCCTGGTGCGCGCCGAACTGCTCCCCACGTTCCCCTCCGTTTCCGTGCTCGCGATCTTTCCCGTGCTGTGGCTCGCCTATGGCTTCCCCTGGTACGGCATCCTCGCCGGGGTGTTCGGGACGGGATTCATCACCTCCTTCCGCTTCATCTACGTCGGAGCCTGGCCCGCGTCTCCCGTCGAGTGGGCGAACGTCGTGATCATGCCGACACTCGTCGTGGGCGTCGCGGTCATCGTGTTCGTCGCCGCGCGTCACCTGCGGCGACGAACCCGGCAATTGGCGCAGGCCTCTCGTGCTCAGGCCGAGGCTCTGCGCGAAGCCCGGGATGCCGAAGCCGTCGCGCTCGGGATCGTCGACACCGTGACGGCAGGAGTGGTGTTCTACGACGCCGACGGGCGACTGGATGTCGCCAACGCCCAGGCGCACCGCTTCGCCGAGCTCGGCGGGTTCCGACTCGATGAGCCGCCGATGGCCGGAGA
Source organism: Microbacterium sp. NPDC086615 (assembly GCF_040686055.1). Classification (NCBI taxonomy): domain Bacteria; kingdom Bacillati; phylum Actinomycetota; class Actinomycetes; order Micrococcales; family Microbacteriaceae; genus Microbacterium; species Microbacterium sp. NPDC086615. The sequence goes on from NZ_JBFBJJ010000006.1 coordinate 106,941, forward strand.
CGCTGTCTTCGACGCCGACCGGACGACCCCCATCCCCCTCGGCGAACAGGTCATCCCCCGAGCATTCGCCGGCGAGGCGGTCAACGACGAGTTCGAGTGGTGGGGACCGGCGGACGCCCCGGTCGCCGTGCTCGCGTCCTCGAGCCGCGTCCGTCGCGCCGACGGCCACGTGTTGGGGACCGTCGTCGTGATCTACGACGTGACTGCGCTCGCCGAGGCGATCGAGGTGCGCGAGCAGTTCCTGCGGACCGTGTCGCACGAGCTGCGTACCCCGCTGACGAGCATCACCGGGTTCCTCGACCTCATCGACGACGAGGTCGACCAGGAGAACACCCGCCTGCGGCGCTACGTCGAGGTGGTCACCCGCCGCACCGCGGATCTTTCACACCGGGTGCGCGATCTCCTCGCCGCGAGCGAGAGCGAGAAGACCCTGCGAATCGAGCGCGCCGACCTCGGCGAGATCGTCGCCACGGCGGTCGCGGAGGTCGACGCGTTCGCCGAGGCCCGCGCATTCGTCATCGAGAGGGCCGCCACCGGGCCGACGTCCGCTCGCGTCGACCCCGGACAGGTCATCGTCGCGATCGTCGAGCTGCTCACGAACGCGGTGAAGTTCGGCATCCCGTCCGCCGCGATCACCGTCTCGTACGGCGTTCGCGACGGCCGCGCGCTGCTGACGGTGACCAACGACGGGCCGGGGCTCGGGCGGACCGAGCAGCGGCGAGCTTTCGACCGCTTCTACCGCGGGGCGCTCGCGCAGTCGAGCGAGATCCAGGGCTTCGGACTCGGGCTCACGACGGTCCGCGCGATCGCCGTCGCGCACGGAGGCACCGTGGGCCTCGACAGCGTCCCCGGGGGACGCACGACGGTGACGTTGGACCTGCCCGCCGGGTAGAGCGGGCGCACGGCCTCACGGACACGGGTTTCCCAGCCGACGTCGCGCGCGATCGACGCCGCGGCTCTGACCCGTGCATGAACGCGATCGACGCACATAAACGCGAGCTGCTCGTGTTTCTGCGCGTGGATGCCGTTTATGTGTGATGGCGAAGCGACAGCTGGTCGGCGACCGCGCCGAGCCGGTCGTCGAACGTCGCGAGCGGAGCGTCGAGGTGCGTTGCGGCGGCGAGAACGCACGTGTCGGGCATCTTCAGCGAGTGGCGAGCGCGCAAGGTCGCCACGAGCGCCGGCTCGTCGGGGCCCATGTCCACAGCCTCGACCCGCAGAGCGCGCAGGGCTCGCCACATCTCCGCCTCTCGGCCGACGCGTGCCGCCCCGACCAGCGTCTCGGCGACCGTGAGCGGGTGCATCAGAAACGGACCAGGGTCGTCGGCCAGCAGCTTCTTGGCGCGATCGTGATGGGCGTCACCGGGAGTGAACAGAGCGATGATGACGCCGGCGTCGAGAACGATCACTCCGGCCAATCCTCGCGGAGTTCCCGCAGGTAACCCTTGGGGTAGATCCCCGCGAACTGGTCGATGACGAGGTCGATGCGGCGACGCTGCGCGGCGGAACGTCGAGACTCCTCGCCGCGGAGGGCGTGCCCACCCGCGACGACGAGATGCGTGATCAGCGCGCTCGGCGACTCATCGGGCCAGCGGGAGCGCGCGATCTGCAGCGCCTCCTCGATCTCGACGGTATGCGTCACCTGGGTGCGGGGGCGGGTGGTCGGCATGGCCCGAGTGTACCACCTGTACATTCGGTGCACCACCGCTCAGCTGAGGGTCACACGAAGAGCGACACCTCAACGCGCAGCGGTACTCTGGCGCACCATCAGTGACGCCGGCACCGTCTCCGCGACCGGATCGCCGCCCTCGATCGCCGCGACCAGGGCGGCGACGGCGCGGCGGCCCAGCGCGTCGAAGTCCTGGCGGACGGTGGTCAGCGGCGGGCGGAACTCCGCGGCATCCGCGATGTCGTCGAAACCCACCACCGAGACATCCTCGGGAACACGGCGGCCCTCGTCGGCGAGAGCGCGCAGAGCACCGAGGGCCATCTGGTCGTTGGCGACGAAGATCGCCGTGGCACCGGCAAGACCCGCGACGGCGGCGTACCCGGATGCCGAGGTCCAATCGCCGCGGACCGGCTCGGGCGCCTTGATTCCGGCGTCAGCGAGAGCCTCGCGCCATCCCCGCTCGCGCTCAGCCGCGGCGAACGAGCCGCGCGGCCCACCGAGGTGGTGCACCGCGTCATGGCCGAGGGCCAACAGGTGCGCGGTCGCAGCCCGCGCGCCGGCGGCGTGGTCGGTCTGCACGATCGAGAAGCGCGCGTCGGCCGGGGAATCGACGACCACGAGGTGCAGGTCGGCGGGTGGCTCGGCGTCGCGGGCGAGCTCGGTCGCCTCGTTCAGCACGACGGCGCCGTCGACGCCCTGCGAGCGCAAGCGGGCGAAAGCCTCGCGGATGCCGCGCTCCCCGACCGTCACCACGGCCAGGGCGTAGTCGCGCTCGGCGGCGGCCTCGGAGATCGCCTGCAGCATGCGCGAGTTGCCGACGGACGCGAGGGTCGACACGACGAGGCCGATGGTCGATGTCTGCCCGGTACGCAGCGCCCGCGCCGCGCGGTGCATGCGGTACCCGAGGTCGGCCATGGCCTTCTCGACACGCGCCCGGGTGGCGGGGTCGACACGGGGACTGCCGTTGGCCACGCGCGACACGGTCTGCGCCGAGACTCCGGCCCGCTCGGCCACGTCGGCCATGGATACGCGCATCACGCCCCCTCCATGTTGACGATAGCACGCCCCAGATGTAGCGTGTTATCGTGAACACGGACAGCCTCACCGCGGTATCTTTGGGCGCCGGCGTCGTCAAGCGGCCCACGCACCTGGCCGACGGACGCGAGCTCATCTACTTCGACGACCCCGACACGACGCTCGGCGCCGAGCGCGCAATCGACGCCCGCACGCTCGACCCCCGTCCGACGACGGCGACCATGCGGCAAGACGTGCTGACGGGCGACTGGATCACCGTGGCATCCAATCGCCAGAACCGCGCGTTCCTTCCCCCCGCGCACCTCGACCCGCTGTCGCCGCAGACGCCGACCAACCCGTCTGAGATCCCCTCGCTGTACGACGTAGCGGTCTTCGAGAACAAGTCGCCGTCGTTCGGCCCCGCGCTCGACAGCGCGGTCGGCGACGCTCCGGCCGCGGTCGACCCCCCGCGCGGAGACGACGACCTCGAGCACCTCGGCCTGGGCCGCACGCGCACCTCGGTCGGACGCTGCGAGGTCGTGTGCTTCAGCCCCGCGCACGAGGGGTCGTTCGGATCGCTCTCGCGCACCCGCGCCCGCACCGTCATCGAGGCGTGGGCCGATCGGACCGCGGCGCTCTCGGCTCTGCCCGGCATCCGTCAGGTCTTCCCGTTCGAGAACCGCGGGGAGCAGATCGGGGTCACCCTGCCCCACCCGCACGGGCAGATCTACGCCTACCCGTACGTGACCCCGCGCACGCACCGCCTGCTCGACACGATCTCGCGCACCTCGAGCGACCTGTTCGCGCGCATCCTCGACTTCGAGTCCGCCGGCGAGCGCGTCGTGCTGCGCGGCGAGCACTGGACCGCGTTCGTGCCGTTCGCGGCCCGCTGGCCCATCGAGGTGCACGTGCTCCCGCACCGCCACGTCGCCGATCTCGCCGAGACGACCGACGCCGAACGCGACGAGCTCGCGCCCTTCTACCTCCGACTGCTGCGCGGCATCGACGCTCTCTACGACACCCCCACCCCCTACATCGCCGCGTGGCACCAGGCGCCGGTCGGACGGGCGAGGGATGCCGTGCGCCTCAACCTGCAGATCACCTCGCCGCGCCGTGCGGCCGACAAGCTGAAGTACCTCGCCGGATCCGAGGCCGCCATGGGCGCCTGGATCGGCGACGTGACCCCCGAGTCGCAGGCCGAGCGCCTGCGCGCCGCCCTCGACACCGTTCCGGAGGTGACGGCATGAGCGCCGTCGACGACGCCCTCGCCCTGCTCGCCGCTCCCGCCGTGGGCGTCTGGTCGGCCCCCGGCCGCGCCAACCTGATCGGCGAGCACACCGACTACAACGAAGGTTTCGTCTTCCCCTTCGCGATCGCCCAGCGCACGGCCGCCGCGGTCGCGCTGCGCGACGACGACGTGATCCGCGTTCGGTCGACGTTCGCCGACGACGCGGTCGAGGTCCCGCTCGCCGAGCTCGACGCCCGCATCGCCGCCGGCGGCCTCGACTGGGCGGGGTACCCGCTGGGCGTGGCGTGGGCGTTGCTTCGGGAGGCCCCGGATGCCGCGCCTCGCGGCGTCGACATCGCCCTGGCGTCGGAGGTGCCGGTGGGGGCGGGCCTGTCGTCGTCCGCCGCGATCGAGGGGGCCGTGGCATCCGCCCTCAACGACGTGTGGAACGCCGGTCTCGACAAGGTCGCCCTCGCCCGCGTGGGACGCATCGCCGAGAACGACGCGGTCGGCGCCCCGACCGGGATCATGGACCAAATGGCGTCGATGCTGGGCGTCGCCGACGCGGCGACGTTCCTCGACTGCCGCACGCTCGAGACCCGCGCGGTGCCCCTCGGGTTCGCCGACGCCGGGCTGTCGATCCTCGTCACCGACACGCTCGTGGAGCACGCGCACTCCTCGGGCGGCTACCGCGAGCGCCGCGCTTCGTGCGAGAAGGGCGCCGAGGCCTTCGGTGTGCCGGCCCTGCGCGACCTCACGGTCGACGACCTCGCGCGCGCCGAAGAGATCCTCGACGATGTGACCTTCCGCCGCGTGCGCCACATCGTCACCGAGAACCAACGCGTGCTCGACACCGTCGCCGCCCTCGACGCCGAGGGTCCGACGGCGATCGGCGACCTGCTCACCGCCTCGCACGCGTCGATGCGCGACGACTTCGAGATCTCGGTGCCCGAGCTCGACCTCGCCGTCGAGACCACGCTGGCCGCGGGCGCCCTCGGTGCCCGCATGACCGGCGGCGGCTTCGGCGGCGCGGCGATCGCGCTGATCCCCACCGGGCTCATCGCGGCGGCGACCGAGGAGGTTCTCGCCGCGTTCGCGGCATCCGGGTTCCGCGCCCCGAACGTGTTCACCGTCACGCCGTCGGAGGGCGCGCGCCGCGACGCGTGACGGGCCGGGGCGCGGCCCGCGCCGGCTCCCCCGTCGGCGGCGGCGCCGTCGCTTCGCTCCGCCTAGCCGGGTCGGCGCGGCGGTGAGCGCCGCGGCGTGGTGCGGGGCGGGGGCGGGGCGCATAAACGCGATCCACTCGCATAAACGCGCTCTCCACGTGTTTCCGTGCGCGAATCGCGTTTATGCGAGACGCGCCGGCTGCTGCTCACGGCAACCGCGCCGCCGCGCGTGACGCCCACCCGGCCGCGCGCCACCGCACAACCAGCCCAGCGCGCCGCCCAACCAGCCCGGCGCGCAGCCCGAACGGCCCGGCGCGCAGCCACGCCGACCGAACCCCGCGCATAAACGCTCTCCACTCGCATAAACGCGCTTTCCACGTGTTTCCGTGCGCGAATCGCGTTTATGCCCACCCCGACAGACGCGCCGGACGCTGCACTCCCAGACAGCGCCGTCGGGCGCGCATCGCGGCCGCGCGCACCCGGAGCCGGACGCCCGGGGGCACGCACCTCGCCCGGTCCCAGCGCCCCACCTCGCCCGATCCCTGCCCCGCACCTCGCCCGATCCCGGCTCCGCACCTCGCCCGACCCCGGGGCACGCATCCCACGCGGGACCTGTACGCACCGCGGCTACGGGCGTAACCTGCCCGGATGACCGACGACGACGTCCTCGCCTGGCTGGCCGACAGCGACCCGGCTTTGCGATGGAAGGTCGAGCGCGACCTGCTCGACGCCCCCGAGGAGCAGTGGCGAGCCACGCGCGCCCGGGTGGCGCACGAGGGGTTCGGGGCGCAGCTCCTCGCCGCGCAGGGCGAGGACGGGCTCTGGGCCGGCGGTGCGCACTTCCCGGCCGGCTTCCAGTGGGGTGATCCCCAGCCGTGGACCGCGACGTCGTGGTCGCTGATGAGCCTCCGCGAATGGGGAGTGGATGCCGAGGCCCTCCGCCCCGACACCGTCGAGCTCATCGACCGCAACATCCGCTGGGAGTACGACGACCTGCCCTTCTGGGGCGGAGAGGTCGACGCGTGCATCAACGCCTTCACCCTCGCGAGCGGAGCGTGGTTGGGGGCGGATGTCAGTGGCATCCGGAACTGGTTCGTCGAGCATCAGCTCGGTGACGGCGGCTGGAACTGCGAGTGGGTGGACGGGGCGACGAAGTCGTCGTTCCACTCCACGCTGAACTCCGTGATCGCGATCCTCGACGACGAGTGGCGCACCGGCGGCACCCCCGAGCTGCACGCGGCCCGGAAAGGCGGGGAGGAGTACCTGCTCGAGCGGAGGCTGCTGTACCGGCTGTCGACCGGAGAGCGGCACGCGTGGGCGCATCACCTGGGCTATCCGTTCCGTTTTCGCTACAGCGCGCTCCGCGCCCTCGACCACTTCCGCGCCGCGTCCGAACGCGACGGCACCGAGCCCGACCCGCGCTTGGCCGAAGCGATCGACCGGGTGCGCGCCTCGCGCGACACCGACGGCACGTGGCATCAGGCCTCCCCGCTCGAGGGGGCGGAATGGTTCGCCGTCGACGTCCCGGCCGGAGAACCGTCGCGCTGGCTGACGTTCTTCGCGCTGCGCGTCCTGCGCTGGTGGCACACCGCTCGCGCGTGAGCCCGACCGGGCAGGATGGGGGAATGGATGCCACCGTGCTCGCCGTCACCTCGAAGGGAACCGTGCGCGGGTTCCGGCGCGGCAGCACGGCGGTGTTCCTCGGCATCCCGTTCGCCCAGGCGCCCGTGGGGCCCCTTCGCTTCGGCGCCCCGGCGCCCGTCGTCCCCTGGGACGGCGAGCGCGACGCGACCGCGTACGGGCCGACGGCACAGCGGGGTGACGCCGGCATCACCCTCATCCCCGAGCCGAGTGTGCCCGGCGATGCCACGCTGAACGTCAACGTCTTCACCCCCGCGGATCGGGATCCAGATGCCACCCTCCCCGTGCTCGTGTGGATACACGGCGGCGGCTACACCTCGGGGTCGCCCGCGAGCCGGTGGTACGACGGTGACGCGTTCGCGCGCGACGGAGTCGTGACGGTCGTGATCTCGTACCGGATCGGCTTCGACGGGTTCGGGCTCATCGACGGCGCGCCCTCGAACCGCGGGCTGAGGGATCAGATCGCCGCCCTCCGGTGGGTGCAGGACGAGATCGGCGCGTTCGGCGGCGACCCGGCGCGCGTCACCGTCGCGGGGCAGTCGGCGGGCGGCGGGTCGGTGCTCGCGCTGATGGCGAGCCCCGCGGCATCCGGGCTCTTCCACGGGGCGATGGCGATCTCACCGGCGATCGGGGCGGTGCCCGCCGACGCCGCTCGACGCTTCGCCGCGCGTGTGGCGGAACTCGCGGGGGTGTCGGCCGACCGTGACGGGTTCGCGGCCGTTCCGGAGGAACGACTGGTCGAGCTGCAGAAGACCGCCGGGAAGCCCCCGCGCGGACGCGTGATCGCCTCGCTGACCGCGCTGCTCGACGACGGGCTGCCGCTCGGACCGGTGATCGATGGAGATCTCCTGCCGCGGCATCCGCTCGACGTGCTCGCCGAGGAGACGGGCGTGCCGCTCGTGATCGGCTCGACCGACGACGAGTTCACGATGCTCACCGCTCGCTACCGCGGCCTGCTGCGGTTCGTGCCCGTGTCGCTCGCGTTGGCCGTGCTGGGTCTCGGGCGGTCGCGTCGCCGTGCGTACCTCGCGCGCACGCGGCGACGGGGCGCCGCGGCGGTTCTCGGCGGATACGCGACGGACCGGGTGATCCGGGCGACCGTGTTGCGGGTCGCTCGGACGCGGGGTGTCGCGCCCACCTGGGTCTACCGCTTCGCGTGGCCGTCGCCCGTGTTCGGCACCGCGTGCCACTGCCTCGACGTGCCGTTCTGGTTCGACCACCTCGATGCGGAGGGGGTCACCGCGATCGCCGGGGATGCGCCTCCGCGAAGCCTCGCCGCGCAGCTGCACGGGGCGGCCGTTGCATTCGCGCGCGACGGCGATCCTGGCTGGCCCGCGTGGGATGCCACGGCACGACGGGCGCGGGTGTTCGACGGCGCGGCATCCGTCCCGTTCGTCGAGACCGACGCGTACGCCGACGTGGCGCCGCTGGTGTGACGTCGGCGCGCGGCACGGTCTGCACGCATCGGGCGGGAGGTCGCGCAGCGTGAGCGCGCGCATCGCGGACGAGGCCGCGCGACGCGGACACGCGCATCCCGGAGCGGGAAGCGCACCGAGATCGGACACACGCATCGGAATCGGACGCCACAGTCGCGGCGTTCCGATTCCGATGCGCTGATCCGATTCCGCGGCGCCGCGCGACGGTGCTCGCGCGAGCCCCGCGCCCCGCGCCCGGCGGAGAGGAAGGATCAGAGCGCCGGAATCACCTCGCGTTCGAACAGCGAGATGCCGGAGGTGTCGTAGGCCGCCTCGGGGAAGTAGTGGATCGCGTAGCCGAGGCCGTGTGCGGCACGTTCGCGCAGGCGCTCGACGATTCGCTCGGGCGTGCCGAAGCCGTCGGAGGCGCGGTAGTCGGCTTCGATGGCATCCGCTCGCTCATCGCCCACGTGCGGACGGAGCCGGGCGACGACGGCGGCAAGACGTTCCTCGGCCTCGGCCTCGGTCGCGGCGACGATCGTGTTGAAGTTGGTGGACTGCGTGATCTCGCTCGCATCGCGGCCGAGTGCCTCGCAGTGACCGCGCAGCACCGCGGTCTTGTGCTCGAACTCCTCGATCGAGCCGCCGAAGTTCGTGTACGACGCGTACTTCGCCGCGATCTTCAGGGTCACCTTCTCGCCGCCGCCCGCGATCCACAGCGGGATGCCGCCCTCCTGGAGCGGCTTCGGCTGCACGATGGCGCCGTCGACCTCGTAGTACTTCCCCGCCAGGGTCGCCTCGCCCGTGGTCCAGGCCTGGTGCATGATCTCGACACCCTCGCGAAGGCGCCCGAGGCGCTCGGCGATCGGCGGGAAGCCGTAGCCGTAGGCGCGCCACTCGTGCTCGTACCACCCGCCTCCGATGCCCATCTCGGCACGACCGCCGGAGATCGCATCGACCGTCGCCGCGACCTTCGCGAGGTAGGCCGGGTTGCGGTAGCCCATGCACGTGCACATCTGGCCCAGACGCACCCGATCGGTCGCGGCGGCGAAGGCCGCCATCAGCGTCCAGGCTTCGTGCGTCGCCTCGGCGCTGGGGACGGGCGTCGTGTGGAAGTGGTCGTAGACCCACAGCGAGGTCCAGGGGCCGTCGTCGGCGCTCTGCGCGAGCGCATTCATGACGCGCCAGTGCTCACTCGGATCGATGCCGACGAGGTCGAAGCGCCAGCCCTGCGGGACGAAGATGCCGAATTCCATGGCCTCACCCTAGGCGTGGCCACCGACATCTCGGGCGGGTCGGCGCGAATCCGCCGCAAAGAGACGAAAAAGGGGGCCGGCCCCACACCGGCCCCCTCCGCCCTCAGAGGGGGTACTGACCCGGCTCGCGCCGGACGGTGATCCACCGCGTCTCGGTGAACGCCTCGATGTTGGCGCTCGCCCCGCCGTGGCGAGAACCCGTGCCCGAGCTTCCGACGCCGCCGAACGGCGCGTTGGCCTCGTCGTTGACCGTCTGGTCGTTGACGTGGACGATCCCCGTGGGAATGCGGCGCGCGAGTTCGAGGCCCGCGAAGGCGTCGGCCGTGACGATGCCGAGCGAGAGCCCGTACTCGGTGTCCGAGGCCAGGGCGACAGCCTCGTCGTCGGTCGCGTACGAGACGACCGAGGCGACGGGGCCGAAGACCTCGTCGCAGTAGGCAGACGCTGTGCGGGGTGTGTTCGCCAGCACCGTCGGCCGGTAGAAGAGCCGGTCGTAGGTGCCGCCCGCGCGCAGTTCGGCCCCCTGTGCCACGGCATCCTGAACGAGGGAGTGCACGCGATCACGCTGCACCTCGTCGATCAGCGGGCCCAGGTGCGCGGGACCGGCGGCGGGATCGCCGACGTGCATCGACTCGGCCTTGGCCGCAAGCTTGTCGACGTACTCGTCGAACAGCGACTCGTGCACGATGTGACGGCCGACGGTCATGCAAATCTGACCCTGGTGCAGGAACGAGCCCCACGTCGCGAGGTTCACCGCCTTGTCGACATCGGCGTCGGCGCGCACAATGAACGCCGAGTTCCCCCCGAGCTCGAGGTGCGCGCGCGTGAGGTGGCGACCGGCCAGCTCGCCGACCGCGCGCCCCGCGCGGGTCGACCCGGTGAACGCGATGACCCGCACCCGGGGGTCGCTGACGAGAGCCTCGCCCACCTCGGCACCACCCGGGACCAGCTGTAGGACGCCCGCCGGCAGCCCGGCCTCTTCGAAGATGCGCACCATCGCCACACCGCCGGTGATGACGGTGCGCGGGTCGGGCTTGAGGATGACGGCGTTGCCGAGAGCCAGGGCGGGTGCCACGGCACGGATGCCGAGGATCAGCGGCACGTTGAACGGCGAGATCACGCCCACCACGCCCACCGGCACCTGCTCGGCGAGCGAGAGACGCGGCTGCTCGCTCGAGAGCACCTGGCCGAGCGGTGCCGACGGCAGGGACGCCGCTTCGTAGCACTCGGCAGCGGTGACGTGCAGCGCGAAGCCGGCCAGGGGCGGGATCGCGCCGACCTCGCGCACGTTCCACCCGCCGATCTCGTCGGCGTACTGCTCCCACAGTTCTCCCGCGCGACGCAAGACCTGGGCCCGCGCCGGGTGCGGCAGGGCGGCCCACTCCTTCTGCGCGCGCTGCGCGCCCTCGGCGGCCCGGGCGACATCGGCGGCATCACCCATGCCGACCTGCGCGAGAGTCTCTCCGGTCGCGGGCTCGATCGAGGGGATCGACCCTCCACCCCCGGGAACCCACTGTCCGTCGAGGAAGATCCTCTCCTCGAAGACGGCGGGGTCGATCAGCGTCTCGGTGGTCACGGTCATCGTTGACATGGTGTTCTCCTTGTTCCTGTTCGTGAGTGTTCCCGGCCGTCGCTCACCGCGCGGCGGCCGGTTCGATGCGTTCCAGTCGGCGGACACGGCGCCCGACGACGCTCGCCGCCCACCCGCGGCGGATGCGGGGCACGACACCTTCGACCACGTCGGCACCGCGATCGAAGGTGCGCCGCCACACGGCGAGCATGTCGGCGACCGCCTCGGGGATGCCGGGACGCGAGAACGACTCGACACCCCAACGCCCCTCGTAGCCCTCGTCGAGAGCGTCCCTCACGACGCCCTCGATGTCGACCGCACCGTCTCCGAAGACGCCGCGACCCGATTGGCCGAGTTCGAGGTAGCGGAGTCTGGGCAACGCGGTGCGGATCGCGCCGCGCATGCTCTCTTCCTCGATCGCCATGTGGAAGGTGTCGAGATGAAGGAACAGATTCTCGCTCCCGCTGCGCGCGACGAAGTCCATGGCATCCGCCGCGGTGTTGACGACGTTGGTCTCGTACCGGTTCAGCACCTCGAGGGTCATGGTGACCCCCTCCGCGGCGGCGCGGTCCGCCACGATGCCGATGTCGCGCGCGATCCGCTCCACGCGTCCCGGGTCGGGGAGGGCACGCGCGTGTCCGAGCAACCCGTAGGGCACGCCGTTCATCTGATCCCCGCCGAGCGCGACGGTGAGGTCGAGCGCCGCGTGAAGCACCTGGATGCCGCGAGCCCGCACGTCCTCGTCGTCGGAGCTGACGTCGGCGGAGGGGTCTTGACCGGCGATCGTGATCGGGGCGAGGTGCGCGCCCTGCAGCAGCCGCCGGACGCGGTCGAGATCAGTGGCATCCGGATCCAGGGGAGGAAGCACCACGCGTCGGAAGCCGGCCTCGGCGATGGTGTCCAGCGCCGCCTCGACCCCGTCGTCGTCCATGGTCGCGACGAAGACGTTCAGGTGGCACGCAGCGTCGAGCTCGAGAGGCAGAACCTGATTCATGTCAGAAATCCGGCAGGTCCAGCCGCTGCTTGAAGACGGAGTACCCGTCATCGACGTGCACCACGGTGCCGTTGATGACGTTGGCCTCGTCGGATGCCAAGAACGCGACCACGTTCGCGATCTCCTCGGGCTCGGTGAGCACACCGCGCAGCTGCTCAGCGGCGAAGGTGTCACGCAGCTCGTCGCTGAACTGGTTGATGATCGGTGTGCGCACCCGCCCCGGGGTGATCGCGACCGCGCGCACGCCGTACTCGGCGAGCTCGTAGGCCGCGGACCGGGTGAAGGAGATGACCGCGGCCTTGGCCGCGCTGTAGGCGAAGGCGACCTCGGCAGCCTGCTCGCCGTAGATGGACGACGTGCTGATGATCACGCCGCCGGTTCCCTGTGCGCGGAACTGACGCCCGGCCGCGAGGATGCCGTGGTAGACGCCGTCCTGGTCGATGCGCACGATCGGGTCGTAGTCCACCGCGGGGTCGTGCTCGAGCAGCCGGCGTCCTCCGGCAATGCCGGCGTTGTTGAAGATGATGTCGAGGCGTCCGAACGTCTCGACCGTGGCCTGCACGGCGGCTTCCACCTCGGCGAGGACCGACACGTCGGCACCGAAGGCGGCCACGGTCTCGGAACCGGCGTCAGCACCGGCGATCTCGTTCGCCGTCGCCTGCGCCCGTTCGAGGTCGCGGTCGACGATCATCACGCGAGCGCCCTCGCGGACGAACTTCTCCACGGTCGCGCGGCCGATCCCGCTCGCGCCGCCCGTGATGAGGGCGGTCTTGTCTTTCAGTCGCATCGTTGCGCCTTTCTCAGCAGAGTGCATGAAGGGGCGAGGACGGGCGGGCGCACCCGCCCGTCCTCGTGGTCACTTGGCGTCGGTCGGGGTGATGGTCGCGGCGTTGGCGCGATCCACCAGTGTCACGTCGACCTCGACGAAGTTCTCGGACGGGCGGGTTCCGTCCTTCGCGTACGCCTGCATCGCGGCGACCACGTCGCCGAGAACCTCGTCGAAAGGCTGTACGACCGTCGCGTAGAACGGCCCGCCCTTCTCGATCTGCTCGACGGCCGCACCGATCGCGTCGACGCCGGTGACGTAGATGTCGTCGCGGCCGGCCTCGTTGATCGCCTGCACAGCGCCCAGCGCGGCGTGGTCGAACCCGACCCACACGCCGTCGAGGCCGTTGGGGTTGGCCTGCAGGTAGTCGGCCACGAACTTCAGCGACTCCTCTTGCGACGAACCGGGCTGCAGGATCTGCTTGATCTCGCCGCCGGCGATGTTTGCGCCCGCAGCCTTGAGCAGGTCCTCCGCCATGTGACTGCGCGTCATGATGCCGATGTGCGGGTCGTGCCCGATGATCATGACGTTCTTGCCCTTGAGACCGCCCATGGCCTCGTCGAGCGCACCCACGGTGTCGTCGGCGATCTGCTGCTGGTTGGTCGTCACATCGATCGCGAAGTCGGCGTTGGGCTCCACACCGCCGTCGACGGAGAAGATCGGGATGTCCGCATCCTTCGCCGCCCGCACGATCGGGCTGATCTGGCGAGGGTCGGGGAATCCGGCGAACACGGCATCCGCTCCCTGGCTGATCGCCGCCGCCACGTCGTTGTTGAGCTGGTCGTACGACTCATTCGTGTACAGGGTGACGTCCCAGCCGAGGCCCTTGGCCTGCTCGACGAAGGCGTCGGTGGTCGACTTGCCCACGGGCGTGCCGTAGCCCTGTGTGAAGGCGATGACCTTGAAGGTGTCGCCTCCGCCTGCGGAGGCGGCACCGCCCGCGCAGCCGACGATACTCACGCCGGCGGCGACGACAATGGCGCCGAAGGCGAGAATCTTCTTGAACATCTCGGTGCTCCCATTCATTGGTGTTCGTGATCACGCGTGTGGTGATCGGGGTGTTCGTCTTTCTTCTGAGCGACGGACCAGGCGTCCGTCACTCTTCGCGACGTCTACGCGTCGCGGGCTTTGAGCGCCGACAGGGTGACGGCGGCGATGATGATGAGGCCGGTCAGCACCTGCTGCACGTAGGTGTTGACGCCGAGGATGTTCAGGCCGTTGCTCAGCACGCCGATGATGCCGACGCCCACGAGGGTCCCGCCGAGGTTCGCCTGGCCGGACTTCAGGATCGTCATGCCGAGGAACACGGCGGCGATGGCCAGCAGCATGTAGTTGTTTGCGCTGGCGGAGCTCGCACTTCCGAGGCGGCTGACCAGCACGATTCCGCCGACCGCGGAGCCCAGCCCCGCGAAGGTGAAAGCGAGCAGGCGGGCGCGACGCACGTTGACACCCGACAGTCGCGCCACCTCGGCGTTGCCGCCGACCGCGTAGAGCCGACGCCCGAAGGTCGTGAAGCGCAGCACCACCCACACCAGCGCCGCGATCAGCAGCGCGAACACCACCGGCATCGGCATCCCGAGCACTCGTCCCTGCCCGATCCAGAAGAACTCCTCGGGCATGCCGTAAAGGGTCGTGCCGTTGGTGACGATGTACGCCAGGCCTCCCACGGTGGTCATGGTCGCCAGCGTCGCGACGAAGGCCGACAGCTTCACGTACGCGACGAGCACGCCGTTGACAGCACCGACCAGGGCACCCGCGGCGAGCGCCACGAGGATGGCGAGGGGAACCGGCGTCCCTCCGATCATCAGAGCCGTGGCGATCGCGCCCGACAGCGTGGCGTTGGTGCCGACCGACAGGTCGAAGTCGCCCACGACCATCACGAGCGTCTGAGCCGCGGCGATGATGGTGAGGATCGCGACCTGCTCGAAGATGTTGCGCACGTTCGTGAAGCTGGGGAACACGTCGGGGCGCACGATCGTGAAGAACACGATGAGCACGATCAGGGCCAGCACGGTGCCGCCCTGCCAGAGGAGCTGGGCGATCGGGGTGCGCTCCTGCGGCGTCATCGCCGTGGACAGCGTCTGGGTTTCGGGCATGTCATGCCACCCTTCCGTAGCAGTAGGACAAGAGGGATTCGTCGTCGGCCGTGGCGGCCGGGACGTCGGCGGTCAGTCGTCCCTCGTGCATGATGAGGATGCGATCGCTGACGCCGATCAGTTCGGGCAGTTCGGAGGAGACCAAGATGACGGTCGTTCCGGTCGAAGCGAGCTGGCGGATCAGGCGGTAGATCTCCGCTTTGGTACCGACGTCGATGCCACGGGTGGGCTCGTCCATCAACAGGACGCGGGGAGCGCGCGCCAGCATCTTGGCCAGCACGACCTTCTGCTGGTTTCCCCCCGAGAGCTGGCCGACGGGCTGTCGGGGCCCGCGCGCTTTGATCTGCAGGTCGCGGAGCGAACGCTGCGCGAGCTCGGTGATCTGGGCGCGTGAGACCCATCCGGCCTTCGAGACGGTCCCGAGGTTGGCCAGGGCGATGTTGTCTTGGATGGGAGCTCCCACCATGACGCCCTGTGTGCGGCGTTCCTCGGGCACGAGGGCGATGCCGGCTGCGAGCGCCGGACCCACCCCCGGCCGTGTGAGCTCGACCCCGTCGAGACGGATCTCGCCGGCGGCGCGCTTCTGCGCACCGGAGAGGATGCGCATCACCTCGCTCCGCCCCGCACCGGCCAGCCCGCCGATGCCGAGCACCTCCCCCGCGTGGGCCTCGAAGCTGATGTCGGACACCCGTCGGCCGGTCAGGCCCGAGACCGCGAGGGTCACGGTGGAGGTGGCGGTGCCCCGGTCGGGGAACAGCTCATCCGCCTTGCGCCCCACCATGGTCGAGATGACCTCGTCGACGGTGATGTCGGCGACATCGCGCGTGGTGATCGTGCGGCCGTTGCGCATGATGGTCAGCCGGTCGCAGAGCTCGAAGACCTCCTCGAGCCGGTGCGACACGTAGACGATCGCGACGCCGTCTTCGCGCAGCGCCCGGAGCACCGTGAACAGGTCGCGGATCTCGATGTCGGTGAGGGATGCCGTGGGCTCGTCGAGGATGAGCACCCGCGCGTCGGTGGCCAGGGCTCGCGCGACCGCGACCATCGTCTGTTGCACGGGCGAGAGGTGCCCGGCGAGCTTCCCGAGCGGGATGCGCTGGTTGAGACGGGCGAGCTGCTCGCCCGCGCGGCGCAGCAGCGCACGGCGGTCGACGAACAGGCCCCTGCGCGGCGTCTCGTCGCCCAGGAGGATGTTCTCGGCGACGCTGATCGTGGGGATGATCGACAGCTCCTGGTAGAGAGCGACGATCCCGGCCCGGTGGGCGGCCCGCACTCCCGCGAACTCCACGGGCTGTCCGCCCCGCTCGATCCGGCCGCCGTCCGCGGTGTACAGCCCCGTGAGCACCTTGATGAGTGTGGACTTTCCTGCTCCGTTTTCGCCGAGCAGCGCGTGGATCTCTCCCGCGCGCACCTGAAGGTTCACCCTTTGCAACGCGTGCACGCCGTCGAACGACTTCACGACGTCGACGCCCTCGAGAGCGTATGCCGTCGCCGTCTGGGCGACACCGGTCATGACAGCTGTCCTTCCAGGTCGGGGTTGCAGCGGATGACGACCTTCGGGTGACGTCCGCTCAGGTGCTCGTCGAACGCGCGCGCGGCATCGTCGATGTCGAACACGGCACGCGTGAGCTCGCCCAGATCGAGGGAGGGCAGCACCTGCAACGCCCGCGGAAAGGCGTAGGGCGAGACGAAGAGACCGGTCAGCGTGAGCTCGCGCAGGTAGAGGTATCGCGTGAGGTTCAGCGGCATGTCGTAGTCGTGGGGGTACTGCGCCCCGTAGATCACCGTGCCGCCCTGCGCGGCGAGGTCGAGCAGGCTTTGCGTGGCACGGGTGGAACCGGATGCGTCGATGACCACGTCGTAGCCACGCTCCTCGGTGAGATCCATCGCCACCGCGTGCTGGTTCTCGTGAATCGGGTCGATCACGTAGTCGGCACCTGATCGCCGCGCCATGGTGCGGCGATCGGCGAGCGGCTCGATCATGGTGAGGGAGGTGGCACCGAAGCGCTTCATCACCTGCAGGCACAGCTGGCCGATGGGTCCGCCGCCGCAGACGACGACGCGGTCGCCGACGCGCATGTTGGTCTTGTCGGCGATGCGCACCGCCACGGAGGTGGGTTCGAGCAGGCAGCCCTCGAGCAAGGAGACGCTGTCGGGCAGTTTGTAGACCTGCGACTCGTGCCAGGTCACGGTCTCGGCCATGCCGGGACGGTTGTACTCCTGGATGAACCGGCAGAACTGCTGCCGCCCTTCCCTGCACGGGGGGCAGGTCCCGCAGAACCGCAGGAAGTTGCCGGCGACACGATCTCCGATGGCGAGCCCGTTGCGGTGCGCCCGTTCGCCGAGGGCCTCGACGACGCCCGACAGCTCGTGTCCGAGTCCGATGGGCACGTCGTCGCCGAAGAATCCCGCGGCGATGTGCGGGTCGGATCCGCAGATCGCGGAGTAGGCGACGCGCACGCGCACGTCTTCCGGGCCGAGTTCGGGTTCGGGGAAGTCCACGACCTCGATCCGACCGCGAGCATCGAGATCGGCATCTTGAAGATGCCCGACCTTCGTGACGGCTATGGTCTTCATCTCTCGTCTCCCATGAGCAGCGGGTCAGACGCGAGCCGCGCGGCGGAGGGCGTCGAGGGTGTGGACGAGTCCGTAGCCGTGCTTGTCGCGGAGCTCCTCGTCGTCGCCGAAGCCGGCGTAGACCTGGGGGATGCCGAGACGCTCGAAGGAGCGCAGGTGCACACCGCGATCCGCGATGACGTCAGAGATCCGCGAAGCCAGTCCGCCGTAGGCCAGGTGGTCCTCCAACACGACGAATCGACCACCCGTCTCGTCGGCGCAGCGCAGCACGAGCGCGTCGTCGAGCGGCTTGAGGGTGAACATGTCGACGACACGAACCGAGATGCCCTCGTCGGCGAGCTGCTCGGCGGCATCCAGCGCCTGAGCAACCGTCGTGCCGTGGGTGAAGACGGTGACGTCGCTCCCGTCGCGGGCGACGATGCCTTTGCCGATGCGGATGTCGTGCTCGCCCTCGGCGTAGAGCACTCGGTCCTTCTTGCCGACCGCGAGACGGACGTACAGTGGCCCCGGCATCGACATCGACTGGCGCAGGATCTCGCCCACCATGAGCGGGTCGCCGACGGAAGTGACGGTCATGTTCGTCAGCGCGCACATCAGCGCCAGGTCTTCGACCGCGTAGTGGGTCGAGCCGCCGTTGCCGACGAGACCGCCGTGCGTGCCGATGATCTTCACCGGCAGGTTGGGGTAGCAGATGTCGCTGCGCACCTGTTCGAGCGCGCGCATGCTGAGGAAGGGGAGCATGCCCGAGACGACGGGGATGTTGCCGTCGTACGCGAGTCCGGCAGCGATTCCGACGCACGCCTGCTCGGCGAGCCCCACGTCGATGAAGCGGTTGGGGAACTTCTCGCGGAACTCCAGGAGGGTGGCACCGATGTCGGGGGTGAGCACCCAGAGGTTCGGGTGGTCGTCGCCGAGCTCGGCCAGGGTCGTGCCGATGACCGAGCGGGCCGAGAACATCTCGCCGAAGGTGAAGGTGACAGGCATCAGTTGAGCTCCGATCCGTTGGAGGACGAACGGTTGGCGGCGAGGGAGGCGAGGGCCCGCTCCAGGTCGGCCGCGCCGAGGGAGCCGGCGTGCCAGGCGAGGTTGCGCTCCATGAAGTCGACGCCCTTGCCCTTGACGGTCTCGCAGATGATGACCGTGGGCACCTCGCTGTCGGCATCCGGGAGCGCGTCGATGGCGGCGACGAGCTCGCTCATGTCGTGCCCGTCGATCTCGACGACGTTCCACCCGAACGCGCGCCATTTGTCGGGGTAGGGCTCGAAGAGCACGCGCTCCTCGGCGAAGCTCGTCATGAGCTGCCGGTTGCGGTCGACGAGGGCGACGAGGTTGCCGAGCTTCTGGCTGCGCCCCGACATGACGGCCTCCCAGACCGACCCTTCGCCAGTCTCTCCGTCACCGAGCAGGCAGAAGACGCGGTGGGCCTCGCCGCGACCGCGCGCGCTCAGCGCCATGCCGACCGCGATGGGCAGTCCGTGCCCGAGCGACCCCGTCGAGCACTCCACCCCGGGCAGCTGCACCTTGCAGGGGTGCATGCCGAACGCGCTGTCGAGCTGACCGTAGGTGCGGACGATGTCGTCGTAGTCGAAGAACCCGCGGATCGCCATCGCGATGTACATGCAGACCGCCGCGTGCCCCTTGCTCAGCACGAATCGGTCTCGGGTCGGGCTCGAGATGTCGGACGGGTCGACGTCCAGGCCGTAGCTGAAGAGGGCGGTGAAGATGTCGGCGGCGGAGAGATCGCCTCCGATGTGCACGGCACCCTCGTACGTTCCGCACAGCTGCAGGAGCTTGGTCCGCAGCTCGAAAGCGGTGTCTTCCAGTTCGCTGACACTCGGGCGTCGGGTGTCTCGGCGTTCGTCGACTGTCATCGCCTGCCTCCTCATTGATCGCATGGCTTACGGCGCTCTTCCTGAGCGGCGCGTGTTCTTCGGGTCGGGATCGAGCTGCTCTGCTCATCCGCGGCATTAGAGAACCACAATCTCGTTTACATGTAAAGCACTAGAGATATAAAACCTTGGTAACGTGCTGAGAGGGGGGCGTAGGGTCTTTCGATACCCCGGCCCTACCGACAATGGAAGGAGGGTGACCGCTCAATGACGAAGCCCGTACCCCCGCAGTTCGACACCCTCGACGTCGTGACGGCACCGCTCGATCGCATCGTCGACCCCGAGAACTTCACGCCTCGACTCGTGTCGATCCTGTCCAACGCGCTCGTGAGCCGGGAGTCGGCCGAGCTGCGCAGCCGCTTTTCGCTCGGCACCAACGAGTGGCGCGTACTGTCGGCCCTGGCGACAAAGCCGGGCGCGACCGCCAAAGACGTGTCCGAGTTCCTCGTGCTCAATCCCGCCCTGATATCTCGCAGTGTCAGCACGCTCGTCGCCCGCAGCCTGATCGTGCTGAGTGACGGCCCGCGCGGCTCACGTCCGATGTACCTCACGGCCGCCGGAGCCGCGCTGCACGACGAGATGCTGCCGGTCTCCCTGCGGGGACAGGAGATCGTGCTGGCAGAGTTCCGACCCGACGAGGTCGAGCTGCTGAACTCTCTGCTGCGCCGGATGCTCCGCCAGGCACCGGCGCTGCAGTCGGTCGACCGGCATGTCGAAGCCGGCACCTGAGGGGTTTCGCTCCTCAAAACCCAAAGCGCCCCTCCTCGAAAGGAGGGGCGCTCAGCTGTTGGCGGTCGATCAGGCGATCGCGGCGCGCAGAGCGGCAGCCGCAGCGCCCACGTCGGGCGCGCCGTAGATCGCGCCGCCGGCCACGGCGACCACGGCACCCGAGTCACGCACCGACGGGATCGTGTCGGCGTTGATGCCGCCGGCGACCGAGAAGGGCACGCCCGAGGCCTTGCCGTCGTCGAGGAGGGTCGAGAAGGTGAAGCCCTCCTCGGCCTGCTCGTCGAGCCCGGCGTGCATCTCGACGAACTCGGCACCGAGGGCGACGACCTCGCGCGCCCGCTGCGGCTTGTCGGCGACGCCGATCAGGTCGACGACCACTCCCTTGCCGTGCGCCTTGGCCGCCTTGACGGCACCGGCGATGGTGCTGTCACCCGCCGAGCCGAGCACCGTGATCAGGTCGGCACCGGCGGTGAAGGCGATGTCCGCCTCGAGCTCTCCGGCATCCATCGTCTTCAGATCGGCGAAGACGATCTTGTCGGGGTGGGCCTGCTTCACGGCGGTGATCGCCGACAGTCCGGCGCTCTTGATGAGCGGCGTGCCGAGCTCGAGGATGTCGACGTGCGGCGCCGCGGCGGCGGCGAGCTCGAGGGCGGCCTCGGTGGTGAGCGTGTCCATGGCGAACTGCAGTTTCATCGTGTCCTTATCGGGGTGAGCAGGGCGGCCGGGTGCCGCCGCTGAGTCGAGAGCTCGAAGGGAGCGAGGTCATTCGAGGTTGGCGTGGCGCGGCCAGAGGTCGTCGGCGCTCGCGCCCGAGCGCTTCCACAGCGTGTGGAAGAGGGCATCGCCGACCAGCACGACGATCTGCTCGAAGAGGCTGCCGGCGTACTGCGCGCTCGCGCTCTCGGAGCGGTCTCGCTTCGCCGCGGCGGGGATCACCACGGCCACCGTGGACAGAGCCGAAAGAGGAGATTCGGATGCCGTGGTGATGACGGCCACGCGCGCGCCGGCCGCGACAGCGATCTCGGCTGCGCGCACGATGCCGCTGGTAGTACCGGATCCGCTCGCGACCAGGAGCAGATCGCCCTCGCCGATCGCCGGAGTGGTGACCTCGCCCGCCACGAACACGGGGAGTCCGAGGTGCATGAGCCTCATCGCCGTCATGCGCAGCGCGAGCCCGGAGCGGCCCGCACCCATCACGAAGACACGTTCGGCCCCCGCCACGAGATCCGCCAGATCGTCGAGGGAAGCGGCATCCGCCGCAGAGGCGTCGCCGATCAGACGGTCCACCCCGGTGGCGATCTCGCTCGCGATGAGGGCGAGGGCTGTGGGAGCGTCGACATCGGGGGTGGCCACTCGACCATGCTCGCCTGACCGTCGCGACCGTGCCGCTCCCCGGTCGCACAGCCCACCTACCCGAAAGGGGAGGTCTGCGGGACGCGTATAGTTCCGTTCATGTCGAGAACGCCCACTCACGACGACGCGCTCCTCGACCGCGCGCCCGATCTCGCGGCATCCGAAACCGAACCCGGAAGCCGCGGGGGCGACGAGGACGCGGCTCAACCGACCGCCGCCCTCCCCTCCCCTGCCACCCGGCAGCTGATCCTGGACCACGCGCGCACCGTGGCGGAACAAGCGGACCGTCACGCGGTCACGCTCGAGTCGATCCTCGCGATCCTTCGCTCGCGCAAACTCGACGACCGCGCTGCCCGTGCGCTCGCGACCGACGTGGCGGCGGGAGCGCTCGTCGGCCTCCGCACCTCAACGGACGAACAGCGCGACAGCATGATCGAGCCGGTGACGGGTGCCTTCGCGCGCTTGCGGAGCGATCTGCGCCCCCTGGTGCGCCACGGCGACCTCGACCTGCAGTTCGTCGAGCCGCCGGCGTCAGGGAGAGCGCTTCCGGGCGAGGTCGCCCACACGGCGAGGGCCATCGTGCGCAGTGCGGTGCTCGCGTTCGTCGACCAGGGAGAGACCTCGCGCGTGCGCATCCAGTGGGACTGCGACGGCCTGAACCTACTGATCGGCATCCGCGATGACGGGCGCGGCGAACTGACCGCGCACGACGACTCGCTGCGCCCGATCGTCGAGCGCGTGGCGGCTCTCGGCGGATCGTTCGCCGTGTCGTCGACGGCGGGGTGGGGCTCCGATCTCTCGGTGCGTCTCCCCCTGGATCCCCCGGCCGCACCGGAGCTCCTCGACGATCGCGTGCCCCTGAGCCCACGCGAGCGCGATGTCCTGCGCCTCGTCGCCTCGGGGGCCCGCAACCGCGCGATCGCCGAGCGGCTCGGCATCACGGAGAACACCGTGAAGTTCCACGTGTCGAATCTGCTGCGCAAGGCCGGGGCCGTCTCCCGCTCCGAGCTCGCCGCGCTCGCCTCCCCCTAGCGGTGGCAAGGTACACGACGCAGGAAGCCCGGTGCCGCGGCACGCCCGATCGACGTGATCCCGCGGTGGGCCGGCCGCGGTGCCGCGGATGTCCTGCGTTGTGCACGCCGGGTGGCGCGGGGCGTCAAACCCGAGCCTCCGGCGTCGCGCCGGCCTCGCGACACCCGGCGGCGCGGGGCCCCAGCCTTCCGCGTCGGCACGCCCGACGCGGGAAGACGGAGAGGTCGCGCCGATAGGTGGTGCGAAACTCCGGTGAAATGGCAGTGGCGGCTGGGCCTGTTCGCGGAATCATGCAGCGGTGACGGGTTCGCCGGTGCGCGTCTCAGGAGTTGTGCACACCAACCCCCCGACCTACCGCCGCGAAACCTCAGGCGACGCGCGCCGGGCGCTGCCACGGGAACGCCCGCATCATGCTCAGCACCGCGATGATCGCCAGCCCGAGCGCGGCGGCGGAGCCGAGCAGGGGCACCACGAGCGGTGAGAGGCTCCGCCGCGACTCGGGGACCAGCCCCGCCGCCTGCGGCTGTGTCGTCAGCGGTGCCGCGACCGGCAGGAACTGCTGCAGCGGTGCGGCGGCGGCGATCGCCCCCGGCGCGCGCCGCAGCGGGTTGCTCGGTGCGCCCGCGGGAGCGGCTCCCGTGCCGGCCGAGGGCGGCACGGCGACCGGCGCTGCCGACGAGTAGCTGACCGTGAGCGGCGACGCCGGCTTCGCGGCATCCCGGACTCCGCCCGTCGTGAGCCAATACCCCTGTTGCCCCGTCACGCGGTGGAAGTCGACGAAGGACTGCGGGAACGATCCCCAGTACGCCTCGTTCGTCCCTGAGCGTGCGACCTGCCCCGCGCCAACGCTCAAGACACCGAGGTACTGCGGCGTGACGGTGAAGCCGCCGGTGCCGGAGAGGTCGGCTGCGCGGATGTCGGCCAGCACGATGGTCTGCGCAGCGATCGGGCTCCACTTCGTCATGTCGTCCATCGAGGTGCCGTAGCCGCTCGCGCTCGCCGTGAGCTGACCGTTGCCCGCCGCGTCGAGGGTGAGCTGCGGGTCCGTCACGCTCCAGTAGGTCATGCCCCCGTAGAACACGACGGTGAACGAGCCCGACCACCGGATGTCGAGCGCTCCGTCGCGGCGCGTGCCCGTGCCACCGTCGATGACGACCTGGTTTCCGGTGGTGCTCGCGGTCGAGGCGACCGACACCGGCGCGCCCGTCGGATCCTGGCACTTGGTGGCCCACGAGGCGGTCGTCCACTGGCCTCCCGCCGTCGGCTTCTCGATGCGCACCCGACCATCCTCGGCACGGTAGAGGCCATCGCTCTCGCCCCAGACCCGGGCGCCTCCCGCGTCGCCGGCGACACCGGCGCTGAGGAAGTTGCAGCCCCCGGCGAAGGCTCCGCCGCCGGACTCGGCGTTCACCCCCCACCGCAGTTGCGCATCGACGATGGTGCCGTCTCCGCCCCCGGGGTCGCCGCCGGGCCCGGGCACCGTGACGATGACATCGTCCGGACCGGCCGCCGCGGCGGGAGCCGCACCGAACCCCAGCAGCAGGGCGGCCGCGAGAGCGGCCCGCAGCACGGTGCGCGCCCTCATCGCGGCGTCCCCGTCGGCAGGAGGTCGGTCGGCGCGTCGGGAGAGGCGACCCTTCCGCCCGCCGACCTCGCATCGTTCACGACGACGGGCGACACCGGAGCGGCAGCGGCAGCCGCGGCTGCGGGAGGTGCAGCAATGGCCGAGGCCGGCGCGGCGGAAGGCGGTGCGACACCGGAAGACGCGGTGCCGGGCGTGGCGAGGGTGCCCGCCGGCACGGCATCCGTCCGTCCCGTCGCGGCAGCCGCGCGCTCCCGCTTCGCGCGACGCCGCGCGCGAGCGCGCACGATCGCGGTCACGATGCTCGTGATGATCAAGGCCACGGCCAGCGCGATGCACGCCAGCAGCAGCACGAGCACCCACGTCGGAGCGGTCGGCGCGTCGGAGACGGATGCCACCGCGGTCCCGCCGCTGACGGCGACCTCGGTCTCGGCCACCGCGCCCGATCCTGCCCCGCGCAGGGTGATGAGGTGCGTTCCGTCGCGGATCTCGCGCGGCACGGGCAGCGCCGCGGCGACCTCGCCCTGCGCCCCGGCGGTGAGCGGGCCCACGGCCGTGAGACCGCCGTCGAGCGAGGCCACGACCTGCTCGCCGGGGGTGAAGCCCTGACCGGTGAAGACGACCGAGGTGCCCGCCGCGACCGACGCCGACTCGACGCCGACGCGCACGGAGCCCGCGGCGGCCGGTGCGCTCGCGGCGGCGGGGGCCTCGGCCGCGGGAGCCGCCGCGAACGACACCGGCGTGAACGTCTCGTTGTTGGCGTTCTTCACCCCGTGCGCGCCGATGGTGATGATGCCGCAGGTGACGCGTCGGCAATCGACCTCAGTGATGTTGCCCTCGCGGTCCTGGCTCTCGTAGACCGCCCCCGGAATCACCATCGACACCGACCACGATCCGTCGGCCCCGAGCGTCCCGTTCGCGGAGCTCTCGGTCTGGCTGCCCGGGAACGCCAGGAAGCGCTGGTACCCGTTGTTGTCGGCGGATTCCGCGTCGGGCACGTACCGGTAGTCCGCACCGACCACTCCCCCGGCGCTCGGGCGCCACGACCCGCCGCTCGGGTCGTCGACCCACCCGAACAGCACGTAGATGCCGCCGAAGCCGTTCGGGATCGACTGGAAGCCCGACCCCGAGACGGTCACGTCGGTGGCGTAATCGGGGTTCGCGGATGCCGTGCCCTCGGGCCCCGTGACCGTCACGGTCCCGGCGGCCCACGCCGGGGCTCCGGCGACGACGACGCCCGCGACGGTCAGGGTCAGCGCGGTCGCGAGAGCGGCGAGACGACGAGTCAGACGGTTCATACGAGTTCTCCGGGGAGGGGGGATGCCAGGGGCGAGGCGTCGGCGACGACGAGCAGCGTTCCGCGGGGCCCGTCGATGACGTCGATCGGATGCCGATACACCCGCGTGAGCAGCTCGGGATCGAGCACGTCGCGCGGCGGCCCGACCGCGACCACCCGCCCGTTCTCGAGCAGGACGATGCGATCGGCGTAGGCGGCGGCGAGCCCCAGATCGTGCAGCACGACGATGGCGGCACCCCCGGCATTCACGCGTTCGCGCGTGCGGGCGAGCGCGCGGTGCTGGTGGCGGATGTCGAGGCTCGCGGTGGGTTCGTCGAGCAGCGCGATCGCGCACTCCTGCGCGTACGAGCGCGCGAACGCCGCGCGGGCGCGTTCCCCGCCGGAGAGCCCGGTGACGGGTCGGTCGGCGAAGGCCTCCACCTCACCGGCGACCAGCGCCTCGGCCACCGCGTCGTCGTCGCGCGCGGCGGCGGGATGCCGGCGCCAGGGCGCCCGCCCCATGCGCACGACGTCGCGCACGACGAACGGGAACGACACCTCGTTGCTCTGGGTCAGCACCGACCGGCGGCGCGCCCGCTCGGCGACGGGCCACGAGTCCAGCACCGCCCCGTCGAGCTCGACGGATCCCGCCGCGGGGGTGCGGTCTCCCGCGAGCACCGACAGCAGCGTCGACTTGCCCGCGCCGTTCGGACCGACGAGCACGACCATCTCTCCCGCGGCGAGGTCGAGGTCGACGTCGTGGAGAACGCACCGACCCCCGACCTCGGCCGAGATCCCACGCGCACGCAGCACGGCCGTCATCCCCATCCCCCTGACCGGCGGCGCGTGCGGCGCAGGAGCCAGAAGAAGAACGGTCCGCCGATGAGGGCGGTGAGCATGCCGATCGGCAGCTCCGACCCGGGTACGGCGGTGCGCGCGACGAGGTCGGCGGCGAGCAGCAGCACTGCGCCGCCCAGGGCGCTCGCGGGAAGCAGCAGGCGGTGGCCGGGGCCGAGGACCATGCGCATGAGGTGGGGCACCACGAGCCCCACGAAGCCGATGATCCCGCAGAAGGCGACCGCGGCGCACGTGAGCAGGGCGATCACGACGATCGCGATCACGCGCAGCCGCTCCACGCGCACGCCGAGGTGCTCGGCCTGCCGCTCGCCGAGTGCGAGGAGGTCGAGGCTTCCCGCGAAGAACAGGCATGCGACGATGCCGACGACGGCGAGTGGCGCGACGACGGCGAGGTCGTCCCAGCGCGTGCCATTGAGCGAGCCGAGCTGCCAGAACACGATCTGCTCGCGCTGCTGCGTCGCGCCGAGGTAGGTGAACAGCGCGATCGCGGCACCGCCGATCGCGTTGACCGCGATCCCGGTGAGCACGAGGGTGACGACCTCGGTGCGTCCGTCGGCACGCGCCGAGGCGTAGACGATGACGGTAGCGGCGAGTCCCCCCGCGAAAGCGAGCGCCGGCAGGGTGAGCGGCCCGAGGAACGTGAGCCCGAAGACGATGGATGCCGAGGCCCCCACCGCCGCTCCCGACGAGATGCCGATGACCCCGGGCTCGGCCAGCGGGTTTCGGAACACGCCCTGCATGACGACCCCGGCCGTGGCGAGCGTCGCCCCCACCAGCACGGCCATGAGCAGTCGTGGCATCCGGATCAGCCACAGGGTGGCCTCGCCGTTGACGTGCTCCATGGCCGCGCCCGGCGCGACCGACAGCACGCCGAGACCGATCCCGCGCACCGCCTCGTTCCAGGCGCGCGCGAAGGCGCCGACGACCTGATCGGGTGGGATCGAGAGCTGCCCGCTCCCGGCCGACACGACGACGAGCACCACGAGGGCGACGGACAGCGAGCCGAAGACCGCCGGGACACGCACACCGACCCGGGGTCTCGGTGCGGCGACGGGAGCGACCGCGACCGCCGTCATCCCGCCGCCTCGGGCGCATAGACGGCGACGGCGAGCGCGTCGAGCACGTCGGCGGCGGCGGGCCCGAAGCTCAGCACCGTCGTGTCGGACATGTCGACGATGCGCCGGTGGCGACCGGCATCCGTCTGGGCGACCGCGGGCAGGTGCTCGGTGAGCCCGTCCACGCCGCCGACCGACTCGAGGCCCTTCGTCATCATGATGAGCAGGTCGGGGTTCGCGTCGACGAGGGCCTCGTCGGTGATCGGGCGCATCCCTTTCCAGCCGATCTCACCGGCGACGTCGACGCCCCCGAGGGCCTCGATCAGACTGTCCGCCCCGGACTCCTCGCCGAACAGGTAGTAGACGCCCGACTGTCCCCGGACGTAGAGGAACATCATCCGGAGCTTCTGCGCGGGGTCGCTCGGCGCGACGGCGGCGATCTGCGCGATCTTCGCGTCGACGGCGGCAGTGCTGCGCGCGGCGAGCGCCGCCGCCCGCTCGGGTACGCCCAGAGCCGCTCCGACCTGCTCGATGAGCGACCCGACCGACTCGAGCGACCGGTGCGAGTCGACCACGACGACCGGGATGCCGGCATCCCGCATCTGCAGGATGGTGTCCCACGGGCCGAGACTCGTGTCGGTCAGGATCACCGTGGGGGCCGCATCGAGGATCGCCTCGGCGTTGAGGTCATGGCCGTTCTCGGTGACGACCGGAAGGTGCGCCGCCTCGGGGAAACCCGTCGAGATGTCGCGCGCGACCACCTGGTCGCCGAGCCCCAGCTCGAAGACGATCCGCGAGAGCGAGCCGTAGATGTCGAGCGTCAGGATGCGGGAGGTGTCGGTCACCGTGACGGTCGTGCCCTGCGAGTCGGTGACCGTCGCGGGCAGCACCTGCGCACCGTCGGTGACCGGCACGATCGGCGCGGCGGCCGCGACAGCGGTCGACGGCCCCTCCCACGACAGGGGATCGGCGAGCGGCGTGACCTCGGCCAGCGGCGGCGTGGCCGCCGGGCCACCACCGTGAGCTGTTCCGGCGGCGTCGCACGCGGTGAGCCCTGCGGCGACGGCCACGAAGAGCGCGAGCGCGGCGACGCCCCGAGTCGTTCGACGGATCATGAACGTACCTCCAAGTAAGGTGAGCCTACCCTTAACATTGCCTGGATGCCGACTTCATGCTTAGGTAAGCCTAACCTGCCCTTCAGCACCCACCGGGTGCACCCGCGGCCTGCCGTCGGGACCCGTCGGAGGGCGGAGAAGGGAACGAACGTGGATTCCTCCACGCACAGACGCCGGTTCGCCCGCGTGACCACCGCGAGCCTCGCCGCCGCGGCGATCGCCCTCGGCGGGGCTCTCGTCGCCGCCCCCGCGCACGCCGCCGAGACCACCGTCGACGGCGCCGTCTTCCGCTGGGGCATCAACGCCGAATCGAACGCGGCCGCCTTCGCCCCCGGCACGGTCAACCTGCTGTCGGCGGGGATCGTCACGGCGACCTCGTCGGCCGACCGCGTCACCGCGTCGAACTGGAAGCAGAGCGACGGCAACACGCGAATCCTCAAGAAGCAGGCCGACGGCAGCTATGCCACGGCGACCTTCGCGGGCCTGCGCACGGATGCCAATGGCACCACCATCACTTCGGGCAACGGCCTGAACTCGGGACACATCGCCGAGATCACCGGCGGCTCCGGCACGGTCGACGTGGATGCCAACACCGCGACGATCCAGTGGACCGGGTCGTTCACCTCCGCGTACTACTCGGGCATGACCCGCTCGTGGATCACCGACCCGAAGCTCACCGTCGCTCCCGACGGCACCGGAACGGTCACCGCAACCCTCGGCGGCTACGGCACCTCGATGGACGACCCCGACAAGTTCGAGACCCTCACCCCGGAGCCGAACGTGGTCATCGCGACCCTCACCGGCGTCGACGTGACCCCCACCGGATTCACCGTGACCCCCGACTACCTCGGTCGCACGATCACCGTCCCCGAGGGCTCGGTCGCCCAGGTGACCACCGGCGCGAACGCCGGAGCCTTCCCGCAGTCGTTCGTCGACTTCCAGGTGAAGACCGGTCAGGGCTCGTACTGGTACTCCTCGGGCGGGTCGGCCGACGCGCGCAAGCCCGCGAGCGCGCTTTCGGTCGCCTACACGGCCGCGCCCGTGGCATCCGCTCCCACCGTCACCGTCTCGAAGACCAGCGGTCTCGCCCAGGGTGAGACGGTCACCGTCTCGGGCAGTGGCTTCCTGCCGTCGGGCACCGCCACCAACGGCACGCGACCGCCGCTGGCCGGGACCTTCAGCGGAACGTACGTCGTGTTCGGCAAGTTCGCCGACGCCTGGAAGCCCTCGGCCGGGGCCGCCTCGTCGGCCCGTTCGGTGATCGCGCAGAAGTGGGCGGTCCCGGCCGCCAGCATGGCGACCATCGGCGGCGCGAACAGCGGCGCGATCGAGCTGAAGGCCGACGGCACGTTCTCGGTCGATCTCGCCCTCAGCACGACCGAGGCGCAGAACCTCGCCGCAGGGAACTTCGGCATCTACACCTACGCCGGCAGCGGCACCGTGTACGCCCCCTTCGAGACGTTCACCCCGATCGCCTTCGCCTCGTCGACCGACGTGATCGTCGAGGTCCCGGACTGGGTCGACAACCCCACCGGCTCGTTCGGATGGGCGTTCGAGGGTACCTCGCCGGCCAGCCTCGGCACCGCCGTCCAGGACGGCGCGAACTTCACGGCATCCGGATCGCTCACGAACATCGTCGTGACCGACACGCGCGCCGGGGGCACCGCGCCGTACACGTGGAGCATCTCGGGCCAGGTCGGAAACTTCGCGTCGAGCACGGGCGGCTCGTTCTCGAGCGACCTGCTCGGCTGGAAGCCCAAGCTCGTCACGGCCGGGCAGACCGTCACCGCCGGCGCCGAGGTCGCGTCGACCCGCCTCGGCGGCACGGGGCTCGGAGCGTCGCGCGTGCTCGCGTCGTCGACCGCGGCCGCGAACGCCACTGTCGGAGCCGACCTGTCGCTCGTGATCCCCGGCACGACCCCGGCCGGCGACTACACCGCGAAGCTCACCATCACCGCCCTGCAGTAATCCACCCGACGGGGACTCCGACGCGCGTCGGGGTCCCCGTCGCACGTCCCGCAGAAAGCCCGCCCGTGTTCCGACGCCCTCTCCCCTTCGCCCTCATCGGCTCCCTTCTCCTCGCGATCGCCGCTCCCGCAGCCGCGACGGCCGCCGACGGCGGTGTCGCCTGGACCGTGCAGACGGCCGACAACGCGCAGGGCACGGGCCGCGCGAACTTCACGTACGACGTGGTCGAACCCGGGACCGTCATCTCCGACGCGATGACCGTGGTCAACACCGGCACCGAGCCCCTCCCCCTCACCGCCTATGCCGCCGACGCCTTCACGGCATCCACCGGCGAGATCGACGTCCTCGTCGACGGGCAGCCGTCGCAGGGCGCCGGGACGTGGGTGTCGGTCGCCATGACATCGCTCTCGCTGGCGCCGGGCGAGTCCGCCGAGGTGCCCTTCACCGTCACGGTCCCCTCCGACGCCCGCCCCGGCGACCATGCCGCGGGCATCGTGACCTCTCTCACGAGCACCGACTCGTCATCGACACTGTCCGTCGACCGGCGCCTGGGCACGCGCATCAACCTCCGGGTCGCGGGCGAGCTGTCACCGGCCGTGGCCGTGTCCGGCATGTCCGCCCGGTACGAGGCATCCTGGAACCCGTTCGACTCTGGGCGCCTCGTCGTGGAGTACGCGCTCGCGAACACCGGCAACACACGGCTGACGGGGGCCGAGACGGTCGCCACCGCGGGCCTGTTCGGCGCGCGTACCGCACCGACCCAGCTGACCGAGGTGCTTCCGGGGTCGACCGTGGAGGTCGCGCGCGAGGTGCCGACGTTCTCGCTCGGGTGGCTCGCCGGCTCGATCGAGCTCACGCCCGAGGCAGTCGGCCTGGGTGCCGCGCCGCTCGCGCCGGTGACGGCCGAGTTCTCGGTCGCGGCGATGCCGTGGAGTCTGTATGCGCTCCTGGCGGTGATCCTTGCCGCGGTGCTCGCCGCAGTGCTGCTCGTGCGGCGTCGGCTGCGCGCGGGTGCTGCGGATGCCGCAGCGACGGCGGGCGGCGCGGCGGCGGCGGGTGACGCGGTGGCGGCGTCGTAGGCCGCGACTGAGCCCGCGGCATCCGGTCGCTGCGTGGGCGACGGTCGCGGCGGCAGCGGCGGCTCCAGCCGATGGGGCCCGCCGCGGGGCGCCCGTGAGAGCGTCGAAGACTCAGGCCGACTGAGCCGCCTTCGCGCGCGCGAGGTCGACGAACAGCTCGGTGTTGAACCGGTAGGCCACGAGCACCTCCTCGATGACGCGCTCCTTCTCGTCGTCGTCCCAGGGAGCGGCATCCAACTGCTCGCGGTACACGTTCTTGAACGCGTCGGGGTCGGCGATGTCGCCGAACAGGTAGAACCCGATGCCGTTCGTGTCGAAGCCGAAATGCCGCTGCATGAGCCGGCCGATGAACTGCCCGCCCGAGAGGTCGCCGAGGTAACGGGTGTAGTGGTGGGCGACGAAGCCACCCGGCCAGGTCGCCGCGACGCGCCGGATCCGCGAGACATAGGCCTGCGTCGTCGGCAGCGGGGTGATGCGCTCTCGCCAGTCGGCGCCGATGAGGAACTCCAGGTCGGCCTCGAGCGCGGGAAGGCGCGTGAGCTTGTCGCTGAGGAACACGGATGCCACGGGGTCGATGCGCATGCGCTCGGTGGCCTCTTCGAGCGCCTCGTAGATGAACCAGTGCTGCGCGACGAGCGCGACATAGTCGTCGCGCGTGCCCGACCCTTTCATGAGGTTCGTCATGAAGTCGGCGCCCTCGCTCGAGGAGTGGGCGGTGCGCGAGCGCTCGCGCAGGGCGACGGAGAACGGGATGACAGCACTCATGGCGCCATCATACCGAGAAGGTTAGGCGAGCCTAACCTTTGTCTTCAGTGGGGTCGCGGTTCGATTCCGAGCCGCCGGCACGCCTCGTCGTACAGCGCGACGATCTCGCGGCGTACTTCGCGCCGTTCGGCGATCGACCCGCCCGGCCACGGCACGCGCACCTCGGTCACAGCGCCACCCTCATCGGTGACGACCCACTCGCCGCCGTCGCCGTCGAACCCGGTCATCCGCGCCGAACTGACGGTCGCCACCGAACCGAACGCCCGGGCGATGAGCACGTTGTCGTCTCGGTGGTCGTCGTTCATATGGGCGAGCACGGCTCGCTGGATCTCGGGATCGAACACGTACGTCATTAGGTAAGCCTAACTTCGCGGACCGCCCGCCCGTCCGCCGTTCGCTTCCGGTCCGGCATCCGATCGACGTTCCACACCGGGACCGATCATCCGCGACCCGTCACGCGGAGTCGCCGGGCGACACGCCGCTCGACCCGCGCCCTGAGCGGCGCGTCCTCCCCCGACTCCGCACAACGGCACAACCCCGCCGGGCACGTCCCCGACCCGTCACGCGGAGTCAGCGGGCGACACGCCGCCACAGCGGCACCGCCCACGGCGTGTCGCCGCCCGACTCCGCACGACGGCACGCCCCGCGACGCGGCGCCGACCCCGCACGACGGCACGCCCCGCGGCGCAGCGCCGACCCCGCACGACGACCCGCGCCGGTGGCGACCGGCCCGTCCGCTCAGTCCGCGAACGGCTCCAGACGC
This sequence comes from Microbacterium sp. NPDC086615, assembly GCF_040686055.1. NCBI lineage: Bacteria > Bacillati > Actinomycetota > Actinomycetes > Micrococcales > Microbacteriaceae > Microbacterium > Microbacterium sp. NPDC086615. Next base: position 139,857 of record NZ_JBFBJJ010000006.1, read on the forward strand.
TTGTGCATCACGGCCACGGCGTCGGCGTTGTCATCGATCAGCACGGAGTGCCGGCCGAGCGGCGCGGCGACGGCGCCCAGCGTGCCGCTGCCGGCGAACATGTCGAGCACGCGGTCGCCGGGGCGGCTCGAAGCCTGCACCATGCGGCGCAGCACGCCCTCGGGCTTCTGCGTCGGGTAGCCGGTCTTCTCGCGGCCCGTGGTCGGCACGATCGTGTGCCACCAGACGTCGGTGGGCATCTTGCCGCGCGCGGCCTTCTCGGCCGTCACGAGGCCCGGGGCCATGTACGGCTCGCGGTCCACGGCATCCGAATCGAAGAAGTACTTCGCCGGATCCTTCACGTACACGAGGATCGTCTCGTGCTTCGTGGGCCAGCGGCGCTTGGTCTTCGCGCCGTAGTCGTAGGCCCAGATCAGCTCGTTGATGAAGTGGTCGCGCCCGAACAGCGCGTCGCACATGACCTTGGCGTAGTGCACCTCGCGGTAGTCGAGGTGGAGGTAGAGCGTGCCGTCGTCGGCGAGCAGACGCCACGCCTCGATGAGCCGCGGTTCGAGGAAGCCCCAGTAGTCATCGAACCGGTCGTCGTAGGTGCGCAGGTCGCCGCGCAGCCGCGCGTACTCGCGCCCGTGGAAGCCGCGCTGCACCACCGGCGGCGGGGGCGGTTCCTCTTCGGGGAAGTCGAGCATGTTGGGATCGGATGCCACGGCCTCGGGCTCCTCGGCATCCGGGGTCTCTTCGACCGGAGGCGTCCACGTCGCCGACTCGACCGCCTTGGAGCGCGTGCGCCCCGTGTTGAACGGCGGATCGAGGTAGACGAGCGCGAACGAACCGTCGGCGTAGACCGGGGTGACGGTGAGGTTGTCGGCGTGGTGAATCTCGACGCGGCCGGGTTCGGGGGCGTCGGGGAGGACCTCGGTGCTCACGGGACGCGCTGCAGCCACGCGTCGGTGGCGAACTTCGTCTCGACCAGCGCCTCGGCCTCGGCGTACTCCTCGTCGGTGATGTGCCCTTCGGTGGCGCCGTACAGGGTCGTGAACGTCCGGATGAAGCGGTCGATGACCTGGTCGCGCGGGAGGCCGGTCTGGCTGCGCAGCGGGTCGACGCGCTTGGCGGCCGAGACGGTGCCCTTGTCGCTGAGCTTCTCGCGGCCGATGCGGAGGACCTCGGTGAGCACCTGACCGTCCATGTCGTAGCTGAGGGTCGCGTGGTGCAGCACCCCGCCGTTGGCGAGGCGCTTCTGCGCGGCGCCGCCGATCTTGCCGTGGGGCCCGGCGATGTCGTTGAGCGGCTGATACACCGCATCGATGCCGAGAGAGCGCAACGCCTGGAGCACCCAGTCGTCGAGGAAGGCGTACGAGTCGGCGAAGGTCATGCCGGCGACGAGGGATGCCGGGACGTACAGCGAGTAGGTCACGATCGAGTTCGCGGCCATGAGCATCGCTCCCCCGCCGGAGATGCGGCGGACGACGTCGAAGCCGTGCTTCGCGGCCCCCTCGGGGTCGACCTCGTTGCGCAGCGACTGGAACGAGCCGATGACGACGGCGTTCTCGTTCCACTCCCACAGGCGCAGCGTGGGCTTGCGCAGCCCCGCGCCGACCCGGGTGGTGAGCACCTCGTCGAGGGCGAGGTTCATGCGCGGGGAGACGGGACCGTCGTGCACGACCTCCCACTCGAAATCGGCCCAACCGGGGGCGGTCACCAGCGCGCGGCGGATCGCGGTCGCGACCGACTCGGGCGTGAACCCGAGCAGCTGTGCTCCCTCGGGCAGCGCCGCGCGGATCGCCGCGGCGATCGTGGGGACGTCGGACTCGATCGGCAGACCATTGACGGCGGCGTCGATGTCGTCGAGGGCGTCGTCGGGCTCGAGGAAGAAGTCGCCCGCGAGGTGGAAGCCGTGGATGCGACCCTCGCGCTCTTCGAGGTCGACGACGACCAGCTTTCCCCCGGGGACCTTGTACTCGCCGTGCATACGTCCAGCCTACGGCGGGGCGCGGCGGCCGCGGCGGGTCTGGAGGCGCCTGGGTTGCCGCCGTCCGCCGCCGAGACTGCGTCGAGCTGACATCTCCCCTGCAGCGTGCAGTGGAGATGTCAGCTGCGTGCAGTCTCGGCGGCCATCTCGACCGGAGCGGGAGCGGTCGCGGCGCGGTGCCGCCGCTCGATAGCCTGACCCGCGTACGACGCCGCGATGATGAGCGCTCCGCCGGCGAAGCCGGGCAGACCGAGGACCTCGCCGCCGATCACCACCGCCACGGCGAGCGCCCACACGGGCTCGGTGCCCATGAGGATGCTGGCGCGGGTCGCCGACGTCCGCCGCACGGCCCACAGCTGCACGACGAACGCGAAGACCGAGCACATGAGGCCGAGGAACAGCACGTCGAACCATCCGGATGCCGTGAGCCGGCCGACCGCGCGGGGAAGGTCGACGCCGGCCACCGCTGACGACGCCAACGCGCACACGACGAGTTGCACGCACACCACCGCCAGGGTGCTGTCGTCGCGACCGCGCGTCAGCCGCGCGCTCGCGGTGACGTGGAACGCGCGCACCACCGCGGCCGCGATCACCAGGGCGTCACCCGCCGTGGGGAGGCGGAACCCCGCACCCGACACCAGCAGCGCGACGCCCACGACGGCGGCGACCGCGGCGACGAAGTACGACCGCGGCAGCCACGAACGTGCGGCCACGCTGTCCAGGAGCGGGGTGAAGATCAGCGCGAGGCTGATCAGCAGCCCGGCATTGGTCGCCGAGGTGAGGTGCACGCCCCAGGTTTCGAGGCCGATCACCGCGGCTTGCGAGCACCCGAGGAGCGCCGCGATCGCGAGGCCGCGGCCGCGTGGCATCCGTTCCCTCCGTACGAGGCAGATGACCCCGAGCGCGGTCGCGGCGACGAGGAAGCGCAGCGCGACGGCGGGGGCGACGCCCACCTCGTCGGTGAGTTCTTTGGCGGCGAGGAAGCTCGCGCCCCACACCGCCGCGACGGCGATGAGCAGGACGTCGACGACGATCTCGGGAGGGCGGCGGGTCACACATCCACCGTCGTGGCCGGAAGCCGGAAGAACAATGGCCGGTTGCTTCATCGTCCCGTAAGTTTCAACTTATGGATGCCGCCCACCTCCGCCTGCTCCGCGAGCTCGGCGACCGCGGCAGCGTGGCGGCCGTCGCCGCGGCCCTGCACATCTCGGCTTCGGCGGTGTCGCAGCAGCTCGCGCACCTGCAGGCGCGCGTTCCCGTCCCGCTGACCGTCCGGCGCGGGCGCGTGCTGACGCTGACCGCGGCGGGCGAGGCGCTTGCGGCGGCGGGTACGCGCGTCGACGAGGCGTTGACCGCGGCGCGGGAAGCCGTCGGGGCGTTCCTCGACAGCAACGACCGGCCCGTGCGGGTATCGGCCTTCCACAGTGCGGGACTGGCGCTGTTCGGTGCGCTGTTGCGCGAGCTCGACGGCATCCCTCCCCTGCACCTGTCCGACGCCGATGTCGCCCACAGCGACTTCCCCGGGCTCACCGCCGACCACGACCTCGTGATCGCGCACCGCCTGTCGCACGATGCGCCCTGGCCCGCCGATCGCGTGGTCGCGACGCCGCTGCTGACGGAGCCGCTCGACATCGCCCTGCCCGCGGCGCACCCGCTCGCCGCGCGCGAATTCCTCATCGCCGACGACCTCGCCGACGAGCGCTGGGTGTCGGTGCATCCGGGGTTCCCGCTGGCAGGGCTGCTAGATCACCTCGCGGCGCATCTCGGTCGCCCACTCGACATCGCGCACCGCATCAACGAGTTCTCGGTCACCGCCGAGGTCGTTCGGGCGGGCGCGGCGATCGCGGTGCTGCCGCGCACGACGGGTCTGCCGCTGGCCGTGGACGGACTCGTGCTGCGTCCGCTCGCGGATGTGGCGCTGGTGCGGCACGTCGACGCGCTCGCGCGGCCCGATGCCCTGGCGTACGCGGCCGTGCGTCGGGTGCTGCGCGCCCTGCGCGCGGTGGCCGGACGCGCGACGGAGGCCGCCGGCTGACGCGAGTGCGGGCCCACGCTGGCTCGGGCCGACGCGCACTGGGGCTCGGCCTGCACGAGGCGGCCCGAGCCCGGGCCCCCTCACGGTGACTTGCGGCATATGCACGCGGGGCGCGTGCTCGCGCGAACATTCGGCGCGAGTCACGGGATGCGGCACGGCGACCGGTCCCTTCGACAGGCTCAGGGACCTCCACCGCGCGCGAGGTGGCTGAGCTTGTCGAAGGCACCGGGCCCTTCGACAGACTCAGGGACCTGACGCGGCAGGTGGCTGAGCCCGTCGGCACCTCGCGTTCAGGCGGGGAGGAAGCCCGTCGTCAGCGACTCCGGGGACAGCACGTGCTCGACCGCGAGCATGCTCGCACCGATCACGCCCGCCTTCTCCGCGGCGACGGAGGGGACGATCGACAGGTGCTCTGTCGCGAGCGGCGTGGAGCGGGTGTAGACGACCTCTCGGACGCCGGCGATGAGGTGCTCGCCGACGCGGGCCATCGACCCGCCGATCGCGATGACGGAGGGGTTGATGAAGCTCACGCACGTCGTCAGCACGTCGCCGATGTCGCGGCCCGCCTGGCGCACGGCCTGGATCGCATCGACGTTCCCGCGCTTGACGAGGTCGACGACGTCGTCGCCGCTCTGGGCATCGATCCCCTCCTCGCGGAGCACACGGGCGATCGCGGGACCGGATGCCAGGGCTTCGAGGCATCCCCGGTTTCCGCAGCGGCAGGCCACCGTCGACGCCCGGGCCAACTGCACATGACCGATGTCGCCGGCGGTGCCCTGCGCTCCGCGCTGGAGCTGGCCGCCGGCGATGAGGCCGGCGCCGATGCCGGTCGCGACCTTGACGAAGAGGAAGTGACCGACCCCCGGCCACGCGACACTGCGCTCGCCGAGCGCCATGACGTTGACGTCGTTGTCGACCAGGACCGGCACGGGGAGGTGCGCCGCGATCCATCCGGGGATGTCGAACCGATCCCAGCCCGGCATGATCGGCGGGTTGACCGGGAGACCGGTGGAGTGCTCGACGGGGCCGGGCACGCCGATGCCCATCGCCGCGACGTCCCGCGGCGAGCGCCCCGCGCCGGCGAGCAGCTCGTGCGCTCCGTCCACGACCCAGCTCAGCACCGGTTCCGGGCCGAGTGCGATGTCGAGCGCCCCGCTCTTCTCGAGCAGGATGGTGCCGGAGAGGTCGGAGATCGCGACGGTCGCGTGCGAGGCTCCGATGTCGACCGCGACGACCACCTTCGCCGCGGGGTTGATCGCGAACTGCGACGGTGGGCGTCCCCCGGTCGACACCGCGTCGGCGACCGGGGTGATGAGGCCCATCCGCATGAGCTCGTCGACACGGACGGCCACGGTCGAGCGCGCGAGCCCGGTGGACTTCGCCAGCTCCGCCCGCGTGCGCGGCACGCCGTCGCGCAGCAGCTGGAACAGCTGGCTGACGCCGCTCGCGACCTGCGGGGACTCGGTGGTCATCCTCTTCACGCCCTCAGTACATCACCGGTGGATGGGTCCGGCGGTCACGCCGGGAGCGAAGCATCTCGCACGCCACGCGCACACGCCCCGGAACGCCGGCGACGATCGCGGCGCGCACCCGCGAGCCCCGGCGTCATCGTCGCCCGGGTTGGCGGGAGAAACGCTGCTGGAGCAGCACCGCGACGACGATGATCACGCCCTTGGCCACGGCCTGGACGGAGGACGACAGGTTGTTCTGGACGAAGACGTTGGTCAGCGTCGCGAAGATCAGAACGCCGAACACCGTGCCGGTGATCGTTCCGCGTCCTCCCACGAGCAGCGTTCCGCCGACGACCACCGCGGCGATCACGTCGAGCTCGAGCAGCTGACCGTTCGTGGAGCTGCCGGCCGTCGTGCGGCCGAGGAACATGACGCCCGCGATTCCGGATGCCAGCCCCACCAGCACGTACAGCCACATGACGTGCCGCCGGACGTCGATACCCGCGAGACGCGCGGCCTCGCGGTTGCCGCCGATCGCGACGGTCCGACGACCGAAGGTGGTGCGATTCAGCAGTACCCAGCAGAGCACGGCGACGATCAGGAAGATCCAGATGAGCATGTTCACGCCGAGGATGTTCGCGTTCATGAAGGTGATGAAGCCGCGGTCCTGGACGACGAGGGTGCGCCGCTCCGCGAGAATCTCGGCGAGGCCCCGTGCACCGACGAGCATCGCGAGCGTGGCCATGAACGCCACCACATTGCCGTAGGCGATCACCACGCCGTTGATGAGACCGGCGACGGCACCGACCGCGAGGGCGAGGAGCACGAAGACGATCCAGTGCATCGAGTCCGCGAGGTCCTGCACCACCGCGAGCGTGCCCACGACGGAGGCGAGACCGGTGACCGAGCCGACCGACAGGTCGATGCCACCCGCGATGATCACGAGGGTCATCGCGACCGCGATGACACCCACGATCGAGGCCTGACGAAGGATGACGAACACGTTGTCGAGGGTGAGGAAGGTCCCGGGTGCGGTGATCGCCCCCACGATGAACATCACCAGCAACGCGATGACGAGGCCGATGTTGCGTCCGGCGGAGCCGGCGAAGAACGCCCGCAGCGGGGACGTCGCGGAGGGGGAGGCCGGCGGGATGCCGGCCTCGGCGGGAGCCGTGCGGGCACGGGTCGGGGTGGTCGGCTCGCTCACGCGGCTGTTCCTTTCATGACGAGGTCGAGCACGCCGTGCTCGTCGATCTGGTGCGCGGGAAGGGTACGCAGGATGCGGCCGTCGGCGACGACGAGGACGGTATCGGCGAGGCCCAGAACTTCCTCGATCTCGCTCGAGACGACGACCACCGCGTTGCCCGCGGCGGCGAGGTCGCGGATGAGGGCATAGATCTCGGCGCGAGCGCCGACGTCGACGCCGCGCGTGGGCTCGTCGAGCAGCAGCACGGTCGTGCCGTGCACGAGCCAGCGCGCGAGGAGGATCTTCTGCTGATTGCCGCCCGACAGGGTGCGCGCGGGACGATCCGGGTCGGCGGGCCGCAGCTCGAAGGCGTCGATCTGCTCGCGGGCCACGCGGCGCGCGGCCCGGTCGTCGAGGAAGCCGCCCTTGGCGAAGCGCGCCATCGAGGCGAGTGCGATGTTGACGAAGATCGGCTCGTCGAGCACGAGCCCCTGGCTCTTGCGCTCCTCGGGGGAGAGGCCGATGCCGGCGCGCACGGCCGCGTGCACCGACCCGCGCGGCAGCGCCCGGTCGCGAACGCGCACCGTCCCCTCGCTCGCCCTGCGCGCGCCGTACACCGTCTCGAGGATCTCCGAGCGTCCTGAGCCGACGAGACCCGCGAGCCCGACGACCTCCCCGGCGCGAACGGTGAACGACACGTCGGCGAAGACACCCGCGAGCCCGAGCCCCTGCACGTCGAGGACGACCGGGGCGTCGGGCTCGACCGGCATCCGGTCCGGGAACACGTTCGCGATATCGCGGCCCGTCATGAGGCGGATGAGCTCCGCGGTCGGCGTGTCGGCCACCGGGAGGCCGACCGCGGTCGTGCGGCCGTCCTTCAGGACCGTGATGCGGTCGCCGATCTCGCGGATCTCCTCGAGACGGTGCGTGATGTAGACCACCGCGATGCCCGCCGCCGTGAGCTCGCGAACCACCGCGAACAGGTTCTTCACCTCTTCGGTGTCGAGCACCGCCGAGGGCTCGTCCATGATGATGAGCTTGATGTCGTGCGACAGGGCGCGCGCCATGCTGACGATCTGCTTGTTCGCCGCGCTCAGCGTGCCGACTTCGGTGTGCGGGGGCAGGTTCGCGTGCCCGAGGCGACGCAGCAGCTCGGTCGTCCGCCGGGCGGCTTCGCCGCGCTGCGTGAAGCCTCCGCGCGCGAGCTCGTGCCCGAGGAAGATGTTCTCCGCGATCGTCAGTCCGTCGACGACGTCCAGCTCCTGGTACATCGTCGCGATCCCGAGCTCGATGGCCGCGTCGGGGTCGGAGATCTCGACGGGCTCCCCGCGCCAGACGATCTCTCCGGCGTCAGGACGGTGCACACCCGCCAGCGTCTTGATCAACGTCGACTTGCCGGCGCCGTTCTGCCCGAGCACGCAGTGCACCTCGCCCGCGCGGACCTCGAGATCGACGCCGCGCAGGGCCTGGACGCCGGAGAAGGCCTTCGTCACTCCCCGTACGTCGAGTAATGACGGTTCATGGTCATCTTTGATCACGGGGCGAACCTAACATGCGCAATTTTCGACCGCGAGGGTTCGCGGACTCCCGGCCAGCCCTCCGGTCTGCCCACCCCCGGAACCACGGGCATCCGCAGAAAATCCCAGTAGGGAAGCCAGTAGTGCACTTCTGTCGATAATCACGCAAAAGCTGATGTGGATGATGACCCTTCTGTTAGCGTGAGCCGCGTCAACGCCGACCCTCCTCGCAGGAATGCCCCGGGCCGCGCCGACACCCGCTGCATCACATTCAAGGAGGAAGAACATGCACGCACGCACAGCCTCTCGCTCGCGCCTCGTCCTGACGGGCGTGGCCGCCCTGACCGCCCTCGGCCTGCTGACCGGTTGCACCGGCTCGAGCAGCGAGAGCGAGAACGTCGTCGATCAGGGCACCACGACCGAGGAGAACGCCGCAACCGGCGACACCGTCACCATCGGCTTCTCCGGTCCCGCCGCCGACCACGGCTGGCTCGGCGCCATCAACTCCGGCGCGCTCGCGGCCGCCGAGAGCTTCCCCGACGTCGACCTCCAGGTCGCGGAGGGAACGAACGACGTCAACGCGCAGATCGCCGCAGTCGAGACCTTCATCAACAACAAGGTGGATGCCATCGTGCTCCTGCCCAGCGACGGGGCGGCGCTCACCGAGGTCGCCACGCGCGCCATGGAGGCCGGCATCCCGGTCATCAACGTCGACCGCGAGTTCTCGAGCCCCTTCGCCGCCCGCACGACCGTGCTCGGCGACAATTACGGCATGGGCGTGAGCGCCGGCACCTACATCTGCGAGCAGCTGAGCGGACAGAGCGACGCGATCGTCGCCGAGATCGCCGGCATCGACTCGCTCCCGCTCACGCAGGACCGCTCGGCGGGGTTCAAGGACGCGCTGTCGGACTGCGGTCTCGAGGTCGGCCCGCGCGTCGCCGCCGACTTCACGGTCCAGGGCGGCGAGGCATCCACCTCCCAGCTGCTGTCGGCCAACCCGAAGATCGACGCCATCTGGAACCACGACGACGACCAGGGCATCGGCGTACTCGCCGCGATCACGGCCGCGGGACGCGACGAGTTCTTCATGGTCGGCGGCGCGGGAAGCAAGAACGCCATGGAAGCGATCCAGGCGGGAGACACCCCGCTGCAGGCGACCGTGATCTACCCCTCGACCCAGGCCGCGGACGGCATCGCCCTGGCGCGCCTGATCGCCCAGAAGAAGACCGCGGGCGACCTCATCACCCCGAGCGTTCCGAACCGTATCGTTCTCGATGCACCGGTCGTGACGAAGGACAACGTCGACTCGTACATCGACCTGGCGTTCGAGTCCTGAGCTCCCGGGGGCGTCCACCGCGGTGGGCGCCCTCTCCCTCCCCCGACAGAAAGGCGATCCCGTGACCGCCCCTCTTCGCATCGCCATGATCGGTGCCGGCTTCATGGGCGCCGCCCACTCCCAGGGCTGGCGCGTCGCGCCCCGCTTCTTCGATCTCCCCCTCGCCCCCGAGATGAGTGTGCTCGTCGGTCGCGACGCCGACCGCACCCGCACCGCGGCCGAGACCTGGGGCTGGGTCGAGCCCTCCACCGACTGGCGCGAAGCCATCGCCCGCGACGACATCGACGTCGTCGACATCGTCACCCCCGGCGACTCGCACGCTGAGATCGCCCTCGCCGCGATCGCGGCCGGCAAGCACGTCCTCTGCGAGAAGCCCCTCGCCAATACCGTCGACGAAGCCGAGCGCATGACCGCGGCGGCGGAGGAGGCCCGAGGCCGTGGCATCCGGTCGATGGTCGGATTCACGTACCGCCGTGTTCCGGCGGCAACCTTCGCCCGCGACCTGGTCCGGTCCGGCCGCCTCGGCGAGATCCGTCAGGTACGGGCCGAGTACCTGCAGGACTGGCTGAGCGATGCCGAAGCCCCGCTCACCTGGCGTCTGGACAAGGACCGCGCCGGCTCCGGCTCGCTCGGCGACATCGGCGCCCACGCGGTCGATCTCACCGAGTTCATCACCGGGCAGCGCCTCTCACGGGTGGCGGGCGTGCTCGAGACGATCGTCGCCGAGCGGCCCGTGCTGGCCTCCTCGTCCGGCCTGTCGGGGTCGGCCGGCACCGAGCGCGGACCTGTCACGGTCGACGACGTCGCCCTCTTCACCGGGCGGCTCACCTCGGGCGCGCTCGCCTCGTTCGAAGCCACCCGTTTCCGCACAGGCCGCAAGAACGCTCTCCGTATCGAGGTCTCGGGTTCGCTCGGGGCCCTCTCGTTCGACCTCGAACGCCTCAACGAGCTCGAGGTCTACGACGCCACCGCACCCGAGACCGAGCGGGGGTTCCGTCGCATCCTCGTCACCGAGCCCGGCCACCCCTACGCCGGCGCCTGGTGGCCGACCGGACACATGCTCGGCTACGAGCACGGCTTCTCGCACCAGGCGAAGGACTTCGTGGAGGCGATCGCCGAAGGCTCCGATCCGCGGCCGTCGTTCGCGGACGGCCTGCACGTGCAGCGCGTGCTCGACGCCGTCGCCCGCAGCTCCGACGCCGACAGCGTGTGGGTCGACGTCGACACCCAGACCGGGACATCCCGCGACGAAAGGACCTCGCAATGACGCGACCGATCACGCTGTTCACCGGCCAGTGGGCCGACCTCCCGTTCGAGGAGGTCGCCCGTCTCGCCGGGGAGTGGGGCTACGACGGCCTCGAGATCGCCTGCTGGGGCGACCACCTCGACCCGTGGCGCTGGGACGACGACGCCTACGTGCGGGGCAGGCTCGACATCCTCGAGCGCAACGGCCTCACGGTGCGGGCCATCGCCAACCACCTGAAGGGTCAGGCCGTCTGCGACGACCCCATCGACCAGCGCCACCGCGACATCGTGTCGGACCGGGTCTGGGGAGACGGCGACCCCGAGGGCGTCCGGCAGCGAGCCGCCGAGGAGATGAAGAACACCGCGCGCCTGGCGGCGAAGCTCGGTGTGAAGATCGTGACGGGGTTCACGGGATCGAGCATCTGGAAGTACGTCGCGATGTTCCCGCCCGCCACCGAGGAGATGGTGGATGCCGGCTACCAAGACTTCGCCGACCGCTGGAACCCCATCCTCGACGTCTTCGACGAGGTCGGCGTGCGCTTCGCTCACGAGGTGCACCCCTCGGAGATCGCCTACGACTATTGGACGGCGACGCGCGCGCTGGAGGCGATCGGACACCGCGAGGCCTTCGGGCTGAACTGGGACCCCTCGCACATGGTGTGGCAGGACATCGATCCGGTCGGGTTCCTGTGGGACTTCCGCGATCGCATCATCCACGTGCACTGCAAGGACACGAAGAAGCGTCTCACGAACGGCCGTAACGGTCGCCTGGCCTCGCACCTCCCGTGGGCCGATCCGCGGCGCGGGTGGGACTTCATCTCGACCGGTCACGGCGATGTGCCGTGGGAGGACGCTTTCCGGATGCTGAACGCGATCGGCTACGACGGCCCCCTGTCGGTCGAGTGGGAGGACGCGGGCATGGACCGTCTCGTCGGAGCGCCGGAGGCACTCGCCTTCGTGCGGAAGCTGTCGACCTACGAGCCGTCGGGGGCGGCGTTCGACGCGGCGTTCAGCCGCCACTGACCCGGAGGCACAGGGAAGCGGGGGCGAGGGGCCGGATGCGGGGGCGTCCGGCCCCTCTTCCTGCGCCTCCTCCCCCTCCCCTGACGGGGGCGGAGGGGGATGACTCACGGCATATGCACGCGGAAAGCGCGATCGCGCCAGCATTCGGCGCAAGTCATCGCATATGAGACACCCCACGCACGCGGAACCCGGACAAGTCGACACGGGGAGGCACGCGGGTGGGGCGGGTGGGGCGAGGCGAAGCAGGCGGCCGGAGCGAGGCTGCACCCCACCACCACGGAGGGCCCCGCGGCGGGTCAGGCGCGAGCGGGGAGGCGGGCGTCGAGCCAGGCGAGGAGGTCGGCGCGCACCTCGGCCTGCTGCACCTCGGCGAAGATCTCGTGCCGGGCGCCGGGATACACGAGCGTCGTGACGTCGGTCAGGCCGGAACGCGAGCGATACGCGTCGGCCAGCAGGTGGACGCTGCGCGGGCCGCCGACCGTGTCGTCACGTCCGACCATCAGCAGCACGGGGACATCGCGCTCGAGGTTGCGGCGCGGGCGGCCGAAGAGCTTCGCGGCCTCGACAGGGCCGAACAGCTTCGCCAGCGGCACCGAGGTAGTCAGCGGATCGTCCACGAAGTCGCGACCGACCTGCTCGTCGCTCGAGAGCCATTGCATGCCCGAACCGCCGAGCTTCTTCCACGGGGCGTTCAGGTCACCGGGGTTCAGAGCCCCGGGCCACCGCAGGGCCGAGCCGCTCAGGACGACCGCGTCGAAGGCATCCGGATGCCGATCCAGCAGCATCTGCGCGAGGAACGAGCCCCACGAGTGCCCGAGGAGCACGAGCGGGAGGTCGGAGTGACGCTCGCGGATGATCTGCGTGAGCGTCCAGACCGCGTCGCGAGCGGCGCCGAGGCCGCCCGGACCGAGGCGCCCGAGTTTGGTGTGATCGCCGCCCCACTGCCGAAGGCCCGTGCGCCCGTGCCCGCGGTGGTCGTCGGCGTACACGGTGTAGCCGTCGGCGACGAGGGCATCGATGAGCGCCGCGTAGCGACCGGCATGCTCGCCGACACCGTGGAGCAGCTGCACGACGGCGCGGGGATCCTCTGCCTCGTACACGTCGTAGACGATCGTGATGCCGTATGCGTCGACGAACTCAGGCATGCGCCGATCCTAGGGTCAACCCGGCGACCTCGTTTTATTTAGCAAAACTAATGAGCTATGCTAACGAATAGAGGAGACGAGTATGCGCGCGAACGATTCAGGTCCGGACACGGCCCTCACCTCGGCGGCATCCGAACTCCGCATGGCGACGTTCCGTCTGGCGCGACGGCTCCGCGCGCAGCGCGCGGTCGACTCCATGAGCGATGGACAGTTCGCGGTGCTCGCGGCCCTCACCATCCACGGCGAGCACACGCTCGGTCAGCTCGCCGAGCGCGAGCGCGTCACGGCGCCGTCGATGAACCGCACGGTGTCCCTCCTCGAGGACGCGGGATACGTCACGCGCACCCCGCACGAAGACGATCGACGCAAAGTCACGATCGCACTGACGGATGCCGGTCGCACCGTCGTCGACGAGACGGTCCGGCGGCGCGACGCCTGGCTCGAAGAGGCCCTCGACGGGCTCACCCCGGCGGAACGCCAGACCCTGGCCGCGGCGGCCGAGATCATGAGGAAGGTGGCGGAGAGATGAGCGCGATGTTCCGATCCTTCTCGGTCTTCAACTACCGCGTCTGGTTCATCGGCGCCCTGGTGTCGAACATCGGCGCGTGGATGCAGGCGACGGCGCAGAACTGGGTCGTGCTCACGCAGCTCACGGACAACGACGCGGCGGCGATGGGCGTCACCATGGCCCTGCAGTTCGCCCCTCCCCTGCTGCTCGTGAGTGTCACGGGATGGGTCGCCGACCGCTTCGACCGGCGCAAGCTCATCATGTGCACGCAATCGGCGCTGCTCGCGCTGGCCCTGAGCCTCGGCATCCTGATCCTCACCGGAATGATGACGCTCCCCCTGATGTACGGCTTCGCTCTCGCGCTCGGCGTGGTCACCGCCTTCGACAACCCGGCGCGGCAGACCTTCGTCTCCGACCTCGTCGAGAAGGAGAACGCCTCGAACGCCGTGGCGCTGAACGCGGCGTCGTTCAACACCGCCCGACTCATCGGACCCGCGGTGGCCGGCGTCATGATCGTGGTCGTCGGCACCGGGTGGGTGTTCCTCGTCAACGCCGTGACCTTCCTCGCGATGCTCGCCGCCCTGCTGATCATGCGGCCGCACGAGCTGATCGTGCACCACCGCCGGGGCGGTCCGACGCGCCTTGCGGACGGGTTCCACTACGTGACGAAGCGCCCCGACCTCGTCGTGACGTTCTCGATGGTGTTCCTGCTCGGGGCGTTCGGCATGAACTTCCCGATCTTCGCCTCGACGATGGCCCTCGAGTTCGGCCGGGGTGCCGACGGGTTCGGCCTGCTGAGCTCGTTCGTCGCGATCGGCTCGCTCGCCGGCGCGCTGCTCGCCGCGCGTCGCGAGCGCGCCCGGATGCGCGTGGTCATCCTCGGCTCGGGCGGGTTCGCCGTGGCATCCACTCTCTCGGTGCTCGCACCGAGCTACGGCGCGTACGCCGCGACTCTCGTGCTGACGGGATTCTGCGTCGTGACCACGCTCACCACCGCGAACGGCTACGTCCAGACCACGACCGATCCCGCGCTGCGCGGACGGGTGCTCGCGTTGTACATGGCGATCCTGCTCGGCGGCACCCCCGTGGGCGCGCCGATCGTGGGCTGGGTCGCGAGCGAGTTCGGCCCGCGCGTGGCCATCGGCCTCGCCGCCGTCGCCGCGATCGTCGCGTGCGGGATCGGCGTCGCGTGGACGCTGTCGTCGGGACGCGTGCACCGGCACGAGAGCAAGCGCTTCCGCCTCACGCTCGACGAGACGCGGCCCCTGGCGGTCGTGTCCCCGGAGCCCGAGGACTTCAGCGACGAGGTGGCGGGAACGACGCCGATCCCTCTCGCCACCGGCGAGCGCGCGCCCCGACCCGGGGCGCATCGCCCCGCCTCGCATCACCCCTGAACCTCCCGGTCAAGGGATAGCCGCCACCCAATGTAGCTAGATAAGCTAGCTACATGAACGAACGCATGGTCGGGCGCCGCTGGGCGGGGCTCGTCTTCATCAGCATCGCCGTCTCGCTGATCATCGTCGACTCGACGATCGTCAACGTGGCCGTCCCCTCGATCGTCGAGGATCTCGGGATCTCGTCGACCGAGGTGCAGTGGGTCCAAGAGGCCTACACCCTCGTGTTCGCCTCCTTCCTTCTCGTCTTCGGCAGCCTCGCCGACCGGTTCGGCCGACGACGCCTCATGCTCATCGGCGTCGTCGTCTTCGCCCTCGCCTCGATCGCGGCATCCCTCGCCCCCACCGGCGGAGCCCTCATCGCGGCGCGGCTCGTACAGGGCGTCGGCGGGTCGATGATCCTGCCGACCACCCTGTCGCTGATCAACGCGACCTTCCGCGGGAAGGAACGCGGCATCGCCTTCGCCGTGTGGGGATCGACGATCGGCGGAATGGCGGCCGTCGGGCCCCTGCTCGGCGGGTGGCTCACCACCGCCTTCTCGTGGCGGTGGGCGTTCGGCATCAACATCCCGCTCGGCATCCTGATCGTGATCGGCGTGCTGCTGACCGTCGCCGAGTCGCGCAGCGAGCAGCGCGCGGCGATCGACGGCGTCGGGGCGCTGCTCTCGGTCCTGACCATGGCACCGCTGGTGTTCGCCCTCATCGAGGGACGCACGTACGGGTGGTGGACGCTCGATTCCGTCCCGACGATCGGTTCGTGGACGTGGCCCTTCGAGCTCTCGCCCGTCCCGATCGCGTTCGCGGTCGCGGCGATCGCCCTGGTGGCGTTCATCGCGTGGGGCGTCGGGCGCCAGCGGCGCGGCCTCTCGACCCTGCTGGCGTTCGACCTGTTCCGCATCGGGTCGTTCCGCAACGGCAACATCGCCGCGGCGGTGGTGTCGCTCGGCGAGTTCGGCATCATCCTCGCGCTGCCGCTGTGGTTGCAGTTCGTCGTCGGATTCGACGCGCTGCAGACCGGGCTCCTCCTCCTCTCGCTCGCGATCGGCTCCTTCGTCGCGAGCGGGGTCGCCGGCGCCCTCAGCGGCAAGGTCGCCCCCGTGTGGGTCGTTCGCGGCGGCCTGCTCGCCGAGATCGTGGGCGTCGCGGGTGTCGCCCTGACGATCGGACCGGGTGCCACCTGGGGACCGCTCATCCCCTTCCTCTTCGTCTACGGTCTCGGGGTGGGTCTCGCCACGGCACAGCTCACCGGCGTGGTCCTCGCCGACGTCCCACCCGCGGCGAGCGGCCAGGCGTCCGGCACGCAGTCGACCTCGCGCCAGCTGGGAGCGGCCCTCGGCGTCGCGATCCTCGGCACGGTCCTGTTCTCGACCACCGCGGGGGTGCTCGCGGGCTCGCTCGACGATCGCGGGCTTCCCGCCGCGCAGCGCGACCAGGTCGTCTCGCAGGTCGTCGACAGCGCGGGAGCGGCGATCGCGGGGCTCGGGCAGTCACCCGCGACCCAGGACATCGCGACAGATGCGCGTGCGGCCTTCAGCGACGGCACCCGCGCCGCGGCGTTCACGGCGGCGGGCTTCCTCACGCTCGGGCTGGTGTCGACGCTGACGTTGGGAAGGCGGAGGGAGGAGCGGTAGGGCACGCGCTGTCCGACCGGACAGCCACCGCCTTCGTCGCGACGACGGCCGGATGCGAGCGTGCGCATCGTCGGCGAGGTAGTCCTCCTGAGCCGGGTCAAGCGCCACCCGATGGGAGTTCGGGGAACCGCGCCCGCAGGTCCGCGAAGGCCTGGCGGTATCCATCGCGGCCGTGCACGTGGGCCAGGCACACGACGACCTCCAACACCGCCACGAGCGAATCCGCGTGAGCCGTGAAGAACAGGGCGGGGATCGCCCAGTCCTGAGCGAACACGGGACCTGCACCCTCGAGCGGCATCGGCACGATGGTGCGGGGCGCGTTCGTTCGCCGATACAGGGCCCAGCACTCTCCGGGATCGTCGAACGGCGTCGGCACGGGTTCGTCACGGCGGAGCGCAGCGAAGGCCGGGGCGAACTCCGACAGTCTGTTCAGCCCCGATACGTCCGCGCATCGAAGGGCGGCCCACGCCGCGATGCGACGGTGGACGGTGTCATCGGCTTCGGCCAGGGCGAATTCGAGGTCAGGGTCGAGTTTCATGAGGGTGCCCGACCACAGGCCTTGGTCGAGGGTTGCGCGAAGGCGTTCGTTCGGAACGCGATCTCCCCATCGCTCGCGTGCCCGATTCTCACGCTCCGCGGCCTCGCGGAGATCGTCCTCCTCTTGCTCCTGCGGGGTCAGGGTGCGACGGGCGCGATGCCAGTACGCGGCCTCGCTGCTCGTTTGCCGCAGAATTCTGGCGGCGCACGGTGGCTGCGGCCAGAACTGCAGCAGGTAGGAGTCCTCCCCCTCTTCTCCGCGATGCGCTTCGTCGAAGCCCCGAGCACAGTAGCGAACACGGTAGTCGCCCGCCGGAAGAGGAAAGCGATACTCCTTGTCGTCCATGAGGCCCAGAAGGTACGCCTCATCGTGCGTGGTCGTGAAGGAGACCTCCACAGCCTCCTCCCAGTGGGATGCGAGAGCGGGTTCGGACTCATGCAGCTCGATGCGGAACGGCACCCATCCGGTGTGCGTTCCGACCTGCAGTTCCAGGAGACCAGGGATACCGGCTCCACACAGGCCGTTGCTCTCATCCGCCCACGGCGCGCCGAGATCGCTGCGATCGACGGACTCGTCGGTGACCACGGATGCCGACCCGTAGCTCACCGTCATACAGGGATTCTCAAGCAGGATCTGCATCCGTGAACACTACCGCCCGGAGCCCGCGCTCACCCTCGCCTCTACCGGGGGTCGAGCTGACCTCGCCGACGCCGAGGACGAGATCGTGCTGCATACGGCCGGCGTCGTGCCCGCGATCGGCGTCGGCGCGGCGACAGCCCCGGGTCCCGCATCCGAACCCACGCCGATCGGCTCCTTCGTCCGTGTCGAGCTCGACCTCGCCTCACCCGCATGGCGGGCGGCCCCCGGGCTGTTCGAAGCGGTTCGCGCCCTGCGTGGTCTTCACGTACGCACGGTCGGCGCCTTCGCCGGCGACGGACCCGAGAAACACCTGTCGGATGCCACGACCGTCGCCGCGCTGCGCGAGGCGCTGCGCGAGGAAGGGCTCGACCTCCCCGTCGTCGGCGGGGCGCGCACGCACTTCACCGAGCTGAACCGCGGACACGACCTGCTCCCCGACGACCTCGACGGCGTCGGCTTCGCCGTGACCCCGCTGTTCCACTCGCGCGCCCGAGCTCGCGGCGTGGACGGTGGCGAGCCTCGCCGCGCTGACGACACCGGGCATCGCGTCGGTGGCGTTCTTCGAGGAGTGGGGGCCCGTGGCATCCGGTCATCCGACGGCGAGCCGTACCCCGTGGCGGAAGCGCTCGGCGTGCTCGCGGGCCTCGCGGGTGTCCCGGTCGAGGTCGGTGGCAGCGCTCGTCCGCCTCTCGGCGCAGCGGAATACTCCCCTGGACGGATGTGCCCGGCGGGTGAGATTGCGAGCATCGAAGGGTGAGCGACACCCCGAAGAGCAATGCTGTCCGACCCGGGAAACGCCGACGCCGGCGGTACGTGATGGGCGCGGTGGCCGCCGTCGTGCTGGTCCTCGGCGGCGGGGCCGCGTGGGGCGCATACGAGTACGGCCCGCGTTTCGGCTTCTACCTGGTGCCGCCCACCCCCGAGCGGTACGCCGAGATCGTCGTCGACCGCCTCGACACCGGCTACTACGCGACCGGACCCGAGTGGACCGCGGCGCGGGCCGAGCTGCTGCATGCGGCGCCCTCGGCCCGGAGCGCCGAGGAGCTCTACCCGCTGATCGACGCGGCCACCCGCGCCGCGGGCGGGAAGCACTCGAGCTTCCAGCCTCCGGCTGAGATGCCCGGCGTCGAGGAGGTCACCTCGGCCCTCCCGGCGGTGTCGGCGGCCGACGGCGTGGGCGTCGTGACCCTTCCCGAGCTGGTCGACCCCGACGAGCGGACGCAGCAGGACTACTCCGACGTCGTCGCGACCGGGATCGCCGCGCAAGCCGACGAGGTGTGCGGATGGATCGTCGACGTGCGCGGAAACGGGGGCGGCAACATGTACCCGATGCTCTCGGGCGTCTCCGCGCTGCTGCCCGACGGCCCGGCCCTCTCGTTCCGCACGCGGAGCGGCGACGCGACCACCGTCACCGTGCAGGACGACGGCGTCGGCCTCGGGGGCCAGACGGTCGTCGCCGTGGCCGCCCGTGGGAAGATCACCGGCGTTCCCGTGGCGGTGCTTCAGGATGCCGGGACCGGATCGAGCGCCGAGGCCGTCGTGGCCGCGTTCCGAGGCGTCGACGGGGTCCGCAGCTTCGGGGCGCCCACCGCCGGGTACACCTCCGCGAACCTGCCGATCCCGCTGGCGGACGGAGCGAGGATCATCCTCACCCAGAGCATCTACGTCGACCGCACCGGAACGGAGTTCGCCGAGACCCCCATCATCCCCGACGAGGCCACCTCGGGCGATGCCGCCGAGGCCGCTCGCGCCTGGCTCGGTGCGCAGGGCTGCCGCTGACGGAGGCCAGGGCCGCACCCACGAACAACCCCGCCGACGCACCCCCGAGAGGGTCGCGTCGGCGGGGTCGAGATCGATCAGATCGTGCGCGCGAACGGGTCGAAGTCGCGGGGCACGACGGGGACGGGAGCCGCGAGCGTGCTCTCGACGGTCGTGAAGGCCGCGTTCTCGATCGACTCCTCGGCCGACAGCATGATGTCGAGCACGTGGTAGCCGAGCTCACCGGTGGCGACGTGCGGGCGGTCCTCGGCGATCGCGCGGACCATGTCGAGCAGTCCCAGGCCGCGGCCGACGACCACGCCCTCCTGCTCGACGTCGATCCAGGGCTGGTCGAACCGGGCGCCGTCGCGCAGCACGCCGAGCGGCTTGACGTAGCGGGTCGGCCCCTCGAAGCGGTTGGGGTCGGGCAGCACGATCGTGCCCTCGGTGCCGTGGATCTCGAGCACGCCGTGACGCTCGAGCGCCGAGTCGAAGCTGAACTGCCCCTGGGCCTGCTGGCCGCTCTCGAACGCCGCGAGGAGCTGGACCGTGGTGGGCACCTCGACGTCGAAGAACGTGCCCTCGTCGGGCCCGGCGTGGATCTCGCGCTGCGCCTGCGGCTTCGCACCGAGGGCCGCGACCCGGTCCACCGGACCGAGCAGGCTCACGAGCGCGGTCAGGTAGTACGGGCCCATGTCGAGCAGGGGGCCGGCGCCGCGCGCGAAGAGGAACTGGGGTCCCGGATGCCAGAGGTCGGGCCCCTGCGTCTGGAACGACGCCTGCGCGAAGACAGGCTGACCGATCACGCCGTCGAGGATCGCGCGCTTGGCGGACTGGAAGCCCGGGCCGAGCACCGTGTCGGGCGCGGAGCCGATGCGCAGACCCGCGGCCTCGGCGTCGCGCAGGAGCTGCGCGGTGCCGACGCGATCCAGGCCGAGCGGCTTCTCCGTCCAGACGTGCTTGCCCGCGGCGATCGCGGCGGACGAGACCTCGACGTGGACAGCGGGGATCGTGAGGTTGACGACGACCTGGATGTCGGGATTGCCGAGCACCTCGTCGGCGGTGCCCCACGAGGCCACGCCGTACTTCTCGGCCTTGGCGCGGGCCCGCTCGGTGTCGATGTCGCCGACCGCGAGCACCGTCACGTCGGGGAACGACGTGAGGTTCTCGAGGTAGGTGTCGCTGATGACGCCGGCACCGATGATGCCGACTCCCACGGGGGCGCTCACGCGGCGAGGCCCTTCTCGAGGAGGAACGCGTAGCTCGCGGCGATGTCGTCGAACACGTCGCCGGGAGCCTGGTCGTACTCGATGACCGCGTACTTCACGTCGGCGGCGACCTGCATGGCCTCGACGAGGGGCACCTGGCCCTCGCCGGGACGACGCTGATCGAGCTGACGCGTGGCACTGCGGTCGGCATCCGGAGCGAAGGGGTTGGGCACCGGGACGATGCCGTCCTTGACGTGCACGGCCACCAGGCGCGAACCGAGACGCTGCACGAGGGCCGGCACGTCCTCGCCGCCGGTGAGCGCCCAGAACAGGTCGAGCTCGATTGCGATGCGCTCGTCGGTCAGCGAGACGAAGTGCTCGAAGCCGCTCTTGCCGTCGACGTCGATGAGGAACTCCTGCGCGTGGTTGTGGTACCCGACGTTGAGCCCGAAGGTGGCGGCGACGTCGGCCGCCTTGTTGAGGCGCTCGGCGATGTCGGCGATCCCGTCGGCGGTCACCCAGCGCGCGGGGTCGACGAAGGGGTCGATCACGGTCGAGATGCCGATCTCGGCAGCGGCCTCGAAGACCACCTCGGGAGCGGGGGTGGGAATGGAGCCGTCGGGCGTCCACAGCTCGTCCGAGAGCAGCGGGGCGTGTCCGGTCGGGGCGGCCAGGCCACTGGCATCCAGAGCCGCGCGGATCTCGGCGGGGCGGCGCACGAAGTCGAACGCCTCGACGTTGCGGAGGCCGATCGCAGCGAGGCGGTCGAGCGACCCGCCCGGGTCGGCGGTGAATTCTGCGGCCAGCGTGTAGAGCTGGACGGAAGGGAGAGGGAGCGACATCGGACCTTTCCTTGCTCGTCGTCGAGGGCGCCATGGGGGGCGCCGAGGGCATTGCGGGAACGCTACCACAAAACCGACCACTGGTTGCTTTTATCTCCCCTACACTGACGGGGTGACCAGCGACGACGAGGCCGAGGCTCCCGCGAGTGAGGGCGACGACCGCCTCGGGCGCTCGGGCGCGTATACGAAAGGCGTCGCGCGACGACAGGAGATCCTCGACCGCGCAATCCACGTCTTCGCCGAGCGCGGGGCCGAGGGGGCGTCGCTCCGGAGCATCGCGCGAGCGCTCGGCGTCTCGCACGCGGCCCTCCTGCACTACTTCGACTCGCGCGAGCAGTTACTCGTCGCGGTCTACGACCACGCGTCCAAGTCGACGCCCGCCGCCCCCGATGCGACCGCGCTGTCGTCGCTCACCGACTCCGCCGAGAACAACACCTCGGTGCCAGGCCTCGTCGAGCTGTACACGACGCTCGTCGCCGCCTCGCTGAAAGAAGACAGCGCCACCGCTCGCGAGTACTTCACCGACCGCTTCGCCCGCCTGCGCGAAGAACTCGCCGATCGCCTCCGCGCCGAGCAGGCCGACGGCCGCGTCCGCGCCGACTGCGACCCCGACCAGGTAGCCGCGCTGTTGATCGCGGCCTCCGACGGTCTGCAGGTGCAGTGGCTGCTCGAACCGTCGATCCCCCTCGCCGACGTGCTCGGCGCTCTCGGCGGGCTGTTGGCGCCGCCGCGGTGACCGCCGAGCCCGGCGCATCGATCGCACGACCGGACGCCGCCGCCGGGCTCAGCCGACCAGGCTGACCTGTCGCTGAGCCACCTCGCGCGCGTAGACGTCGGCGCTCGGCTTCTTCGTGCGCTCGAGGGTGTCGCGATCGACGGCGACGAGCCCGAGCTTGGGGCCGTAGCCGAAGATCCACTCGAAGTTGTCCATCAGCGTCCAGTGGCAGTACCCCCGCACCGGAGTCCCCGCCGCGATCTCGGCATCCAGAGCCTCCAGTGCCGCGGGGAGGAATGCCGCCCGCTGCGCGTCGTCGTCCGTCTGGATGCCGTGCTCGGTCACCATCACCGGAACGCCCGACACCTCGTGGGCGTAGCGCACCGCGCCGGCCAGCGCCGCGGGCTCGATGACCGTGCCCATTCCGTTGCGCGGCCCGTCGAGCTCGATCTCGCCGTCGGGGCCGTGCACGATCCGTTCGTAGTTCTGCACCCCGATGAAGTCGTCGTCGCGGGCGACGCGCAGCCAGTGGTCGTAGACGGCCGCACGCTTGGCGTCTCGGTGCGCTTCGCCGCCGGGCAGGGCGACCTCATCGCAGATCGCGATCGACACCCCGGTCGGCAGGTCGGCGCGCTCGGCCTTGATGGCGGCGACGGCCGCACGGTGCGCGCGCGTGAGCGCGGTTTCGAAGTCGTCCTGCCGGTCGGCCGGGATGACGTTCGAGGCGAAGTACCCGCTCGTGCCGGCGTCACGCGCGGCGGCGGCGAGCATCTCGCGCTTGAGCACCTCGACCTGCGGCGGGAGCTTGTTCCCCGCCTGCAGCAGCTGCTCGAGATTGGGCTCGTTGATCGTCACCGCGGTATGGATACGGTCACCGAAGCGGCGCATGACCCGCGAGCACTGCGCAGCGAAGAGCCGATCGGCATCCGGAGCCAACCAGGAACCGGCCGCGGAGAACCACTGGGGCGCAGAGAAATGATTGAAGGTGACGACCGGAGCGAGACCGCGCTCGAGAGCCCCATCTATCACGCGCTCGTAGTGATCGAGAGCGGCCGAGATGATCTCGCCGCGGACCGGCTCGACGCGTGCCCACTCGATCGAGAAACGGAAGGCATTCATCCCGAGGGAGGCGACGAGGTCGAGATCCTCTCCCCACCGATTCAGGTGGTCGTTCGCGATGCCGCTGCGCTCGCGGAAGATCGTGGGCGTCGTGTTCTCGAGCGCCCAGATGTCGCTGTCGACGTTGTCGCCCTCGTTCTGGTGACCGGCGATGGCGACGCCCCAGAGGAAATCGGTCGTCATGTCAACGTGCTCCCTTGATGAAGAGGATGACCAGTCCACCGAGCACGGCGGAAACGGCACCGGCGATGAACAGCGCCGCGAAGTTCGGACCGGCGGGACCCGCTCCGATCGCCAACAGAACCGGGGCGACGGCCGCGACGATCGTGACGGGCAGGTTGTCGGCGATCTTGATGATCGCGAGGTCCTTCGCCGGGTTGTCGATGTCGGGCACGAGGCGGGTGGCGAGTGCGAGCTCCACAGCGAAGTAGACGCCCTGGCCGAGCGCGACGATGCCGCAGGCCACGAGGTAGAAGCCGAAGTCGGTGGCGGTGGATGCCACGACCAGTCCGACTCCGAGGATGATCGCGGCCGCGATGATGAAGGGCTTGCGGCGGTCGAGGCGGTCGCTGAGCTTGCCGATCGCGGGAGCGACCAGCAGCGAGATGCCGACGTTGACGATCACCGTGAGCAGGATCGCTCCCCCGAGGTCGGCGGGTTGCAGGTGCACGCGCTGAAGCAGGTAGATCGCCTGGTAGCCGTTGAGAGCGGCGACGCCCGAGAACACGAGCATGCGGCTGGCGAACACGGCGGCGAAACGGGGGTGGCGCACGGGGTTCACCCAGAAGACGCCGACGAGGCCCTTGAGGTCGAAGCGCTCGCGGGGCTGGTCGAACTGCGGGTCGCGCAGCACGACGAACAGCAGGCCGACCGCGATGACGGCGAACACCGTGGGCAGACCGACGAGGGGGACGAGCTCGGCGCCGAACGGCTGCGAGATGCCGATGCCGACGAGAGCGCCCATCGCGGTGCTCAGGCTCACGAAGGCCGAGGCGGGTCCGCGACGGTCACGCGGAAGCTGGTCGGCGATGAGCGCCGTGGTGACCACACCCGTGGCGACGAAGCCCAGGGTGATCAGGAGGTGAGCTGCGACGAACAACGGCACGTTGGGGGCCGCGATGAGCAGAGCCCCGCCCGCGAGGAACGCCGCGAGGGCGACGAGGAGGAAGGGGCGACGGCGCCCGAAGCGCGAGCGCGAACGGTCGCTGAGCGCGCCGAGCACGGGGAGGGCGACGAGCGTCAGGATGCCGGCGATCGCGCTCGAGACGGAGATGATCGTCGTCGCGGCGGCGGCATCGAGGGCGGTCGCCTTGAGCGTGAGCGTGAGCAGGGCCGCCGACATCTGCGCGGCGCCCGCGCCGACGGCGGCGAGCACGAGGAAGAACACGAAACCGCGGCGCGGTGACGCCTCACGGCGGAACGCTTCGGTGGGGGCGGGCTCGTCGCGGCGGGCGGGTTCGGGGGCGCCGGCCGACGTGGCGGGCGGTTCTGCGGAGAGGGTCATTTCGTGGCTCCTTTGCCGTGGACGGGTGTCCGGTGTCGTCGTCGATCACCCGGGTGAGTCGGGATGCGAGGACGGTAACACCGAAAATATGAAAGGTGCAATATTTTCGGCGAAAACTGTTACGGTGACTCCATGTCCGGACCACGGGGCCCCTACCGCAAGAGCGCGGAACGGCAATCGCAGATCCTCGACGCCGCCTTCGAGGTGTTCTCCCGATCCGGGTACAGCGCCAGCTCGGTGAACGAGATCGCCGCCGCCGTCGGCGTCACGCAGACCGCCGTCCTGCACCATTTCTCGGGCGGCAAGATCGCCCTCTTGCGCGCCGTCCTCGAACAGCGCGACCGCAGTGCCGAGCTCGAACTCGAGGGACTCGACGGTCGACGATTCCTGACCGAGCTGCTCGAGATTTCACGTCAGCAGGTGGGTCAGCGCGGCGTCGTACAGCTGTACACGATGCTCGCGGCCGAGGCCGTCGATCCCGCGCATCCCGCCCACGACTACTTCGCGCAGCGGTTCCTGCGCATCGCCGACGCCGTCGAAGCAGCTTTCCGCGCGGTCGGCGACGAGGGCGGCCTGCGCCCGGGTGTCGACCCGCGCCGTGCCGCGCTGTCGACGATGGCCTCCGTCGAAGGCGCGCAGCTCTTGTGGCTCAGCGGCCTCGACATCGACTTCGTCGAAGAGAGCCGCCGCACGATCAACGGCTTCCTCGTCGACCCGATCTGATCCTTCTCCCCTCACACTTCGCGAAGGAGCGACATGAGCGTTCGCGTGCGCCCGGTGACGATCGAGCATCACCGCCACCCTCTCGGTATCGGCGAGAGCCGACCCCGCCTCTCGTGGGTGACCGACACCGTCGAGGCGGGCTGGAAGCAGCGGGCGTACGAGCTCGAGCTGGTCCGCGACGATGATCCGGATGCCGTGTCGACGGGCCGCGTCGAGTCGATCGAGTCGGTGCTCGTCCAGTGGCCGTGGGAACCGCTCGAGAGCCGTGCCCGCGCCCGAGTGCGCGTGCGCGTGTGGGGTTCCGACGAGGGCCCCTCCGCGTGGAGCGAACCGACCGCCCTCGAGACGGGCCTGCTCGACTCGGAGCTGTGGATTGCTCGCGCCGTCGCGCCACTCGTCGACGAACCCGGCGACGACGGCGAACCCGCCTTCCTGCTGCGCGGCGACGTCCACCTCGACTCGCCCGTCGTGCGGGCACGGCTGCGAGCGACCGCGCTCGGCGTCATGACGCTGAGCATGAACGGACGCCCGGTCGGAGACGACGTGCTGCACCCCGGGTGGACGAGCTACCACCGGCGCCTGCGCTACCGCACGTGGGACGTCACCGACCTCGTGAACACCGGCGACAACGTCATCGGCGTGCACCTCGCCGACGGGTGGTGGCGCGGGTTCCTCGGGTTCGCCGGCCTCCGCGACGTCTACGGCTCGCGCACGGCCGCCTTCGTTCAGCTCGAGACCGAGCACGCCGATGGAACGCTCCGCGTCACCGGCTCCGACGAGACCTGGCGGTGGACCACGGGACCCGTCACCCGCGCCGACCTCTACATGGGCGAGACCTTCGACGCCCGCCGGGACATCGCCGAGTGGGATACGCCCGCGGTCTCGGCGGAGACCTGGGCGCCCGTCGAGCTCGTCGACCTCGACACCGCCACGCTCGTCGCCCCGACCGGTCCGCCCGTCGTGCGCGCGGACGCGATCCGGCCGGTCGAGATCTCGACCTCTCCGAGCGGCAGGACGCTCGTCGACTTCGGTCAGAACCTCGTCGGTCGCCTGCGCCTCCGCGTACCTGCGGCGCCCGCCGGCACGACCGTACGGGTGCGGCACGCGGAGGTGCTCGAGAACGGCGAGCTCGGGGTGCGACCGCTGCGCCGAGCGAGATCCACCGACGAGTTCATCAGCGCGGGCGCGGCTCGCGAGTGGGAGCCGTCGTTCACGCTCCACGGGTTCCGTTACGCCGAGGTCGAGGGATGGCCGGGCGAGCTCACGGTCGACGATCTCGAAGCCGTCGTGATCCACACCGACCTGCGTCGGGTCGGGGAGTTCGCGGCATCCGATCCCCTCCTCGACCGACTGCACGAGAACGTCGTGTGGGGCATGCGAGGCAACTTCGTCGATGTGCCGACGGACTGTCCGCAGCGCGACGAGCGCCTGGGGTGGACAGGCGACCTGCAGGTCTTCGCCCCCGCCGCGTCGTACCTGTACGACACCGCCGGCATGCTCACCGGCTGGCTCGCCGACCTCGCGGCCGACCAGCACCCCGACGGCAACGTTCCCGTGTACGTCCCGTGGGCCGACATCGACCCGCACCTGCCTCCGCTCGGCGCCGAGGCGGGGTGGGGCGACGCGGCGACCGTCGTGCCGTGGGTGATGTACGAGAGGTACGGCGACGAGGGCATCGTCGATGCGCAGTGGGCCTCGATGACAGCCTGGGTCGACGCCTTCGCCCGACGCGCGGGCGACGAGATCGACTTCGCGAGCGGTGGCTTCTCCTTCGGCGACTGGCTGGATGCCGCTGCCCCCGACGATGCTCCGTGGGCGGCGCGCCTGCCCTGGCAGGCGGTGGCGACCGCATACCTCGCACGGTCCGCGCGAATCGTGCGCGATGCGGCGCGCCTGCGCGGCGACGCCGAGGCCGAGCTCCGCTACGGCGCCCTGGCGGATCACGCTGCCGAGCGGTATCGCACGGAATTCGTCACCCCGTCGGGCCGGGCCGCCTTCCCCTCGCAGACGGCGTACGCCCTCGGCATCCGGTTCGATCTGCTCTCCCCCACCCAGCGCGCGCACGCCGGTGAGCTGCTCGCCGCGCAGGTGGCCGCCGACGGGTTCCGCATCGGGTCGGGCTTCCTCGGCACGCCGCTCGTGTGCGACGCCCTCGTCGACACGGCACAGGATGCCACCGCGTGGAAGCTTCTCCTGCAGCGGGAGTGCCCGTCATGGCTGTACGCGGTGACGATGGGCGCGACCACGATCTGGGAGCGCTGGAACTCGATGCTCCCCGACGGATCGATCAACCCGGGCGACATGACCTCGTTCAACCACTACGCCTTCGGGGCCGTCGCCGACTTCCTGCACCGCCGCGTCGCGGGACTCGCGCCGGCCGCTGCGGGGTATCGGCGCCTTCTCGTCGCCCCCGTCCCGACCCCCGAGCTGGAGTGGGTACGGGCCTCGCACGACACGCCCTACGGGCGTGCGGCGATCTCGTGGACGCTCGAGGACGGGACGTTCTCGCTCGAGCTCACGGTCCCGGCGTCGTCGACCGCCGAGATCCACCTCCCCGACGGGTCGGAGCCGTTCGAGGTCGCCACCGGCGTGCACCGTTTCACGTGTCGGTGGGAGCAGGGAGCGGTCGCTCAGGCGGCAGCGGCGTTCGCGCACGATCCGGCCTGACGCCCCCGGCGGCTCCTCGCCGCGCCACGTCTTCCGCGACTCGCTCGAGGAGCACCGTCTCGGGCCGAGCCGGACTCTCGGCGCGGATGGCAAGGACTTCCGCCGGGGCGATGTCGTCGATCTCGATGTAGGCCAGGCCGGCGCGCCCGTAGTGGGTCGCCGCCGACGCGGTCGCGATGTTGACCCCGACGCCCGCGACGCAGAACTCCATCAGCCCCTCGACCGCGTCGGCGACGGCGGTGACGCGCGGTGTCGACCCGTCGGGCCGGGGGTCGACGAGCCACCACGCCCGTGCGGCGTTGCGAGCGGTGACCGGCACGACGAACCCGAGATCGTTCGTCTCGTCGATCGACACGTGCGAGCGCGTGGCGAGCGGGTGGTCGTCGCGGAGGACGAGGACCCGGGGCTCGGTGGCCAACGTCGTGCTCACCAGGCGGGGGTTCTCAGGCGCCGGGCCGAGTGTGAGGGCGAGGTCGACGCCCCCATCGATCACGGCTCGTTCCACCTCGGCGAACCCCAGGCTGCGGAGTTCCAGACGCAGCTCCGGATGCCGCTGCAGCGTCTCCGCGATGATAACGCTGGTCAGGAGGCCGGCACCCGTCGCGACGATGCCGACCTTCAGAGGAGCCGAAGGTTCGGCTTGGGCACGCACCCACCTCTCGACGCCGGTGTGAGCGGCGACGACGTTGCGCGCGAGCGGAAGGAGTTCGAGCCCCGCCGGGGTCAGGTGCACGGCGCGTGGGCTGCGGACGAACAGACGCTGGCCCACCTGCGCTTCGAGCCGGGCGATCTGCTGACTGAGCGAGGGAGGGCTGATGTGCAGCTTCTCGGCGGTGCGGGCGAAGTGCAGCTCGTCGGCGAGCGCGACGAAGTACGTCAGCGCGGCCGCCGAGATGTCCATGTCTTCACGCTAACGCCCGACCGGCGTTAGGCACAGCCTCATGTCCGTTCGTCAGGTCGTACTGGTGAACGGGCGCGCGCGCCCGCACAGTGGGAGGGTCCGACGACGTACCCCGGAGGTTCCCCATGTCGCTCAGCGCCCTGCCCACCCAGCCCGCTCCGTACTTCCTCGGGGCCGCCGAGGGCGACAAGCTCGTGATGTTCGACCAGCTGTTCACCCTGCTGGCGACCGCGGCTCAGACCGAGCGTGAGTTCGATTCGTTCCTGACCGAGGGACGCCCCGGTCAGCCCGTGCCGGCGCACTTCCACGCCCTCACCCACGAGACCTTCTTCGTGCTCGAAGGGGCGATCCGACTCTGGGTCGACGACCAGAACGGTCACCGCGAGACCCGCATCCTCGAGGCCGGCGACTTCGGCTACGTGCCCAAGAACACGATCCACTCGTACCGCATCGAACGCACCGGCAAGGTCTTCGGCGTGACGTCCGGCGGGTTCAGTGACTTCTTCCGCGCCGTGGGCCGCTCCACCGACACCGCCGGCATCCCCGAGCCCGCCGACTTCCACATCCCCGACTTCGCCGTCATGGCGGCCGAAGGAGCGCGGCACGACGTCAACTTCGTCGCCGGATACGAGTTGTTCGACTGAGCCCGTGGCATCCGAAACTCCGCGCGTCGACCGCGATCTCGTCTTCGCGACCGTCCCCGGCTTCCGCCCCCTGACCCTCGACCTGCACCGTCCCGACGGTCCAGGCCCCTTTCCCGTCGTGGTGTTCGTCCACGGCGGCGGGTGGATGGTCGGCAGTCGGCGCACGTTCTGCTTCTTCCCCGCCGACGAGACGTTCGGACGCCTCGTCGCCGAGGGCTGGGCGGTCGCCTCGGTCGACTACCGCCTCTCGGGCGAGGCGGTGTTCCCCGCGCCGCTCGACGACGTGCGCGCGGCGTTGCAGTGGGTGATCGCCGAGGCGTCGACCTACGACCTCGACCCCGACGCCGTCGCGGTGTGGGGAGAATCGGCCGGCGGGCAGCTCGCCGCCCTGCTCGCGCTCGACCCCGGCACCGCCGTCCGCGCGGCCGTCGACTGGTACGGGCCGAGCGACCTCGCCGACGTTCCTCCCGCCCCGACCCCGGCCGGTCCTCCGAGCCGCGAGGCGCGCCTCCTGGGCGTCGAGCCGACGGACGATCCGGATGCCACCCGCGCGGCCTCTCCTCTGCATCACGCGCACGCGGGGGCACCGCCGTTCCTGCTGGCCCACGGTCTCGACGACCGGGCGATCCCGCACCGGCACAGCGAGCGCCTCGCCGCCGCCCTGCGCGACGCGGGCGTCGAGGTCGAGCTCCAGCTCGTTCCCGGCGCCGGGCACATCTGGTCGGGACTCGACGACAGCGCGACGGTGATGGACCCGGCCGTGGCGTTCCTACACCGCGTGTTGGGCCGCCCGAGACGATGACCGGTGCGTCCCCGCCCAGCGTCCACGTCCGCGCCGCGTTGACCTGGTGCGCGATCTTCCCGCTCGTGACCCTGGGGTCGCTCGCCCTCGAGCCGATTGCCGGAGGCTGGCATCCGGTCCTGCGGACGTTCGTGCTCACCCTCGTCGTCGTGCCGCTCGCCGTCTACGTGGTGGTCCCGCAACTGCTGCGTGCGCAGGGAGCGTGGGCGCGACGACGTGCTCGGGGCGATGCGGGCTGACGCCTCTCGCCCACGTTCGAGAACCTGCCACTGCCCGACCACGTCGCGGTCGACCCCTTGTGGCCGCTCGGCGACAGCGCTCCCCTCGCGTACACCGCCCTGCCGCACGCGGCCGCGACGTACCAGGTCGATTCCGCTCGGCCCCTGCACTCCTCGTGCACGGGCCTCGACCCGCGGCTCGTGTACGGCGACCTCCTCGCGCGCCTGCGTCTCGCACGGCGCAACCGCTGAGCGCCGACGACGCCGACGACGAACCCCCGGCACCCGAGAGGGCGCCGGGGGTTCTGTGCGACAGCGTCAGACGTGCGCCTCGACCCCCTGACCCGCGACCGGCACCAGCCGCGTGAGCTGCGTGACGTGGCGCGGCTCGAGTTCGGCGAGCGACGAGACGCCGAGCAGCGCCATCGTGCGCTCGATCTCGCTGCGCAGGATCGCGATCGTGCGATCCACGCCCTCGCGGCCGCCGGCCATCAGGCCGTAGAGGTACGCGCGCCCGATGAGGGTGAACTTCGCGCCCAGGGCGATGGATGCCACGATGTCGGCGCCGTTCATGATGCCGGTGTCGATCATGACCGTGGCGTCCTTGCCGACCTCGCGCACGACGTGCGGGAGCAGGCGGAACGGGATCGGCGCGCGGTCGAGCTGACGCCCGCCGTGGTTCGAGAGCACGATGCCGTCGACGCCGAGGTCGACCAGGCGCGCGGCATCCTGGACGTTCTGCACGCCCTTCACGACGAGCTTGCCCGGCCACATGCCGCGGATGACATCGAGGTCCTCGTAGCTGATCGTCGGGTCCATCGCCGCGTTCAACAGCTCACCCACCGTGCCGCCGGTGGTGCTGAGCGAGGCGAACTCGAGCTTGGGCGTGGTGAGGAAGTCGTACCACCACCACGGACGCGGGATCGCGTTGACGATCGTGCCGAGCGTCAGCTGCGGCGGGATCGAGAAGCCGTTGCGCTTGTCACGCAGACGGGCGCCGGCGATCGGGGTGTCGACCGTGAACTGCAGGGTGTCGAACCCGGCCTTGGCCGCGCGCTCGACGAGGCCGTAGGAGATCTCGCGCTGCTTCATCACGTACAGCTGGAACCAGTTTCGGCCGACGGGGTTCGCGGCCTTCACACCCTCGATCGAGGTCGTGCCGAGCGTCGACAGGGTGAAGGGGATGCCGGCAGCCGCCGCCGCCGAGGCTCCCGCGGTCTCGCCCTCGGTCTGCATCAGACGCGTGAAGCCGGTGGGCGCGATGCCGAAAGGCAGGGCCGAGGGGCCGCCGAGGATCTCGCACGAGGTGTCGACCTCGTTCGCGGGACGCAGGATGTCGGGGTGGAACTCGACGTCCTCGAACGCGCGGCGTGCGCGATCGAGCGACAGCTCGCCCTCGGCGGCGCCGTCGGTGTAGTCGAAGGCCGCCTTGGGAGTGCGCCGCTTCGCGATCGTGCGGAGGTCGTTGATCGTCAGCGCCGCGTCCAGGCGACGCTTGCGCGCGTCGAGCTCGGGCTTCTTGAACTGCATGAGCTCGAGGAGCTCGCCGACTTTGGGGAGCTGTCGCTGCACCATGGGTGTCTCGCTTTCGTGTGGTCTGACCACAGCATAGGGCCTGACGGGGTGCCCGCGGGCCGGGTTTTCAGGAGCGGGGATCGAATCTCACCGCGGGGAAGGCGGATGCCACGCGGACGCGCAGATCCTCGAGGGACGCGTCGGTCCCGAAACAGCCGAGGGCACGCGCCTGGACGAGGACGTTGCCGAGAGCCGTCGCCTCGACCGGCCCCGCGAGCACCGGCAGTCCGCTGCGGTCCGCGGTCGCCTGACACAGCAGCGCGTTGAGCGCGCCGCCGCCGACGAGGTGCACCACGTCGATCTCGCGACCGGCGAGCTCTCCCGCCGTGCGCAGCGTCCGCGCGAAGGCATTGGCGATGCTCTCGACGATGACCCGCGCGAAGGCCGCTCGCTCGTCGGGGCCGGGTTCCGGCATCCCGAGCAGGGCCGCGATGCGCGCCGGCATGTCGCCCGGGGCGGCGAGCGAGGCGTCGTCGGCGTCGAACAGCCGTTCGGGCACCGGCTCCGCCGAGGCGGCGGCCAGCAGCGCGGGCAAGTCGACCGGCGCGCCATCGCGCTCCGACCACGCGCGCACCGTCTCGCTCAGCAGCCACAGCCCGGTGACGTTGTGGAGGAACCGCACGCGCCCGTCGACGCCGCCCTCGTTCGTGAAGTTCGCCGCGCGCGCGGCATCCGTCACGATCGGTTCCGCGACCTCGAGCCCCACGAGACCCCACGTGCCGCACGAGATGTAGGCCGCGTCGGGCGATGAGAGCGGAACCGCCACGATCGCCGACGCCGTGTCGTGCGAGCCCACCGCGATCACCGGGACATCGCTCAGCCCCCGCGCGCGCCCGATGGTCTCCCCGGGATCGACCAGCGGCGGCAGGACACGCGGAGGTATGCCGAGCGCCTCGGCGAGCGCGAGATCCCACTGCCGCGTGCGCGCGTCGAGGAGTCCCGTGGTCGAGGCGTTCGTGCGTTCGGCGACGCGCCGCCCGGTGAGCCGCTCCGCGAGGAGGTCGGGGATGAGCAGGCTCGTCTCCGCCTCGGCCACGAGGGCGTCGGCCGCGTACTGGTACACCGTGTTGAAGGGCAGGAACTGCAGACCGTTGCGACGGTACAACTCCTCGAACGGGACGATGCCGTGCACCGCGTCGACCCCGCGCGCCGTGCGTTCGTCGCGGTAGTGGAACGGCTCGGCGACGAGCCCTCCGTCGCGCGAGAGGAGCCCGTAGTCCACGGCCCACGAGTCGATGCCGACGCTCTCGATGCCGGGTTCGCGACGGAGCGCCTCGGCGAGGCCCTCGCGGACGTGATTCCAGAGCGCCTCGACGTCCCAGTGCCAGCCGTCGGCCCGCTCGACCGGACCGTTCGGGAAACGGGCGACCTGCTCGAGTTCGAGCACGTCGTCGCCGACGCGTCCGATCATTACGCGGCCGCTCGTGGCGCCGAGGTCGACGGCGGCGACGGCGGCGACGGCGCGGATGCCGCGGACAGCGCCGGGCACGGCCGCAGCACCCGGTTCGGCGGCGCCGGGGTCGGCCGCCGAACCGGGTGCCGACGTCCCGCTCATCGCAGGAACGCCGCGGCGACGCCCGAGTCCACCGGGATGTGCAGACCCGTCGTGCGCGAGAGCTCGGGGCCCGTGAGCACGTACACCGCGTCGGCGACGTTCTCGGGCACGACCTCGCGCTTGAGGATCGTGCGGTTGGCGTAGAACTGGCCGAGATCCTTCTCGTCGACGCCGTAGGTGGCGGCGCGGTTCGCGCCCCAGCCCGCGGCGAAGATGCCGGAGCCGCGCACCACACCGTCGGGGTTGATGCCGTTCACGCGCACGCCGTGCTCGCCGAGCTCGACCGCCAGCAGGCGGACCTGGTGGGCTTGATCGGCCTTCGTCGCGGAGTACGCGATGTTGTTCGGGCCGGCGAAGACGCTGTTCTTCGACGAGATGTAGATGACATCTCCGCCCATCCCCTGCTCGATGAGCGCCTTGGCCGCGGCCTTCGACACGAGGAACGAGCCCTTCGCCATGACGTCGTGCTGCAGGTCCCAGTCCTTCTCCGTGGTCTCGAGCAGCGGCTTCGAAAGCGAGAGTCCGGCGTTGTTGACGACGAGGTCGATGCCGCCGAACGCCAGGAGCGTCGCGTCGATCGCGGCCTGCACGCCCTCGGCATCCGCGACGTTCGCCGCGACGCCGATTGCGACGTCGGTGCCGCCCAGCTCGGCGGCCGCGGCCTGCGCCTTTGCGAGGTCGAGGTCGGCGACGACGACGCACGCCCCCTCCGCGGCGAGGCGGGTCGCGATGGCCTTGCCGATTCCGGATGCCGCCCCCGTGACGAACGCGATGCGTCCCTGGTGCGTCTTGGGCTTCGGCATGCGCTGGAGCTTCGCCTCCTCGAGCGCCCAGTATTCGATGCGGAACTTCTCGGCATCCGAGATCGGCGCGTAGGTCGAGAGGGCCTCGGCGCCGCGCATGACGTTGATCGCGTTGACGTAGAACTCGCCCGCCACGCGCGCGGTCTGCTTGTTCGCGCCGTACGAGAACATGCCGACGCCCGGCACGAGCACGATGAGCGGGTCGGCGCCGCGGATCGCGGGGCTATCGGCATCCGCGTGCGCGTCGTAGTACGCCTGGTAGTCGGCGCGGTACTCCGCGTGCAGTTCCTTGAGGCGCGCGATCGCGTCCTCCACCGAGGCGTCGGCGGGGAGGTCGAGGATCAGCGGCTTGACCTTGGTGCGCAGGAAGTGATCGGGGCAGCTCGTGCCGAGCGCGGCGAGGGCGGGTGCCTTCTCGGATGCCAAGAAGTCGAGCACCACGTCGGAATCGGTGAAGTGCCCG
Organism: Microbacterium sp. NPDC086615; assembly: GCF_040686055.1. NCBI lineage: Bacteria > Bacillati > Actinomycetota > Actinomycetes > Micrococcales > Microbacteriaceae > Microbacterium > Microbacterium sp. NPDC086615. The sequence continues at coordinate 174,971 of NZ_JBFBJJ010000006.1, forward strand.
ACCATGGGCTTGTCGGTCGAGGCGAGCCCGCGGATCGTCGGGGCGAGCGCCGCCGCCTTGGCCCGACGCGCGTCCTCCGGCAGGGCGGCGAAGCCGTCGCGCACCCCGCCGAACGGCTCGGCCGCGCCGTGCTCGTCGATGTAGGCCTGCGCGGTGTCGATGATCCAGAGGCTGTTGCGCTCGGCTTCCTCGGAGGTGTCGCCCCACGCGGTGATGCCGTGCCCACCGAGGATCGTGCCGATCGCCTGGGGGTTCTTCTCTTTGATCGCGGCAATGTCGAGGCCCAGCTGGAACCCCGGACGGCGCCACGGCACCCACACGACCTTGTCGCCGAAGATGGTCGTCGTCAGCTCCTCGCCGTCGGCGGCGGTCGCGATCGCGATGCCCGCGTCGGGGTGCAGGTGGTCGACGTGCGCGGCATCCACGAGTCCGTGCATCGCGGTGTCGATCGAAGGCGCCGCACCGCCCTTGCCGTGGAGGCAGTAGTCGAACGCGGCCACCATCTCGTCCTCGCGGTCGATACCGGGGTACACGTCGACGAGAGCGCGCATCCGGTCGAGCCGCAGCACGGCGAGCCCCTTCTCGGTCAGGGTGCCGAGATCGCCGCCCGAGCCCTTGACCCACAGCAGCTCGACCGGCTCGCCGGTGACGGGGTCGATGTCGGTGCCCTTGGCGGAGGTGTTTCCGCCGGCGTAGTTGGTGACCTTGGGGTCGGAGCCGAGGCGGTTGCTGCGCGCGACGAGGTCGGCGGCGGTGGAGCTGGTCATGAGAGGTGTCCTCCTGGGTGAGAGCGATCAGAGGTTCGGGGGTACCGGCGTGGACAGGGGCACGTTCGCGCCGTAGCGCTCCCGCTCGATCTCATCGAGCGACTTGCCCTCGGTCTTCGGCGCCCAGACGGTGCCGATGAGCATCGCCGCCACGAGCAGAGCGAGGATGATGAGCCCGAGCACGGCCAGTCCGGTCTGGGCGAGCAGGATGGGGAAGACGAGGCTCAGCAGACCCACCATCACGCGGGCGAGCATGAACAGCACGCCCTGCGCACTGGCCCGGTAGCGGGTGGCGAACAGCTCGGCTGTCCACAGTCCGTAGAACGCCTGCGCGCCGAGGCCCGCAGAGACACCCCACGCCACCGCGAAGAACAGCAACGAGCCGATTCCCGGCGGAGCGTAGATGAGCACCACCCAGGCGACGACGCCGAGCGCCGCTCCCCCGAAGTAGAGCCAGCGACGCTTCACCCGGTCGCCGTACCGCATGAAGCCGAAGTATGTGGCGGCGGCCGTCAGCGTCCAGACGAGGACCTGCAGGAGGTTCTGCTGCACGGGATCGTGCAGCCCCGACGCGTCGTAGACGCGCGGCTGGAAGATGCCGGCCTGCCCGGCGACCGTGTTCCACAGGCCGTAGACCCCGAGCAGGAACAGCAGGGCGGTCCAGTTCTTCCGCTCCCGCAGGAGCCCCGCGAGGCCGCTGAAGAACGAGATCCGCTCCCCCGCGCTCGTCGCGGCCGCGCGCTGCTCCTTCCAGCGGCGAGACTCCGGCAAGCCGCGGCGCACCCACCACGTGACGGCGGCGATGACGAAGAGGTGGAGGAAGATCAGTCGCGATCCCCACAGGCCGAGGGGTGCGACCACCACAGCGAGGAGGAAGCCGACGGCCGGTCCGATCGACCAGGCCAACTGGGCCGTGCCGACGTGCGCCGCGCGGTGCTCGCTGGGAGCTTCTTCGGCGATGTAGGTCCAGGATGCCGGCACCCCGGCGCCGACGGCGATGCCCATGAGGATCACACCCGCGAGCAGCATCCCGACATTCGCCGAGAACGTCACCAGCAGGGCGCCGAGCATGAACACGATGAGGTCGTACGTGTAGATGAACTTCCGACCCAGGCGGTCGCACAGCGGACCGCCGATCGCGGCGCCGATGGCCGAGCCGAACGCGTTGGCCGACAGGGCAGCGATGACGCCGACAACGCCGTCGTCGAAGCCGAACGACTCCTGCCAGAGGGTCAGGCTCGTGGCGAGCGCGATGATGGCGCCCGCCTCGATGTAGTTCGACATGGCGACCGCGATGGTGGCCTTCCACGCCGACAGCGGACGCTTCGTGTTCGTCGTCGTCATCACGCGCCCCAGCCCGCCTGCGTGCCGCCGACGCGCTCGGCGGCGATGCGGGGCAGGTAGCCGGATGCCGCGAACGCAGCCATCGGGTCGGCAGGGAGGCCCCGCGACTCGCGCCACTCGGCGAGCGCGGGACGTACGTCGGTGTAGAAGGCGTCCATCAGCACCGCGTTGGCGCCGAGCACGTCGTTCGCCTGCTGCGCGGCATCCAGAGCGTCGCGGTCGAGGAGGAGCGCCCGCGCCGTCATCTCCTGGACGTTGAGCACCGAGCGGATCTGCCCGGGGATCTTGTCCTCGATGTTGTGGCACTGGTCGAGCATGAAGGCCACGTCGGGGTTGTTGAGGCCCCCGCCGCGCACGACCTCGACGAGGATGCGGAACAGCTGGAACGGGTCAGCCGCGCCCACAATGAGGTCGTCGTCGGCGTAGAAGCGCGAGTTGAAGTCGAACGAGCCGAGCTTTCCGAGACGCAGGAGCTGCATGACGATGAACTCGATGTTGGTGCCGGGCGCGTGGTGGCCCGTGTCGAGGCACACCATCGCCTTGTCGCCGAGAGAGGCGACCTGCGCGTACGAGGTACCCCAGTCGGGAACGTCGGTGTGGTAAAACGACGGCTCGAAGAACTTGTACTCGAGCACGAGACGCTGGTCGTCGCCGAGGCGCTCGTAGATCTGCTGCAGCGAGTCCTGCAGGCGGTCCTGACGCCCGCGCATGTCGTTCTGGCCGGGGTAGTTCGAGCCCTCGGCGAGCCAGATCTTCAGGTCGCGCGAGCCCGTGGCATCCATCACGTCGATGCACTCGAGGTGGTGGTCGATGGCCTTGCGGCGGATGCGCTCGTCGTGGTGCGTGAGGGCGCCGAACTTGTAGTCCTCGTCCTGGAAGGTGTTCGAGTTGACGGTGCCGAGCTTCACGCCGAGATCTTCGGCGTGACGGCGGAGCGCCGTGTAGTCGTCGACGAGGTCCCACGGGATGTGCAGGGCCACCGTGGGGGCGAGCGCGGTCAGGCGGTTGACCTCGGCGGCATCCGCGATCTTCTCGAACGGGTCGCGTGGGGTCCCGGCGGTGGGGAACACGCGGAAACGCGTGCCGGAGTTACCGAACGCCCAGGAGGGCAGCTCGATGGCCTGGGCTTCGAGGGCCGAGAGGATCTCGGGAGACAGCGTTGTCATGAACGGGTGCTTTCGATCGGGGCGGATGCCGTGGAGTCGGTGCTCGCGGTGCCGTCGACATCGGCGAGCTGGTCGGCGAGGTGGAACACCTCGGTGAGGGCGGTGGCCGCCTGGTCGGGGCGGCCGTCGAGGCCTTCGAAGTAGGGAGCCATCTCGGCCTCCCACGCGGCGGCGATCGGAGAGGCAGCGAGGTAGGCCTGAGCCGCGGCGTCGTCGTCGGTCTCGTAGTAGCCGATGAGGCGACCGCGCTCGCCGAGGAACAGCGAGTAGTTGCGGCGTCCGGCGGCGGCGATCTCAGCGAGCATGTCGGCGCGGACCGGAGTGTGCCGGGCGATGTACTCGTCGATCAGCTCGGGTCTCACGCGGAGTTCGAAACAGACGCGCGTGGTCTGTGCGGACATCAGGTTCTCTCCTTCGAGAATGAATCGTTTCACGACACGCTAGCACGATGCTCCGACGCGTGCGATATCGTCGTCAAATCATGGCGGTCAAAATCAAAGACGTCGCCGCGCACGCCGGCGTCTCGGTGGGCACCGTCTCGAATGTGCTCAACGCCCGCGACACGGTGTCCCCGGGAGTCGTCGAGCGTGTCCGCGCCTCGATCGACGCCCTCGGCTACGTGCGCAACGACGCCGCGCGCCAGCTGCGCGCCGGCCGGAGCCGCGCGATCGCGCTGATCGTGCTCGATGTCGGCAACCCGTTCTTCGCCGCCGTCGCCCGCGGTGCCGAAGCGCGCGCCGCCGCCGACGGATACGTCGTCCTCCTCGGGTCCAGCGGGGCCGACGCCGACCAGGAACGCCTGTACCTCGACCAGTTCCGCGAGCAGCGCGTCGCCGGGGTCCTCCTCACCCCGGCCGATGCCGGCGGAGACGTCGTGGAGCATCTCGCGGCCGCCGGCATCCCGGTCGTCCTCGTTGACGAGCAGACCGCCGGAGACGACGTCTGCACGGTGTCGGTCGACGACGTCGAGGGCGGATACCTCGCTGTGGCGCACCTCCTCTCCCGGGGACGCCGCCGCATCGCGTTCGTCGCCGGCCCGCTCACGACCCGCCAGGTCGCCGACCGTCTCGCGGGGGCCCGTCGCGCGGTCGCCGAGGTCGACGGCGCGTCCCTCGAGGTCATCGAGACGGATGCCATGACCGTCCTCGCCGGCCGCGCCGCCGGCGAGGGTCTTCGCGAACGCTCCGACCGTCCCGACGCGGTCTTCGCCGCGAACGACCTGCTCGCCGTGGGTGTCCTGCAGGCGTTGACCATGCTCGGCGATATCCGCGTGCCCGACGACATCGCCCTCGTCGGCTACGACGACATCGACTTCGCCGCAGCGACCGTCGTGCCCCTCACCTCGGTGCGCCAGCCCGCCGAGGCCCTGGGCTCGACCGCGGTCGACCTGCTGCTGCGCCAACTCGACGGCGGCGTCGATCCGGAAGGACGGCGGGTGCGGTTCCAGCCGGAGCTGGTCGTGCGGGCGTCGAGCGGGTAGGCGCCGCACCGGTCCGAGGCCCGGCGCCGTCGAGTGTCCAGAACACCCGGACACTTCCCGGCGACGTCCGTGTGATGTCTCAGGACATCGGTGACAGTTCTGCATCAGGACATCGGTGACGGTTGGTGTATCAGGACATCGGTGACGCTTTGGGTTTGGTTTGGTGGTGTTGGGGGCGACCATTGCCGACGTAGAGGGTGCCTTTGGGTGGTCTGCGGAAGGTGATCAGGTGTGTGCCGTTGTTGTCGAAGATGTCGACGGTGGTGTTGTTCCAGGTCGCGTGGACGGTGGTGCCGGCGTGGGCTTTGCCGATCATGTATCGGGTGCTGTGGATGGTGATCGCTCCGGCTCGTGTGACGGTTCGGGTGTGTTGGCCGGTGTCGTTTGCGGCGGGTGTGTCGGATGCGGGTCGAGGGCGGGGAGGGTGTGCGGGGGCGGTGGCGTTCCAGGCTTGTTGGGGGGGTGAGCCGGCCGGGGAGGGCTTGGTGGGGGCGTTCGGTGTTGTAGATGCGGTCGAACGCGTCGACGTGCTGCTGGAGGTCGTCGAGGGTGTCGGCGAGGGGCTGTTTGTCGAGGAACCGGAACAGGGTCTGATGGAACCGTTCGTTCTTGCCCTGGGTGGTCGGTTTGTAGGGCTTACCGGTGATGGCGAGGACACCGAGCGCGGTGACGTGGGTGACGAGCTTGCCGGTCATGCCGCGTCGCGTGGGGTTCAACGCGGCGCCGTTGTCGCTGAGCAGGCGTTGCGGGACGCCGTGAGCGGCGATGGCCTTGTCCATCACCGTGATCGCTGCGTCCGCGGTCTCCGCCCAAGACACGTGGGAGGCCAGGGCCAGGCGTGAGTGGTCGTCGATGGAGCCTGTCAAGTTGTGTGTGTAAGTGGGTGGTGTCTCGGGGGTTAGAGGTAGCGGTGGATGCGTTCGGGGTAGACGAGGGAGAGTTGTTCGAGG